>JAKMCX010000207.1 GCA_022428285.1 Flavobacteriales bacterium
AACAGAGCAATCGGCCGAGCCCTGATTTATTCCGTTCACTTTTTTTACAATTATCTTGAACAAGACCTCTCCTCTTCGGTTTTGGTGTGTACGTTGAACACGTTCAAAACCATACACAACAAATGAATCTTTCTTTAATTCTAGCCGACGCTTCGCTCTTCATGAGTGAGCACTTCGACAACCTGACGAGCTTCACGTTCTTCGTGGGATGCATGGCCATGATGGCCGCATCTGTCTTCTTCTTCCTCGAAATGGGAGCCGTAGATAAAAAGTGGAGGACTTCACTGCTGGTCAGTGGCATCATCACTTTCATCGCTTTCGTGCACTACTACTACATGCGCGACTACTATCTGGCGACAGGAGACAGCCCGATTGCATTCCGCTATGTGGACTGGACGTTGACCGTTCCGTTGATGTGTGTGGAGTTCTATCTGATCACCAAAAAAGCCGGTGGAACCATGGGCCTCATGTGGAAGCTCATTTTCGCTTCTGTTATCATGTTGGTCACAGGTTACTGGGGTGAGGCACTCGACCAAAGCAACGCTTGGCTCTGGGGTCTTTTCTCTGGTCTTGCTTATTTCTACATTGTTTATCTCGTCTGGTTTGGTGAGGTGAAGCAATTGGCTGCTAGCGCAGGTGGCGCCGTTGCCGAAGCCAACAAGTGGCTCGGCTGGTTTGTACTGGCTGGATGGGCCATCTACCCCATTGGATACATGATGGGAACCGCCGGTTGGTACGGAGGTGAAGGTGAGGTCTTCGGCTTTTCAGGCTCTATGGACGTCATCTACAACATCGGTGACGCCATCAATAAGATCGGTTTCGGTCTCGTGATTTACGCTTTGGCTGTTAAGGACAGCGCGAAGAGCTGAATCCTCTGAAACCGAAGCAAGGAAAACTGGCCCATCCCTTTTCGGGGGTGGGCCTTTCCTTTGCCTCATGTTTGGCTTGATCCCGACCACCACTTTCCAGAATGCCCGTCGGGTCAGAATCTGGACATTGGGCCTCATGGCCGGAGGCATGGCCCTTGCAGCAGCAGCAGCTCAATGGTGGCCCGAAGCACAGACCCCGCTGGCAGTGCTGCTCATTGCCACGGTAGGCATTCAGCACGGCGCATTGGACCACATCCTTCACGCCCACATGCATGGCGATCCAGAAGGACCGTTGCGCCAATCGTTTGTCTTGCCTTATGTCGCCGCCATCGGGGTGTGTTGGCTCGCCTTTGAATGGGCGCCGGCGGTGATGCTCGGCGTCTTCTTGTGCGCCAGCGCCTACCACTTTGGGATGTCTCACCTGCGCATCGATGCGATGCGCAACCAACAGAAGATCAACAGCACGTTCGGTGTGGCGCTTGGAATCGCTGTATTGGCACCACTCGTCACCCGCCCCGATGCCTTGCTCATTCTTGAGGATTACGGCTGGGACCTCTCCCCTTCATTTGCCGACCGATACCTCCCCCTTCAATTGGCTTCGGCTTCAGCGGTCATCTTGGCCGCAGCGTTGCACGCCACTTGGCGCAACGGCCTGTTGGCCTGCACAGGGATTGCGCTCGCTTGGTGCGTGGACGATTTGCTGCTGGCGTTCGCCTTGTACTTCGTCCTGGGACACTCCAGGGAGGCCTTCTTTGAGGAGTTCAAGGAGCGTCAGTCCTTGTCGCCCGTCTTTTCCAAGCTCTACCTGCGCAGCTTGCCATTGAGCCTTGTTTTTGCCGCCATGGCCGGCGCTGTGCTTTGGACAGTGGGCCAAGGCTTGCTCAATGAGCGGGCCGCATTGAGTTTCCTTCTGGCCGGCACACTGCCCCACATTGCTGTGCTCGAGGGCTGGGTAACGGCCCGATTGAGGTAAGCCCCCCTGTTCGGGTTTTACGCCCTCAACTTCACCTGGCCTTGGCCTTGGACCACTTCTCCGATGGGCTGGCTGTGACAGCCCGCCGCTTGCAGCACCTTTTCTACTTCCTCCTTGTAGGAAGGGTCCACCGACACCAACAGACCACCACTGGTCTGGGGGTCGCACACCACATCCCGCACAAACGTTCCCACGCCATCCCAATCGAGGTGCTCGCCGTAACCCGCAAAATTGCGCCGGGTGCCCCCAGGAATGCATCCGGCTGCGTGGTATTTGGCCAAGCCATCTCGGTCCAGCAGCGGCAGTGATTTCCCTTCAAAAACAAGGTCAACTCCAGTGGCGCGTGCCATTTCGAGGGCATGTCCTCCGAGGCCGAAGCCGGTCACATCCGTCATGGCGTTGACGCCCTTGATCTCGCCCAACGGAGCGCCCACCTTGTTGAGACGGGTCATGTTGTTCTCGGCAGCGGCCAAGTGCACCGCTTCCACCACGCCTTTCTTCTGGGCGGTGGTCACCATGCCCACTCCGAGGGGCTTGGTCAGATAGAGCAAATCCCCAACGGCAGCGCCCCCATTCTTCTTGAGCTTGGACAATGCTACGCGGCCCGATACAGCGAGCCCAAAAATGGGTTCGGGAGAATCGATGCTGTGACCGCCTGCCAGCGGAATGCCTGCCTCTGCGCATATCGACCGACCGCCCTCTAGAACGCGACCCGCCACTTCAGGAGCGAGCTTGTCTACGGGCCACCCCAAAATGGCGATGGCCATCAAAGGTGTGCCGCCCATGGCATAGATGTCGCTGATGGCGTTGGCGGCGGCGATGCGGCCAAAAGCATGTGGATCGTCTACAATGGGCATGAAGAAGTCCGTGGTCGACACCACAGCCGTTCCATCGCCCAGATCATAAACCGCCGCATCATCGCGGGCACCATGGCCGACGATCAGATTGGGGTCATCGGCTTGCTGGCCCAACTGGGCCAAAATCTGATCGAGCACCCCGGGGGCAATTTTACAGCCACAGCCTGCTCCATGGCTGTACTGGGTCAGCCTCACTTGTTCTTGCTCCATGGCGCAAAGGTGGGTCAGAGACCCATGTCATCCGCCGCAGCCATTAAACGCTCTGCGCATTGGGCCAGCGTCGCCCCTTGGGCATCGACCGGATGCCGGTTGTCTTTGGCCCGCTTTTGCAAACCATGCTCATAGGCCCGGTCGTAATACTCCAATGCAATCCGAGCAGCGGTGGCCAAATCGTTGCCGTCCAATGCCGTCAAGGCTTCTCGTGTTTCCGGCCCGCCCAATTCGGTCCCAATGGCTTCAAACGCCTCGCGCAATAAATCGGTTTCGAATCCCCCATACATCCCTACGAGGTGCGACACCCTGTCCTCCATGCTGCGGAGCATCTCCAGCGCAGGACAGGCAATCATGCGCTTATAAAACGGCTCTGGAACGTGCACATTGCCGATGCGACGGCTTTCATTCTCCACCCAAATGCGGCGGTTGGAATCGAGTCCAGTGAGCGCCTCCGCAAGGAGGTTTCGGAAGTGCTCAGAAGTGGGCTGGGCATGGCGGCGCAGGTTGCCAAATGCAGACCCGAAATGCCGCGCCAACCCCTCGAGGTCGACCACTTGTTCCCCCGCTTCGGCGAGCGCATGGAGCACCGCGGTTTTTGCCGACCCGGTGTATCCCCCGACGCGCACCAAAGGCCAATCACGGCCCATAAATTCAGGCAAGGTTTGCTTGTAGGCTTTGTATCCTCCCTCCAGCAAAACCACGGGCAGCCCCGCAGTGCGCAGCAACCAGCTCAGAGAACCGCTGCGCATTCCACCCCTCCAACAATACATGTGGATGGGCCGTCGGCTGGGCTGCTCTGCAAACAGCGCTTTGGCCTGCCGCACCATGTCGGCCATGCGGGGGCCTATGAATTCCAAGCCGCGTTCCACAGCCATTTCCCTCCCCTCTTGCTTGTACAGCGTCCCCACTTCGGCGCGCTCGGCATCGTCAAAAAGGGGAAAGGACAGCGCTCCGGGGATGTGGGCCTCGGCAAATTCACCCGGTGAGCGGGCATCCAAGAGCAGCACCCCTGCCTTACGGGAACCCTCCAAGAATTCTTGGACACCTACAGAACGACTGGGCACGGCCATCTCATGCGAAGGTAGACCTCGGATGTGTTTGGCATGATGCTTGTTTACCCTAGAACGTTCTTCTAAAACAACAACACCATGATTCGACACCACCTCCCCCTTGTTCTCCTCGCGGCTGCGGTCATGACCAGCCCCGCCTTTGCTCAACCCAACCTCAACAGGCCAAACGCCCCTGAGCCTTCGCTGGCCTGCCTAGAAGATTGCGAGCAGCACGATTGTGAAGCGTCCAGACAGGCCAGGCGAAAATTGGACGCCGAGGCGCGCCTACTCGAGGCCAATGCGCGGCGAGCGCAGGCGGCCACAAATGCCCTCAATGCCCAGCGCGCATTGATCCGGGAGGAACAACATCGGGTTCGAGCCAGCCGACAGGCCATTGTGAGTGAGGCCAAGCAACGCGAATGGGAGCAGCGCCGGGCAGAGGTCAAATTGGACCAACTCACCGGCCACTTGGGGGACTACAATGCGGTGGTATTGACCTCCGTCACAGGTGTAAACCCCAAGCATTCTGTTGCGCAAGTTGCCGAGGTACTGTCGGGCCTGGACGCATTGAATTTTGTGAATCCACTCAAGATCAAGCGTAAATACAGAACACACCGAAACCTGGCCCCTGACTACGTCTACAGACCAGGTGTATTGCGCGCCTCATTGCACCGGGAAACCCTCAATGAATACGGCCGTTTTGTGCACCTCATCTTGAGGGACCACAAGGGAACAGTCGTGTATGACGCCCGCTTTGAAAACGTTCACTTTGCAGAGATGTTGGCGCCGCTATCTGGCGCAGCTGCCTACTGAGCAACCTCTTCTGCGGACAACAGCCGCATTCCTTTTGCCCGACGGCGCCCATTCCTTTCGGGGGGTGGGCGCCGCTCTTTTGGTTTTCAATGCGGAATGCCCCTGGGCTTGATCCCCATGGACCGACACAAGGCCATGGCGCCCCAATGGGCAGTGGAAATCAAACCAAAGAAGAGGTACGCATCGAAAATCGTAGAGAGCAACATGGGGAAGTGGATTGTGCATCGTTTACGCACACCCCCCCGATTAGGTTACACATTACAAGACCCGGCAAGGCCAGCAAGCATCTCGTTCTGGCCCTCAGGCCGTAGCCGGAAGCTTGAAGTCAAACAAATTGGTCCTCAAATGCTCTGGAGAGGATTCAAATCCCCAACCGAGCAAGGCCCCCACCACCTCCTCTCGCGAGAAGTCCACATGGCGCGCATCTGCAGCTCCCCAATCATAGACGTGACGGGGCAGCCAAGATTCCTCTGCCAAACGGTTCAGCATGGCTTCTCCAGGGGCCACCATTCCGCGGTCATCGACATCCAACAAGGCGCCAAAGTCTTGGAGCAAGGCCGCCTTGTCCTTTGCAAAAGGGGCGTGTTCTCCGGGGCGCATCTCGTCCAAGAATGCGTCGAAATGCGCCACATCTCCCTGCTCGAAATAGCGGAAACAGGCGCGCTGCAGCCAGAGGTCACCAAAGAGGATCTGAGCCAACCAAAACTGCGTCCAAGCATTCCACGTCTCAAACTTGCCCATGGCAGCGTAGGCGCGTGAAATGGTGCTGTCGGAGTTCTTCCATTGGGTGCGGTGCAACACCTCCATCTTGGAGAAGGCCGCCGTGGAGAAATCCCCCTTGCGCACGGGCCCGTCTGCTTTGCCAAATGCGGACAACAGATGACGCGCCCCATAGTAAACGCTCTCGAACGTGTGGATCAACCCATTGGAGTACAAGGGGTCAATGAAGCCAAAGGTGGACGGCGCGGTAAAGTGACGCTCTCCGACGGATTGGCGGGAGGCGTATTGCAACCGCCCCGTTCGGGTAAATGGCATGGACACTTCAATGCCGTCTAGGTGGGCCTGAATGTCTGGGAAACGGGCCACAATGGAGTGGAACTCTTGCTCGGCTGACTTCGAAGCGTCTTCCGGGTAGACACGGGGATCCAGCATCAAGCCTACACTGGCTTTTCGAGATTCGGACCTGCTGAAGTTGTCAAAGGGGATGACCCACATCCAGCCCCCTTCAAACATGTGGTGAAAGGTGCCTTCGTGCCACTTTCGCCCCTTCGAAGGAGATGCATGCAGGTTGTCAAAAGGCTGCAATCCCTCGACATGGGCAAAAATGGCCCGGCTGTGGGTCTGCGGTTCTGGAGCGCCATCGCGGTAGCCCATTTTCTGGACCAACCTGGAGCCCCGGCCAGAAGCGTCTACGTAGTAATCACTGCTGTAGTCGGCCTGTGGACTGGAAACCACAACGCCCTCAGCGGTGATGTTGACATCGTTGATGGGTGTTTCCTCGATGTATTCTGCGCCATATCCGATGGCCGCATTGAGCAGGAACTGATCTACCTCTTCCCTGTACAAGTGACTCTCACTGTAGAACGGCAAATGCGGGGGCACCAACTGGTGCATGCGATCGGTAGACAAAGACTCGCCTTCGGTGTGGTGAGCGAAGCCAATGCTGTGCTTCAATCCACAGGAAGGCGTGATGTGGTCGACGATGCGGTCTGCATGGCTCAGGTGGCCAATTTCCGGAATGCCAAACCGCTCTCCAATGATGAAAGGCCAAATGGCGCTTTGGGGCAGCAAGGCCTCACCCAGCGCAAACCGGGGGTGCTTGCCCCTTTCTATGATGAGAACCTTGAGGCCTTCTTTTGCCAGAATACTGGCCATAGAGGTTCCATAAATTCCGGAACCGGCAATGATGACATCGTAGTGAAGCTGGGACTTTGACATGGCACAATCTTGGTCCTTCAATATGCAGTTTATCTGGGGACTTCCGATGACCAAAGTCATCCAACCCCATGAGAACCGTCATAAAGCCGCCCAATCAGCGCTTGACCAACCGCGTCACTTCCTGTCCTTTTTCCGAGGAGAGGCGAAGAGCATAAACACCTGGCGCCCAGTTCCCCGCATCCAAAACGAAAGGAAACCTTACGTTCTGGGCTACAAAAACAATCCGCCCAGCCGCATCTAAAACCGTCAAATCTCCTCCTTCTGCGCCCGTCACCACCGCTGCATTGGAGACAGGGTTGGGAGAAACCGACAAGCTCAAGGACTCCTCCACTGGCATTTGTGGAGCAACGCTGAGCACGGTTTCATCTTCGAACTCCGGCCAATTCAGGGCTTCGGTCATCAAGGTGCAGCTCCCGTCGGTGGCTGTCAGCACATATGCGCCAGGGACCGAGGGAACATGTCCATTGCCCTGTCCCACCAAAATGCCGTCGAGGTACCAGGAGAACTCCAAGGGCTGACCGCTGCCGGTGACCTGGGCCAACAGCCCGTCATCCGAGGTCTGAATTGAAAGACCGACCCCATCGAGGCAGGGACCGAAAATGGCAAAAAACTGGTCGTCTTCTTGGAGTGACACCTCCACAAATGGGTCGTTGACACCCACCAACCCCAGATCGATGTGGAGGTTGTTTTGCCAACCCAAGAACCCAAAACCTGAAAAAGGAATGGCCGCGATCCTGATGGGACATTCCCCAAAGTACTCGGCGTCCCATCCGTTGCCCAAACCATCCATATCGTTGACCGTGACCTCTCCGCCAAACGGAGGCGACCAACTGACAGTCAACAACTCTGTGTCGCTATAGCCGAACTCGTCCCGCACGTGAATGCGTTCTGGTGCGGCCCTGACCTCATTGTGGTTGCGCATGTATTCCACGCGCTGCTGCCAGTAGGAAAGCGAAGCAGGAGAATCCCACAGGTCGATGTGGTGCGACATCGCCGGCGCCAAATTGGCCGCTGTCATGGAAAGCCTTGCATCGAAGACTTCGGCGCTAAAGGAGGTCTCTAACAGGTCGCAGGTTCGGGTGGCAAACTGGCACTGGTATTGGTCGTCTTCTAGCACCTTTCTAAACAAGTCGGTGAACCGCGAATCGTACGGTGGATTCAAGGTCAAGCTCAAGTAGTTGTCGTAGGGACTCGTGCCCCAGGCTCCGAAGCACGCATCGGTATCATAAAGCATGGGACGCCACAGTCCATCCCCGGTATTGGGGCGAAAGAACTTGACGTTGTTTTGGCCCCAGGGTGCGGCAATCCAATCGACGTTTTGGCCGTGGATCTCGAAGATGTGGTAATCGATGTAAGAATCCACATCAAAGTTCTGGGCAAAGGCATCGTGGAAGGCTTCAGAGCCGTTGGGCAGCTGAAGCAATGGATTGACGGTCGCCTCAAAAGCGCTGGGCCCGCCGTTGAGCGTGGTGAATGCACTCACGAGGTCCACTGCATTGTCGTCCCAGCCGAAGTTGTCTTCCACAAACTGCTCATCGGCTTTTTCCCGGGCTCCGTAGACGCCCCAGTATTCGCCATTGAGGTACACCTCCACCGGGCGCCACCCTGACGCCACGACATGGGTCTCCAAAGCCAACTCGCCATAAAAGGCATCTTGAAACTTGTTTTCCCAAGAAGCCTGGCCCCCGTTGCGCAGGTTGAGGTTGCCAAACTTGTCGATGTCAGGCTTGGAGGAAAACACGGCGTGCTCTAGGGGTCCTGTGTAGCGCTTTTTGAAGTCCAGCCTAAACGACCTCTGGGGCTCAGCGCGGGACCATCCGCCGTGAATCTCCAAGTCCAAGCGGGCCTCGGCTACGGGGTCTCCTGCGCCGTCGAACCATGTCAAACGGCTCTCTCGCGACCAAGGCTCCCAGAAGTTGGAGCCGAAAAATGGATAGTCTTGGCCTGCATTGGGGCCGGAGACATAGATGCCCGTATTCCAATCCCACAGGTGATCAGGGTGGGTGAATATGCTCACCTTCTGAAGGCTGGTCGATGGCTCATCAATGAAATAAATCCGGTCCACAGTCACGCTGGGAACCATCCCTTCTCCAAACGCCTTGACGCTCAAGACCGATGTCTCTGCAGGGTTCCAGAATCCCGTGAATGCCGCTGATGACGGCGTGGGCTCCGAACCATCCGTGGTGAAGCGCAAAGTGACGGGGGGCAATGTTTGTCCGGGAGGGCCTGATGGCACTCCAGGCGTTGCGGTGACCGAGGAGGCCGTGTACCAACCTGAATTCGGTTCCACAACAGGCGCCGGAGCGATGTGGGGGTAGCAGACCGAGAGGTTGACACTCCCTGGAGAAGGCGACGTGAAAAAACACCAATCGGAAGCTCCTTCTGTCCTGCCCATCGTCACACCCGCCCTCAATTCTGAAGGCAAGGTGGCCAAGTCCAACAGGTTGCCTGCTGCGTTGGAAAGGATCACAGGCTCTCCAGGCTTGAGCTTGAAGTTGGTGTGAAACTCAGGGGCCTCAGGCTGCAACCAACCGGGAACAATACCAAAAGGCACGGGTGTGGGAGCGGTGCGGGCCAAAGCCAAAAACGGACGTGCCGTGAGGTCCGATGAGTTGGGACCGAAGTTGTGCACCTGCACCGCCAAAACGTTGGTGCCTTCCACGAGCCATTCACGGGGGTCAAACGGAACGGACTCAGGAATGCCACCAGCATACAATTCTGCCTCATGCAGATCTCCTGAGAAAGCATTGAATGCCACAGATGTCTCGTCCATGGAGGAGGAACGTGCAAATTCCCGGCCGTTCAAAAAGGCGACATATCCATCGTCGTAATCCATCGCCAAGACGCCGTGCACCAACTCGTCTGTATTGATGCCATTGAATGCCCTGCGCATGAACACGACATTGCCATTGATGGTGGTCACGTCATCGCCATCCCCGTAGCCGATGCTACCGGCCCCTGTTTGCCACGATGAATCATCAAAGTCCAAGGTGCGCCAATCGGCATCGAGCGCTTGGTTGGGCACCAAGTACTGCCAGGCGTCGGTGTCGTCTGCAGGGCACTCCCAGTGGTCAATGGCACCGACGTCCCGTCCCGAGCACCATACCACCAGCCTTTCTTGGGGCCCGAGTGTCACGTTCGGCAGGTTCCATTTGCCCCAGTTTTCGGGGTCATCGGACAAACGAAGCTCCGCGAGAGAGGCGGCCTCATCGCCAACATTGACCAATTCAATCCAATCCTCGCCCCTTCCCAAGCCGTCTTCTAGATCACCGAAAGCATCTATTTCTGCAATCTGAACTTGGGCTGCCATTGGAACCGCAGCAGCGCAACAGACCATCAACACCCCCCTGCACAAAAGCCCGCGTACTTTTTCTTCTATCACGTAGGGAATTTAGTTCGGTTACCGCGTCCAAAACAAGTCACCGAAGCCCCCATTCCACGGGGTCTATTGTGAATTATGCGATTAAATGTGGAATGAGCCACGAATAGGCCTAGCTTCGCGCCTCATTTTATAAGTTTTACCCCATGCAGGGCACAGTTAAATTCTTCAACGACGACAAGGGCTACGGCTTCATCACTCCTGATGACGGGTCCAAGGACGTATTCGTTCACGTCAAAGCAGTCACTGGCGACATCGCCGACGGCTCATCAGTTAGTTTCGACATCAAAGAAGGTCCCAAGGGCCTCAATGCTGTCAATGTTCAGGTCCTCTGAGGCCTGTTAAGTCCCTGCGTATACCGCATACACTACCCGCTCCGGTGGGATAACGATAAAGAAAAGGGCCGGCTTACGCTGGCCCTTTTTATTTGGGCGTCTTGGGCGCCCATTTTAATTTGGCGCTATGCCCCATTTCCGGAAGCTCATCCTGTTTCTCCTTTGGAACCTCGCTGCAGGATTCATCTTCTTGGCCCCCCATCAGCTGGTCCGGACACAAGAGGCCTTTGGGGTTGTCGCCCTGCTGCTGCTGTGCGCCATTGCAGCCTACGGATTTCTGTTTAGAGTGCTGAGGCCACAGCGCACCGCTGCCTCCCGACCTTGGTTTCTGTGGGCCTTTGGTTTCCACCTCATCTTCTGGGCAGAGATGGTCATGGAAGCTGGACTGTTTACAATGCTGGACTTCCACAACACAGACGCCAACGACGTCTACTTCATGGCCTTTTGGCTGGCCCTTGGGGTTTGGCTGCTCGGTGGGTGGTGGTGGCTGAAGCGACGTGGATCCCGCAATGCCCAATGAGGCGTCCGCGGGACGCCCGCACCTCAATCCTTTAATGCCTGCAGTGCGGCCCCCAAGTCTCCGTAGAGTTGGGTCATCCAAATTTGTCCATTCTCATTGAATTCCCAGGCCTCATAGAGCGCCACCTGCACGGTCTTCTCCTCGGTGCTGTCGGTGGCGGCCCTGGTGTAGGCCCAATCGAAGTAGACGCGCACCGACCCGTCAACCTCCTTGGTCTGAGGGTCGACCCCAGGCAACAGGACAATGTCGGACAGCAGCTCCATATCATAGGCTGCCCATGCCCGCTTCCAACCTTGCCAAGCCCGCTTCAAGGGGATGGTGTCCGTCTGACCAAACCGGGTGGGCGTCCAAATGGCGCTATCGGCAAAGTGGGCCAGGGCCGCATCGCTCTCCGCGTCGAAATCAAGGATGAGCTGACGGGCTGTTTGGGCGTTGCGCTCAAACACGCTGTAGGCCTCCTCTTTGTGAAGTGTACGGTCTGCTGAAGGCGTGCAAGCCGCGAGCATAACAGCCGAGAAAAGCGGCAAAAAACAGGATTTCATTGGGGTTCAATATTGGAGGTAAAATAGGCTGCTCCTTTTTTTAAACGAGTTCGTCCACCACGTGCTTGGCCGCCAGCCAACCGGTTTGGACGGCGCCTTCCATGTATCCCCAGTAGTCTCCACTGAAGGCCTCGCCAATGAAGCCGAGGTTGCGGACGAAGCCCACTTGGCGCTCCTCCTCATCGCCTTCGAAGTAAAAATAATCAATGGCAGCTGTGTACTGGCCCCGCCCGTAGCAGCTATAGCTGCCACCGTAACCCGGTTCTTGGCCCCAATTGACGGCCCACGCAGCACTGTTGCGCGCACCGGACAGGTTGGGAAACATCGGTTCCAGCTGTTGAACAAGACCATTGGCCAGAGACTCCGCTGCATTGGGATCCATGGCCGCAGCCGCATCTCCTCCCAGCAAAAAGGTCAATGACCCGTCTCCTGCCTTGAGCAGGTTGCTGTCCCAACAGGTCTGGGGACCGGCATTGGTGAGCACTTCCCCGTCGTATCCCTCGGTGCGCCATGGGGTGCCATTGAAGCCGGCGATGGCCTTGGCGTGCTGGCCCATGCCCGCCTCGGCGATGAAGGTCTCCAAGGTCGCCGGCATGTCGACATCCTCGAATTGCACCTGGCGCAAGGCAGGCAGCGGAAGGCCCAGAAGCACAATGTCGACCTCTACCTCCTCCATGCCCTCAAACGTCAGCGCAAAACCACGGCCTTCACTTCGCACGGTCAGGAGCCGAGCGCCCGTCATGAGCTGTCCTCCTGAGGCGCCCCCCAGTTCGGTCACCATGGCTTGCACGAGGGATTGCGTTCCTTCTGTGAGCTTGTACCGCTCCACGCCATCTGATGCTGTGGAACCGTCGTGCACCTGCGGCAAGTCTTCCACGAAATGCAAGGCCGACAGTTGCGACGGTGGCTGACCGAACTCGGTCAGAATGGCCACCTCCAAGACAGCGCGAAACACCCCGCCAATGCCCAATGCGTCCCAGTATTCAGCGCAGGTGATCGCATCAAGAGCGGCAGACTTCACGTCGTAGCCCGATTCCAATTCGGCCGCATCGGCCAAGAAAGTGGGCAAGAATGGCGCTGTGGCTTCTGTGAGTGCTTCGAGGGTCACCTCCTCCCCATTGAAGAGGTAGCGCATGCCCTCGAGTTCTGAGGTTTCCAGATCGTCCAAGGCGAGGCCGAAGCGGTCGGTCAGGCTGAGCATCCATTCATGCTCTTGGTCGATGAATTCACCTCCTGCCTCAAAGGCTTTGCTGCCCGGCAACACACCATCCACGGTGCGGGCGCGGCCGCCGAAACGGTTCGACGCCTCATACACGGTGGGCGCCATGCCCTTGTCCTGCAGCTTGAGTGCGGCCGTCAATCCAGCCAATCCTCCCCCGATGACCGCAACGGTGGTGTTGGCCAACCTGCGCTCTTTGCCACATCCAGCGCTGGCCACCAGCGGCAAGGCCGCCAGCGCCCCCATCGCC
>JAKMCX010000214.1 GCA_022428285.1 Flavobacteriales bacterium
TCCACCCTGTGTGCCCATCGAGGAAGCCGCGCTTGATACAGAAAGTCTTGACCCATTGGGCCACAACCTTCAGCCCGACCAGGGCCAATGGCGTCGATTTTCCAGAAGCGAATTGGTCCTCGGCCCATACCCGTCCAAATTTCTCAATCTGGGACAGGTGGTCGGCCCGGTGCGGGTAGCTGTAATGCTCTACAACCCCGGGCAAACGGGTCTTTGTTGTCGGTTCTTGGAATTCAGGTGTCTCGTGAATCGCCCCAGCCCATTGCGCCGCACCACGGGGCCACAGGCGGATATTCCGGTCCGGAAACCAACCGCTGTGCCGGACCCATTGTCCGCAATAGTTGGTCATGCGGTTGACCTCACCAACCCGCCAACTTCCTTCTGTGGTCTTCACACCGCCTTGGATGTGTTGGCGAATGGCGGCGGCGCATGCCGCATCTGGAGCTTCATCGGCATCCAGACTCAAAATCCATTCCCCTCGTGCCGCCGCATTGGCTTTGTTTTTGGTGGTTGACCATCCTTCCCATGGACAATTCACCACATGGGCACCTGCTTCTTTTGCAAGTTCTACGGTCCCGTCCGTGCTTCCCGAATCAAACACCAGGATTTCATCTGCCCATTCTCCGACGGCACGCAGCAACCTCGGCAGGTTCTGCGCTTCATTGAGGGCAATGACCACCACGCTGAGCAGTGGAGCCCCATCTCGGGTCCGTTTGGAAGGCATGGAGGTGTTGTCGTTCACGAAATATGCGCACTTCGGCCCTTTTTGGTGAGCACTTGTCCTCAGGTGTTGAAAACAATGCCGCGGGCCGGGCCGGGGCGAAGGTAGTTTTGAGGAACCATGCGTGTACTCATACTTGGATCTGGTGGTAGGGAGCATGCCATCGGCCTGAAAATCTCAGGCAGCTCATTGTTGGACGCCACTTTCTTTGGACCGGGCAATGCCGGAACGGAAGAGTTGGGCACAAACGTACCCCTCGACCCCACGGATTTTCCTGCGGTTGTGGAATGCGTCAAAGCCAACAGAATCGACATGGTCGTAGTGGGGCCAGAAGCCCCGCTTGTGGCTGGTATTGCCGACCATTTTGCCGCCGACAAGTCCTTGGCCTCTGTGGCTGTAATAGGCCCCAAAAAAGCAGGTGCAGCGCTGGAAGGAAGCAAGGTCTTCTCCAAAGAATTCATGCACCGGCACCGCATTCCAACGGCCAAATACGGCACGTTTGGAAAAGGTGAAGTCCGCGATGCACTGGCTTTCTTGAGGAAGATGAAGGCGCCCTATGTGGTCAAAGCCAGTGGGCTCGCTGCCGGAAAAGGGGTCATCGTCACAGAGGTTCTCGCCGAGGCCGAGGCCGCCGTGCGCTCCATGATCCGAGGTGAATCTTTTGGCAGTGCAGGCCGGGAAATCGTCATTGAAGAGTTTCTCAAAGGCGTGGAAGTCTCCATGTTTATCGTGACCGATGGCAATGCCTGGCGTTTGCTCTCGCCGGCGATGGATTACAAGCGCATCGGCGAGGACAATACTGGCCCCAACACGGGCGGGATGGGCGCGATCAGTCCGGTTCCCCACGTGACTCCAGAGTTCATGGAAAAGGTGAAGAACCAAGTGGTGATCCCCACCATCAGAGGGCTGCAGCGCGACAGCATTCCATACCAGGGTTTCCTGTTCTTCGGCTTGATGAAGGTGCAAGGAGACCCTTACGTCATCGAATACAACTGTCGTCTGGGCGATCCTGAAACCCAAATTGTCCTGCCCTTGCTCGAAACAGACCTGCTACATCTGATGGATGGTTTGGCCAATGGCCTGCTCTCAGAAATCGATGTTTCACTGTCTCCAAAAGCCGCTGCAGCCGTCATTTTGGCAAGCGAAGGCTATCCTGGGGACTACAAAAAGGGAGAGCGCATAGTGCTTCCGGAAGCCAAAACAATCGGAAAAGACCAGCACATCGTTCACGCCGGTACAGCCAAGGTCGACGGAGATGTGGTTACCGCAGGCGGACGGGTCATGGCGTGTGTGGGAACAGGCGCAGACGTGAAACAGGCAGCGGAAAAAGCCCACGCACTGGCACAAGCCGTTGAGTTTAAAGGCAAGACCTTCCGTTCCGATATCGGAACGGTGGCGTGATCCAAGAAGTCGGACTTCAGATGATGCCGCCGTTTCGGCGGGCCTCAGCAGTGAATTTCCCCTGCTTGCGCAGCCACATTGCAATGCCACTCACAATGAGCACCACCACGGCCGTATTGAAGGGGTTGCTGACGGGAATCAGCAGCGTTTCGAAAGACCATTCGACGAACTTGGCCACGGGGGTAAGGAGCTCCTGGAGGTTCATGGGTGCGGTTTGCTGTCGCAAAAATAGGCACCTTTCGGTATGCTGAGCATTCTGAATTCGAATCAACCTGTTGCTTGGGCATTCGTGCCCTTCTCTGGGGTGGTTTTGTTCCTCGGATCGTGGGCCTTGAACCTCGTAGAATTGTCTTCATGGCCCGCGTTAGGGGCAGTCTGTGTTGCAGCCTGGCTGATCCATCGAATCCATGCGGATTCGGGCATGCGCACGCGGCCAGGAAGCATCCCCAGTTGGGTTTGGGTGCTGCTGGCCACACCTATGATTGGCGTGGTATCGGACTGGACTTGGTGGGCCTTTCCCTGCTTCCTACAGGGCATGCGGCACGTGATGTCCTTGCGCGATGGAGACCAGCGACCTGGCACTTTTATGTTCATTGGAATGTGGTGGTGTGCAGGGGTATTGATCGATGCTGCTTTGTGGCCGCTGTTGCCCTCTTTGCTCATGTCGCTGCTTTTTGTGAGGCGGCCAGGCGAAGAAGAGTCCGTGGCGGTCTTGCTGGGATTGGCGGCACCGGCATTGCTCACTTGGTCCGTGATCTGGCTGATGGAAGGTGAGCTCAGGGTCTTTTGGGGTTGGAGACCCGCTGCGAATCCCGC
>JAKMCX010000008.1 GCA_022428285.1 Flavobacteriales bacterium
TGAGGCGCATGACCTCCCAATGGGCTGCACCCCATTCTTGTTGTGCAGCCAACTCCGCGGCTTCGGCCTGCAATACGGCCACGTCGAGGGCACGGAAATCGATGGCATTGAGCGCACCATCGCGGTAACGACCCGCTCCAATTTCGGCCGCCAATCGCGCGTTTTTGGTCCGCTGTGACGCCATGTTGTGGATGGCGGCAGCGGTCAAGCGGCGGTCCCAGGCTTGCGCCAGCGCCGACCGTCCTTCTGCTTCAATGCGGTCCCGCTCCAAGCCCGCCATTTCAACTTGGATCTCCGCCTGCTGTATGGCGCGCCGGGTGGCCCCACCATTGAACAGGTTGAAGTTGAGCGTCAAGGAGGCACCGTAATTGGTCACATTGGTGGACACGTCACCGTTGCGGTAAGGATTGAAGAAGGCCGAATCGGGAATCAACGAATTGGTCCCGGACCGCCCGCGGTTGTTGCCCCAATTGGCCGTGAGGCCCACAACGGGGTAAAGCCGTGAACGCGCTTGACGCACCCCTACGGCGGCCAGCTCCTGCGAAAGCACGGCATTGCGCAGTGTTTGATTTTGGGATGCCATCTCCTCCTGCAGGGCGGCAATGTCGCCCTCGGCACTGGGCGCGTAAAGCGCAGAAGTCAGCGTCCAAGGCTGCTCTTCGGGCTGGACGAGCAACAAATTGAGGTTCCTGCGGGCAGCGCGAACCGCGGATTGCTGACGCAACAGCGCTGTGCTGTCGCTCAGCAAAGCATTCTCGAATTGGAGGCGGTCAAATGTGCCTTTGGTGCCGATTTGGGTCTCGGCATCGATGCGGGCCAAGCGGTCGCGGGTCAGGTCCAATGCCGCCCTCAAAACTTCCGCGCTCTGGTCTTGGACCAACACCGCATCGTAGGCGTTCATCACGGCCTGCACCGTTGATTCTACCAGCAATTCCACGTTGCCCTCGGCTTGCAGCGTCACAAGTCCCAAGCGGTCTTTTGCGGCAAACATCCCCATGCCATCAAACAGCGTCCACTGCATCTGCGCTCCCGGCGCCAAGGATTGGGACTGCGTGGCGATGGGCAAAAAAGTGCTGGGGTTGTCGGTCTGGTCGTTGACCGAACTCCCGGTCGCCACACTGACCCCCACCTGGGGCAACGCCCCCGCTGCGCCCCAATCGTCGCCCACTTGCGCCAACTCCACATTGCGGCGGGCCACGCGGACGCCATAATGGCGCTCCAAAGCCAAGGAAACGGCACCTTCTCGCGAGAGCGGTGAGGGCGTGCTGTCCTGCGCCTGAGCAGCGCTACCGAGCGATGTCAAACACACCAAAAGAATGGCTCCCAACGATCCTGCCAGCGCTCCACCGCCAGGACCTGACGTGCCTTTCGGGCCCTCTTTTGGCGCCTCAACACCGTCCATGACGTCCAGCCCAGCCTCCTCTCTCAAGGCGGGCTCAGCCGCTTCTCTGGACAGCCAATCGCCTTGCTTGACCCACACCCACGACCGGTGCAATGGATTGATCCACAGCAAGAAAACGGGCAGCAAAATCAAAATAATGACCGTGACGAACAACAAACCAAAGGCCACAGAAATGGCCATGGGAATCAGGAATTGGGCCTGAAAGCTCTTGTTGAGCATCAACGGCGTCAAGCCCGCGACCGTGGTGATGGAGGTGAGCAAAATGGGACGGAAACGGCTCATCCCCGCCTCCCAAATGGCGGTATGCAGGTCTTGTCCGGCCTTCATATTGCTGTTGAATGCCGCCACAAAAACGAGGGCGTCGTTGACCAAAATCCCGATCAAGGCGATCAGCCCGAGGATGCTAAACAAGCTGATCTGGGCCCCGAGAAACCAGTGCCCCAAACTGATGCCTACGAGGCCAAATGGGATCAATGCAAACACCGCAAAAGCCTGAAGGGGCGACCGGAATGCGAGGATGACCACGAACAGCATCAGGGCAAAAATCAACGGCATGACCGCTGCGATGCTGTTTTGTGATTTCGCCTGCTCGCGGTTCTGCCCTTCGTAGCTCGCCCGGATCGAAGGGTATTGGGCCAAAATGCCCGGCACCACGTTGGCCTTGATGTCGGCGTTGGCATCGGAAGCACTCACATCGGGCCCTGCCAAATCGGCGCTGACCTGCACCTCTCTGGCGCCGTAGAGCCGGTTGATGGAGGTGATTCCGCTGACCAAGCTCACGTTGGCCAATTCTTCGAGTGGGATGAGACCGCTGTCGGCCGTCCGGATTCTGTAACGCTGCAAATCGGCTATCGATCCGCGGTCCCGCTCGTCGAGGCGCACCCAAACCCGCACCTCGTCCCGCCCGCGCTGGAGTCGTTGGACCTCACTTCCAAAGAAACCCTCGCGCACTTGAGACATGATGGCTGCACGCGTCAGCCCAAGCTGAAACGCCCGAGGCAGCGGCTGAATCTCCAGCTCTTTGAGGCCCTTTTGGTTGTTGTCGGTCACGTCCTTCAAATCTTCGCGCTGCAACATGGCCATCTTGAGTTCCGCGGTGGCGGCATTGAGGTCTGCCAGGTTGTTGCCCAGCAGCGACACCGACACCGGCCTTCCGAAAGGAGAGAACGCGGCGAAACTGAGGTTTTCTGCACCATATACAGTGCCCACCCGCTCCCGAATCATGGCACTGATGTCCATGGAACGCATGTTGCGGCTCTCCCCATCGAGCAACTGCACCCTGAGCGCTCCTGTGTGCGCATTGGGGCCGATGCTCTTGTCCACGGCCAACACCATATCGCGCCCATCTGCCCTCTCGGCTTTGAGCGCATCATTGACCTCCCACACCACCGTTTCCATGCGGTCGAGTTCGGCCTGTGTGACCCCTTCACGGGTGCCGCTGACCATAGAAAGGTTGACCGTCAGATTGTCGCCTTCGATGAATGGAAAAAACGTGGTCTTGACCAAACCGCTGCCAATGAGTCCGGGCACCGTGATCAAGAACAAGGCGACGATGGTACTAAAAGCCACCCAAGGCTGTGCCAAGGAGAACCTGAGCACAGGGGCGTAGAGTTTGAACCTGAGGAAGTCCATGACACCCCGCATGCCCCTCTCGACCGCATTGGGCTTGAAGTCCCGGCGGAGCGCTTTGCTGTGCCCAACGTGGGCCGGAAGGATCAGTGCTCCCTCGACCAAACTAAAGAGCAGCGTGAGCATGATCACCGCCGCCATGTCCCGGAAAAAGTCGCCCAATTGACCCTCGATGAAGAAGAAGGATGCAAAGGCCACCATGGTCGTGATGATGGCTGCAAATACCGCGGGCAGCACTTCCATGGTGCCTTCGATGGTCGCCTCCATGCGGCCCTTACCCATCTCGTAATGCCGGTAAATGTTCTCGGCGATGACGATGCCATCGTCCACGAGAATTCCAATGACCAGGATCATGCCAAACAGGCTGATCACATTGATGGTCACGCCCACCATGCCTGCGAAAATGAACATGCCCGCAAACGAAACGGGAATGGCCAAAGCGACCCAGAAAGCCAAGCGAATGTTGAGAAACAGGGCCAACAGAATGATGACGAGCAAGAACCCGACCACCCCGTTGTTGACCAGCAAATCAATCCGCTGGTTGAGCACGACAGAGCTGTCCCGGATCACATCGATGCGCACCCCTGTCCCCACCTCATCGGCTTGGGCATTGTACGATTCGATGTAGGACCTCACCAGCGCCGTCACATCGAGGATGCTCTCCGTCGTGAGGTTGTTGACCGTGACCACCACTGCAGGCAGTCCATTGAACCAACTGCGCGAAGGGTCGTTGTCTGCCCAGCGGTCTCGGACATCGGCCACATCCGAAAGGCGGACATATCCCCCCTCGGCATTGGCGCGCAACACGATGTCTCCGATGGCCTGCGCATCGTACCCACGAAAACGACCGCGCAGGATCAGCTCCTCCCGGTCGGTCTTGAGCCGTCCCCCTGTGGTCTCGATGTTGGCGGCGCGAATGGCGGCCCCGATTTCGGCGATGGTCAAGTTGAGCTCGGTCAACCGCTCCGCCCTGAGGGCCACTTCGATTTCCTCTCCAGGGAATCCACTCAGGGACACCTGGCTGATGCCGTCCAAGGCGCGCAAATCTTGCTCAATCCGGCGGCCTTCCGTTTTGAGGGCACGCAGGTCATCCACTCCGGTGAGGGCAAAGGTGATCGCCACCCCTATCGCTTCTTGTTTGAAAACGATGGGAGGTTCCATGCCCACCGGGAACGACGCGATGCGGTCGACCGCATTTTTCACGTCTTGAAGCACCTTGTCCGTCTGGTTGGCATCGAGCACCGACACGGTGATGCTGCCGACATTTTCGGAACAGACCGACTTGACCTGATCCAGCCCCGCAATGCCCTGCAGGTTCTCCTCGATTTTGGCCACGATGCCTTCCTCGATCTCCGTAGGTGAGGCGCCGGGATAAACGGCTTGGATTTGGATGGTTTTGGATTCAGTAACGGGAAAGAAATTGCTCTCCATCCCACCCATGCCTACCCAGCCTGCCGCAAGCAGGGCAAAGACGAGCAGGTCACCAAGGAGGTTGTACTTGACAAAAAGTTGAATCAGGCTGCGCATGGTTCCGAAACGGCTTAGAGATTGACCACTTCCACGAGCATGCCTTCATGGGCACCCGATGTGGGCTCCGCCAACAGGGGCGTTCCGGGCGTCACACCCGTCACCAATGCCCGTCCGCCATCCCTGTGAACGACTTGAATCGGCACCAGTTCCAACTTCCCATCGCGAACGGCAAAAACAGCGGCTTGCTCGCCCCCTTCGATCAATTGATCGTCCAAGCTCAAAACGCCGGCCATGGGCCCCAAGGAAATGGTGCCGCTCAGAAAGCGCCCATCGCGCAGGGTGTGCCCTTCTTCTGCCCGGACTTCGCAGTACACACTGGCCGATTGGGTGGCCACATCCACATTGCCCGAAATGCGGGAGACCTGGCCGGTGGCCACGGTGCCGCCGCCTTCTTGGGCCAAGGTGACCGAATGCCCCTCTTGGAGCAAATCCAAATGGCGCGCATGCACCGCCGACTTGACTTCAAAGGTCTCTGTCTCCACCAAGGTGCCCAGCGGTTGCCCCGCCCGCACCATGGAGCCCGGCTGAACCGAGGTCGAAGTCACGGTTCCCGAGAAGGGTGCACGGACGGTGAACTTGTCCAAGCGTTCTTCTGTGGCGCGGATGGTGTGGTAACCGGATACAATGCCGCGCCCTGTCAAATAGAGGCGTTCGCGGTCCGATTCTGGCTCGGGCAATGTCGGCAACAGCTGTTCCACCTGAAGCTGTCGGACATACTGTGACCATTCCTCGGCCCTGCTCGGGAAATCCAACTGGATGTCAGCCAACGACCCTGCCAACAGCTGGAGCCATTGGCTGCGTTGTGCCACGAGGTTGGCCTGTTGCTCCGAATCGTCGAGCCGCATCATCACCTCCCCCCTGGAGTACGTGACGCCTTCGCGGAATTCCTTCCCTCCAACCGGCAGCCTTCCGCTCACCTCGGACAGCACCGTCATGCGGTTCAAAGCCTGCACGCGGCCTTCAATGCCCAAGGATGGCACCAAGGTGTCGGGCTGAGCAGAAATGACTTTGACGGCGCGGGCAGTGGCCGGACGGGGCTTTACAGGAGGCGTTTCCTTCATGCCAATCAAACCGTTCATCACAAAAATTCCGGCGGCCAAAATGGCCATGCCCGCGAGGGCCCTCAATGCGTTTTTCATCATGGTTCAATGGTGATCGTGGTGGTCCGCAGGATAAACTGAAGTGCGGGTGCGAAGTTCAATCATTCCTCATGCGCTCAAACCGCCTAAACGAGGCTTTAGAGGTCAATTCCTCACAACAAACCCAATCTCAGGTGGCATGGGCCATTCTTGAATTCAAACGATGACAAATCTCATCGCGCAAATCGTGTCCTCCCCCGATGAAGCTCGTAAATTGTTAAGTATACCAACCATTGCATCTGGACCACCGAATCGCCACCATGAAGCAGCTTCTTTCCCTTCTCTTTTGCGTTCTGACTTTGACGTCAGGAGCCCAGTTGAATGCCTTGTCCTCTTCGGACGCCGCCACATCAGCGACGCAACCCCGGACCTGTGCCGCCCACGAAATGCACATCGAAATGATGGGCCTGCAGAAATACGCCGCAGCGCGTGAGCGCATCGACAACCACCGCGAGATTTGGGCACCTGTGGTTGAACAGCAGCGGGCAGCGGGACAAAGTGTGGTGATCACCATCCCTATCGTGTTCCACGTCCTCTATGCCAACAGCACCGAGAACATCGCTGACAGCGAGATATTGGAGCAACTCCAAACATTGAATGATGACTTTCGCCGGCTCAACAGCGATGCCGATGGCACTTGGCCCCAAGCTGCGGATACCGAAATCGAGTTCTGCCTCGCTTCCTTTGACCCAGACGGCGCCCCGACCAATGGCATTTTGCGGGTGCCCACCACCGTCTCGAGTTTTGGATCTGACAACGCCATGAAATTCTCCGCCCAAGGTGGATCGGATGCATGGCCCGCTTCTGACTACCTGAACTTTTGGGTGTGCAATTTGGGGGGCGGACTGCTCGGATACGCGCAGTTCCCCGGTGGCGCAGCTGCTACCGACGGCGTGGTATGCGGCTACCCTTATGTAGGCAACAACGGTCCCGGTGCTGGCATCTACAACCTTGGACGGACCGGCACCCACGAGGTGGGCCACTGGCTTGACTTGCGTCACATTTGGGGCGATGGAGGCTGCGGTGTAGACGATGGTGTTTCGGACACTCCGGAATCTGACGCATCCAACTTCAATTGTGCCACCGGACACGAGAGTTGCGGATCCGTGGACATGGTTCAGAATTATATGGACTATTCGCAAGACGCTTGCATGAACCTCTTCACTGCCGGACAAGCCGTTCGAATGCAAGCGCTGTTCCAACCGGGAGGTGACCGCGCCAGCCTGTTGAACTCCGAGGGATGCGCCCCACCCTGCGAAGTCTCCTGTGGATGCACCGACGATGCTGCCTGCAACTTCGACGCCAACGCATTGAACGACGACGGCACTTGTGACTTTAGCTGCTACGGATGCACGGACTCCAATGCCTGCAACTACGACGCCGACGCCACCATCGACGACAATTCTTGTGTGTCTGGAACGCCACAGACCTTTGAGATGACCGTCAATACAGACAACTATCCAGCAGAAACGTCCTGGTCTGTGGTCAATGATGCCACAGGAGATGTCGTCATGTCAGGAGGCCCCTACAGCTCAGGTGGGACGACCTACACATCGAGCGAATTGGTGTGTGCCAACTCAGGGTGCTTTACCCTCACTGTCAGCGACAGTTTCGGTGATGGCCTCTGTTGCGGCTTTGGCGATGGCAGCTACTCCTTCTCGGTCAATGGCGAAGTCCAAGCCTCCGGGGGCAGCTTTGTCAATTCAGAGTCTACCAATTTCTGTGTGGAACCGTCCACCCTCGAAGGCTGCACGGATCCTTCGGCCTGCAATTATGACAACACGGCAGAGGTGGACGATGGTTCCTGTACCGTCGACGATGCCTGCGGTGTTTGCGGAGGTCCAGGAGCCGTGTTGGAATGCGGCTGCAGCGACACGCCCCCTGGGGATTGCGACTGCAATGGAAACCAAGCAGACGCCATTGGCGTGTGCGGTGGAGCTTGCGCAGCCGACCTCGATGGTGATGGAATCTGCGACAACGAAGACGACTGTGTGGGCCAGACCGATGCCCTGGGCGTGTGCAACGGCGGTTGTCAATTCGACGTGGATGGCGATGGAATTTGCGACCCTTCTACCCCTCCCTCTGAGCCTTGCGTCAACGGTTTTGCAGGCATTTACCCCTGCGATCAAGTGGACCTGATGTCCCACCTCAATATCGCCGCAGTAGGCGGGGGCGAAATGAACGACATCTGGGGCTGGACCGACCCACTCGACGGCAAAGAATACGCCCTCCTGGGCAAGACCACTGGAACGGCATTTGTGGACATCACGGACCCCAACAACCCTGTTTTCTTGGGAGAACTCCCCACGCATACAGTGTCCTCTTCTTGGCGCGACATCAAAGTCTACGCGGACCATGCCTTCATCGTATCCGAAGCCAGCGGCCACGGCATGCAGGTGTTTGATTTGACCAAACTTCGAAATGTGGCGAACCCTCCAGCAACGTTCAGTTCTGACGCGCACTACGGTGGATTCGGGAATTGCCACAACATCGCCATCAATGAGGAGTCCGGAAGGGCTTACCCCATCGGCGCTGGAACGTTCTCTGGCGGCCTCAACATCATCGACATCAGCAATCCCCTCAGCCCCACCTTGATTGGAAGCTTTGCCGAAGACGGTTATTCCCATGATGCTCAAATCGTGAACTACATCGGTCCGGACGCTCAATATGCCGGAAGTGAAATTGCATTCTGTTTCAACGAAAACACGGTCACCATTGTGGACGTCACCGATGCGACAGACCCCAATTTGATCAGCGCCACAGGCTACAGCACTTCGGCGTACACCCACCAAGGTTGGCTCACCGAAGACCACAAGTACTTGCTTGTGAACGATGAGCTCGACGAAGGCAGCGTGAATACCCGGACTTACATCTTCGATGTTCAGGACCTCAACAACGTGAGCCTGATCGGCACCCATGTGGGTTCCACTCCGGCCATCGACCACAACCTGTACACCCATGAGGGGCTGGTTTACCAATCTAACTACCGCGCTGGATTGCGCATTTTGGATTTGGCCAACATCGCCCAGGGCGAGCTCGAAGAAGTCGCCTTCTTTGACGTGTACCCTTCGAGCAACTCAGCCCAATTCAACGGCACTTGGAGCAACTACCCTTACTTCGGTTCAGGCAACGTCATCGTCAGCCACATCGAGGAGGGCCTCTATGTCTTGCGTCCCAACATCACGCCCCCTTGCGAGGTGTCGTGCGGCTGCACCGATGCTACAGCTTGTAACTACGACGCCAACGCGTTGAACGATGACGGCACCTGCGACTTTGGCTGCTATGGTTGCACGGACGCCAACGCCTGTAACTACGACGCCTCTGCGACCATTGACGATGGGTCATGCATCGCTCCCGATCCGAATTTCGGTTGTGACTGCGCACTGGATGGGGCGCAGACCGCGACCTTGAGCGGCTCACAATTCAGCGATCCGCTTTTGTTCAGTGCTACCGGCAACCCCTCGCCTTCCACCTTTGAAATCTCACTTGACTTCACTGGAGCTGGAGGCAGCTGGCCCGCTGACATGGCCTTTACGATCACAGACCCCAATGGCACCTGTGTCTCCTTTGGGGGATACAACGATTCGCCCGCAGGCTGCAACAGCATTGGAAATTACCAGACCATCTGGCCCTCCGACTGGAACACAACAGCCAGTGGCACCTACACAGCCACGGTCGACTTGAGCGGCACCGCTCTTGGTGGAAGTGGCACATGGAGCTTTTCTCTGTACAACGGATACAATTCCAGCAGTGCAGTGACCTATGCTGCCACCTGGACCTTGAACGACGTGTGTCCAGATGGAGGCAACCCCGACATTCCTGGTTGCACCGATTCCACCGCCTGTAACTACGACGCCACTGCCACCCTCGATAATGGCTCTTGCCTGTTCGATGACGCCCTCGGCGTATGCGGTGGAGATTGTACTGCTGATGTGGATGAAGACGGCGTGTGCGACGATGAAGAGGTTCCAGGATGCACCGATCCTGACGCTGAGAACTACGATCCAAACGCCACAGACAACGACGGTTCTTGCGAATACGCACCCCTGTGTCCTGGTGATTTCGATGGAGACAACATCATTACAGTCAGCGACGTGCTGGTCTCTTTGGGCAACTTTGGATGCGCCGGAGTGTGCGTCGGTGACCTCGATGGCGACGGCATTACAGGTGTTACTGACATCCTGATCATGCTGTCCTCCTTTGGGGAACCCTGCCCTTGACCCAAGGGCCAAAGGCGAGGCGGCCGGAAGGCGCGCCGCTCTTACATGGCCAAAAGCCAGGATGGCCTCACCGGTAAATGACCTGCCCGCGCTGGACAACCTCCAGCGCGGGCAACACTCCGGTTCCGGCTGGCGCCAGATCTAGAAAGGTTTGAGGGATGCCCGCTGTTGAGCGGTAGGACACTTTTTGCGTTCAATGACCGCGGCTGTTGGCCGCATTTCCATTGCCATCAACAACAAACCAGGTTCAGCGCAGCACGACGACTGTACCCTGGAGGACCTCAAAGGCATTGCAGGTGCCTTCGGCTTCAATGCGCCATGAGTAAATCTCCGTCTTGTGAGAACGCCCTTCATTTTTCGGACTGCCGTTCCACCACCAATCTTCATCTTGGGTTTCGAAGACGGGGTGGCCCCAGCGGTCATAGATCCACATGTGAAATGACGCTACGCCATTCATGACTGGACCGAACCCATCATTGAGACCGTCGTTGTCTGGCGTGAAGGCGGTGGGCACGTAGACCGACATGCCATCGGTGACTTCGACCACCTCTGTGGCAGAGGAATAACAGCCTTCACCGTTGACAACCGACAACTCCACCTCAAAGCTGCCCGCGGACAAATAGCTGTGGGCCGCCTCCTCGGATTCACCAGTGAAACTCGCGGCGGTCCCATCGCCAAAATCCCAACGGCGGAAACCAATGACATCTGCTGTCAAATCCAAAAAATCGACGTCAGCTCCAGGGAAACAGACTTCTGCTGGCCCGGTAATGAAAGAGACTTCAGCTGGATAAGTCGCCGACACCTCCACATCAAGGGTTGTGAGGCAACCATTGCCATCCAACAGCTCCACTTCATACACGCCAGTCTCCACCCCCGACTGCATCTCAGAAAAAGCGGTCAAAGGCGTCGGCACCCCTAGGCCATCGGGCCAGATCACCGATGCCGGTGGCACGTCAACCGCAAAGTCGGCCCGCAGTGTTCCTTCTCCAGACAAACAGGTGTCGGCTTCTGATTCGACCAACAAAAACGGCGGAGATGGCGCCGACAACACCACAGTGTCTTGGGCGATACAGCCGTTGGCATCGACCACAGTGAACACATTGACGCCAGCAGACAATCCAGAAATGGTGTCGCTTGAGGCGAGCCCATATTCCGCAGGGAACGCATAGTTGGGTATGCCGCCATTGGCATCCAACGACACGGCTCCGTCTTGAGAATCGGAGCACCGCACGGCGTAACCGTTGAAATCTGAAACTGCCGTGGCCAAGACACTCAACTCAGAGGGGGCGGACAGCTCCAATTGAATGGTATCGGTGCAGCCGAGCATGTCCGTGACGACCCCCATGTATCCGCCTACTGGCAAACCGGAGGTGTTGACAGAAGCCCCGTTGGCCCCTTGCCATTGCCATTCATAGCCTCCCCCTTCTGTGTAACCGTCTGTTGCAGCCTCTGTAATGGTGCCGTCGGAGGCTCCAGCACAGGACACTTCAAATCCGCTAAAGGTGGCCGGAGCGTATGCAGCGGCCTCCACGCCGTGCCAATGAACCTCTACGCTAAAGTCCTCAGAGCCACTGCACTGAGACGACAAGGTGACTTGGAGGCTTCCCGGCTGATCAAAGACAAACCTCAAGGTGTCATCGGTGCCCGGAATGGGCTCAGCCCCCCCGAACGCCCCCGAGAAACCCCACAATTGCTGGCAGCGCAATCCCACCTGGGTGGTATTGACGATGACCACGGTATCGCCCAAGCAAACATCCAACCCACTGACCTCGAATTGAGGTTGATTGAAACACTCTTGGCATTGATAGACATCGTCGGGCTCAAATGCCGACACCGTTACCGGAGCAGAGAATCCCGAAGTTGTGAAATTCTCAGAGGAGGTGAGGTCTCCAGAGCTGACCGAGACGGGCAAGCTGACCAAATTCACGGGGATGTTTTGACAGGCCACCCCACCTTCGAAATCTGCCCTGATGAACAAAGGGTCCATGGAGCCTCCTACGTTGCCGAATACACTCGAAGAGGTGTAGGCGGAGATGGTGTAACCCAATTCGCTGTCATAGCGCACTCCCACCGCTTTGTCCCGCTCATTGCCCCCGTAGGTTTGGGCCCAATCCACAAATCCCGAGGCGTTCAATTTCGTGAGCAGAATGTCCTGCTCGTCCATGTTTTGGCTCAGCACGTTGGGGTGGTCCGCTACGGTACCGCCAAAACCATCGCTGCTCCCCAACAATGCCAGGCCTCCGGGTACAGGAATGAGGTCCCTGCCCAAATCATCGCCCAAGCTGCCATAGGACCGTGACCATTGCGGCGCTCCCGTCTGCAGGTCCAACTTCATCAACAGGATGTCTTCCCCACCAATGCCACCAGAGGTGGTGGGCCCCATGACATAGGCCACACCTTCGTCCTCTTGAACCAGGGCATTGCAACCCCAAGCAATGTGCTCATTGGCATCAAAACCAGCTCCAAAACTCTTCATCCACATTGGATTTCCGAGGGCATCCACCCGGGCCACTTCCACGTCTCTTCCACTCAAAGGCTGATTGGAAACGAAGAAGAATCCGCCATCATCAAGCGGCGCCACCGAGAGTGCATTTTCACTCAAGGACGGATAGCGCTTGGCCCATACAATGCCACCTGCATTGTCCATTCTGACCAACACGGGCCTACCGGATGCCTGCCCTACAGCGATGAATCCAGAGGACAAGGGTTGCACATCAAACACCCACGCCAGGTCCGTGAGGAAGGAGAACCACTGCAAGGAGCCGTCACCGGCGATCTTCATGACGAATCCTTGGTCTTCCGTGATGTTGTTGCCAAACGCGTCAACACCAATCAATGTCGCCCGAGACCCACCGATCACGTAGCCGCCATCAGCAGTGGGCTCGATGCTCTTTCCTCCTTCAGATTCTGGGCCACCATAGAGGTTAAACCACTCTCTGTTGCCACACGCATCCACCTTGTAGACAAAAACGTCGCAACCACCAGCGCTTCCATTGTTCTGATGTTGACCCGTGGCGATAAACCCGCCATCGGTAGCCGTTGTAATGGCGAGCCCGCCTTGCATGGCATCGAGGTTGTAGCGCCTCAAAAAAGTTTGATTCAGTGTCCCCTGCCCCTGGCTTTCGAGTGCCGCACAAAACAGCAGCATCAAATAAAGGAACGCACCAAACCTGTTCATGGCGTGGGCACTTGGGGTTGGACCGAAAGCGTGTCGAACTGATGGAAACTGACTTGATGCCGTTGGTAGCCCAACTTTTCCAGCCAATCGGTATAGCCTTCTTGGCTTTGGGCAAGCTCCAGCGGCACGCAGAAAGCGATCTCACTTTCCTGCGGTCGGCACACCACCCAATCTGCCCCTTTGTCCTCCAAAATACCGATGAACATTGGGGTGAGGAATGGGCACATAAACCCATCATCGGCCATCGAGATTTCCACTTTGAGCCATGGATTGCCGGAGGAAAATTCCTCTACATGCCCCCCGAAAAAAAGGGCGACAACAATGGCGGTCCAGTGCAGCATTAGGTTTGGCTCAACCGACCAAAATTACTGCACCTCTGCGGTTTTCAACGTTATCAACACCACCACTTCACGGTCGGGGTGTTTTTATCTATATTATACTACTATTATACGTTGGAACATGTTTTGGGTATAAACACGGCACATCTGCGCACAAATTGACATTCTGGTGACTGCATTGTCAATCTTAGTGGAAGCCATAGAAACGCTGTAACCACCTCACATCCAATTACAAAAAATATGAATTGAAAATTTTAACTACGCGCATGAAATAACATGCTTCGGCGTAATTTGTGAGAATATACCTACAGTATGAACCGTATCTCTTTTGCACTCGCGCTGATCAGTATTTGTCTGGGTCCTTTCGGACTTGTCGCTCAAAACTCCAGTTTTACATCTACCGACGCAGAGACTGTAATCCCGACTGAACGCAGCTGTTTTGCGCACGAGAAGCACGTCCAAATGATGGGACTGCAGAAATACGCCACTGAAACCGAGCGCATTGAGCAGCACACTGCGCAATGGGCGCCGATCGTGGCACAGCAACGGGCGGCCAACCAAAACGCCGTGGTCACCATCCCCGTGGTCTTCCACGTGGTGTACCGCACCGCCACCGAGAACATCTCTGCCGAGCAGATCCAAAGCCAACTCGACGTCCTCAACGACGACTTCAGGCGGTTGAATTCCGACGTGGACGGCATTTGGCCGCAAGCCGCGGATACGGAAATCGAATTCTGCCTAGCCAGCTTCGACCCCCAAGGCAATCCAACGGACGGCATTCTTCGGGTGTCCACCACCGTGAATGGATTTGGCACAAACGACGCGGTCAAATCCGCGTCATCTGGCGGCTCAGATGCTTGGCCCTACAACGAATACTTGAACTTCTGGGTGTGCAACATCGGAGGTGGAATCCTCGGATACGCTCAGTTTCCTGGTGGTTCAGCCAGCACCGATGGCGTGGTCTGCGGTTACCAGTACACCGGAACGACCGGCACAGCGACCTCTCCCTTTGACCTTGGACGAACCGCCACCCACGAGGTGGGTCACTGGCTCAACCTTCGCCACATCTGGGGTGATGGCGCATGTGGAGCTTCTGACTTTGTAGACGACACCCCTGACTCAGACGGTCCAAACTATGGATGCGCCTTGGGCAATGTGGCTTGCAACACCACCGACATGGTCCAGAACTACATGGACTATTCCGACGATGCGTGTATGAACCTGTTCACCCAAGGTCAGACCGACCGCATGTTGGCGCTGTTTCAGCCCGGTGGATTCCGCGCAGGTTTGCTGGAATCCAATGGCTGTGCTCCCGCATGCGAAGTCAGCTGCGGCTGCACCGACGATGCGGCCTGCAACTTCGATTCCAACGCCCTCAACGATGACGGGTCATGCGACTTCAGCTGCTACGGATGCACAGACGCCACCGCTTGCAATTACAATGCAGATGCGACCATTGACGACAACTCATGCATCGCGGGTGGCCCCCAGACGTTTACCATGAACCTAACTCCAGATAACTACGGCAGTGAAACCACCTGGTCTTTGGTGGATGCCTCTGGAGCCACAGTCATGTCAGGTGGTCCGTACACGAACAACAACAACACCCCCATCACCGTTTCTGAGCAACTTTGCTATGGTTGCTACACGCTCACTGTCAACGACAGCTATGGAGATGGAATGTGTTGCACATACGGAAACGGCAGCTACAGCTTTTCTGCGGCTGGTGAAGTGGTGGCTTCAGGAGCCTCATTCACCACTTCGGATGTAACCAGCTTTTGTGTTGAGCCCACCAATGTCGATGGATGTACGGACATTTCAGCATGTAACTACAACCCTTCTGCCACAACAGATGACGGGTCTTGCCTGTTTGAAGACGCCTGTGGGATCTGCGATGGTCCCGGTGCCATCTACGAGTGCGGGTGCTCTGACATTCCCGCTGGTGACTGTGATTGCAATGGCAACCAGCTCGACGAGTGCGGCGTATGCGGAGGCAGCGGCATTCCTGCCGGCGATTGTGACTGCAATGGCAATCAACTCGACGCCCTGGGCGTTTGTGGTGGCAGCTGCACCGGTGATGCCGACAGCGACGGCATTTGCGACGATGTGGACACCTGCGTGGGAACACTGGACGAATGCGGCGTTTGCAATGGCCCGGGCATCCCTGCTGGAGACTGCGACTGCAATGGCAACCAACTCGACGCCCTGGGCGTTTGTGGTGGAGCCTGCACGGCCGATGCTGACAGCGACGGCATCTGTGACGATGTCGACGACTGTGTGGGAACACTGGACGAATGCGGCGTTTGTAACGGACCTGGCATTCCCGCAGGCGACTGCGATTGCAATGGCAACCAACTGGACGCACTGAACGTTTGTGGTGGAAGCTGCACGGCCGATGCTGACAGCGACGGCATCTGCGATGATGTCGACGATTGCGTGGGAACGGAAGACGCCCTAGGCGTGTGCAATGGAGATTGCACGGCCGATGCAGACCAAGATGGAATCTGCGATGACGTGGATGACTGTGT
>JAKMCX010000027.1 GCA_022428285.1 Flavobacteriales bacterium
ACGGCATGTTCGTCGGAGGTGGTGACTACTTCGGTGGCGCACAGGGCAACCCCATGACCGATGCTGATGAAGACGGCATTTGGACTGTGACCATAGCGGTTCCCGAGGGTTACACTGGCAATTATGTTTACTTGAACAGCCCGAACGACAATGGCGATTGGAATGCAAAGGAGAACCTGATTGGCCTCCCTTGTGCCAATGGACCCTTCAACGACCGTCTTTTGGATCCGGTGAATGCGGACATTACGCTGAGCACCTGCTTTGGACAATGCACCACAGACGGATCTTGTGATGCCCCTGCCACTACCTACGCTGTTACGTTCCAAGTGGACATGGCAGACGCTGGTTTGGTAGGCGATGAGACCATCTACGTTACCGGTTCATTCGATGGCTGGTGCGGACCATGCGACAACGTCCTCACAAATGATGGCACCAATGATGTCTACACTGGTGTGGTCAATTTGGTCCCTGGTAGTTATGAGTTCAAGTACATGATCAACGGATGGGGCGGCGACGAGCAGAACATTGGAGGCACCGCGTGTGACTTTGTTCCAGGAGATGCCAATGGCAACCGTGGATTCGCCCTCGGAGAGGCTGACCTCGTTCTTGATGTTCAGTGCTTCGACGTGTGCGGTACCTGCGTCAATGGCGGCGGCGGCGGCGGCCCTGCTGACAGCTTGGCAGTGACCTTCAATGTCGACATGAACAACTATGGAGCTTCATTTGGATTCGTCAATGTCTCCGGAACTTGGAATGAGTTCTGCGGCGATTGCAACCAAATGACAGATGAAGATGAGGATGGCATTTGGACCACCACCATCAACCTGCCAGCAGGTGAGAACTACCGCTACAAGTACCAGGTTGACTCTTGGTCAGACCAAGAAGACCTGGCTCCTGGAGATGACCCAGTAGGTCCATGTGTGGTAAAAGAAGGCGGATTCACGAACCGCGACTTGGATGTTGCGGGATCAGATCCCATTGCGTTGGATGCCGTGTGCTGGGGAAGTTGCTTCGCTTGCATCGGAACCGAAGATGTAGCCGGTTGCACAGATTCAGCTGCTGCCAACTACGACGATACGGCCACTGCCAATGACGGCACTTGTTTGTACGACGTTACGTTTAGTGTCAACATGAGCGAGTATCCATTGGCAGCTGAAGATTCAGTCTTTGTGAATGGAAACTTCAACGGCTGGTGCGGCGGTTGCAATGCAATGCTGGACGAAGACGAGGACGGTATCTACACGACAACAATCCAGTTGACCACGGATTTCTATGAGTACAAGTACACCGTCAATGCTTGGAGTGCCGAAGAGAACCTCGCTGGCGCTGGCGCTTGCGTCACAGAGAACTTTGGATTTACCAACCGCGTCTTGCAGTTGTTCTCAAATCAGTCTCAAGACTTGGTGTGCTGGAACAGCTGTGCTGATTGCGAAGGTGGAGGCGAAGTCAATGGCTGCACCGACAATACAGCTGTGAATTACTCAGATCTGGCAACGACCGACGATGGCTCTTGCGAGTATCCCGTCACTTTTGTTGTCGATATGAATGAGTACGCTGGTTCCTACGGCATGGTCAATCTGAACGGCAACTTTGCCGGCTGGTGTGGCAATTGCATTGAGATGACAGATGAGAACTCAGACAACGTTTATGAGGTCACTGTGAATCTCACCGTCGGTACCATTGAATACAAGTTCACTGTAGACGGCTGGACAGATCAGGAGATTTTCACGGAGGGCACTTCTTGCACAAGCACGATTGACGGATTCACAAACCGCACCATGGATGTTACTGGTGCGGCCAGTTTGGATGTAGTGTGCTGGAATTCATGCTACGCATGTGATGTGGCTACCGGTTGCACGGATGAGGGTGCTTTGAACTATGATGAGACAGCCATTGCTGACGATGGCTCTTGTTCTTACGAAGTCACCCTTCGCTTGGACATGTCGACTTCAGCAATTTCTGAAGCTGGGGTTCACGTGGCCGGAGCATTCCAAGGATGGGATCCAGGTACCACACCAATGTCGACTCCTGGACTTGACCTGTACGAGTACACCGTTCAATTGAACAACGGTTCATACCAGTACATCTTCATCAACGGCAACGCTTGGGAAGGACAAGAGGCTGTTCAAGCTGAATGTGGAGTGGACAATGGCCAAGGAGGCCTGAACCGCGAGTTCACTGTGGCTGGTGCCAACATGGTCATCGACGTGGTGTGCTTCGGAAGCTGCACAGCTTGTGCAGGTTGTACAGACCCATTGAGTGCTGAGTTCAGTCCTTTCGCTGGAGAGGATGATGGCTCTTGCGCCACTCCATTGGTGTTCGGTTGTACTTACCCCGATGCAGACAACTACGATGCCGCAGCTTCTTCTGAAGACGGTTCTTGCATCTTCTCAGGAGCAAGCGATTGCCCAACGGACATTGATGGCGACGGCTCAACAGCTGTTGGTGACCTCTTGGTCATTCTCGGTGCCTTCGGCCAGACCTGCAGCGAGTAATCAAAAACTATGATCTAGAGAAAGGGCTGCCCAGTAGGGCGGCCCTTTTTCGTTTTGTCATTCTCGTGCACCAAACGCCGAAGGCGCATCGGAGTGATGTAATTTTGCAGCATGATGTTGTTGGTCACCAGTCGACTCCCAAGCCCGTGGGGGACTTATTCGATCAGCGCTTTTGGTCTTGAAGGCGACCGGTTTCCTCACATAGTCTTGCACAGGGGAATAGAGGGGGCATTGGAATCGGGTGCACCAGTGGATGTGCGCATTCACAGTGAGTGCATGACGGGGGACGTATTCGCCAGCCAGCGCTGTGACTGTGGTGAACAGTTGCACCATGCGTTGGACCATTTCAAGCGCCATGGAGGCATGCTCATTTATCTGCGTCAGGAGGGCAGGGGCATCGGTCTGGTGGAGAAGCTGAGGGCCTACAACCTGCAAGACGGGGGGTTAAATACGTATGAGGCCAATGCTGCAATGGGTCATGGTGAAGATGACCGCCAGTACACGGATGCAGTCGATATACTGGCCCATTACAAAGTGAAGTCTGTTCGCCTCTTGACCAACAATCCATTGAAAGGAAAGGCGTTAAAATCCGCTGGTGTGGATGTGGTAGAGCGCATCCCCGTGATCGGGACCGAAACCGCCGAGAATGCGGACTATCTAAAGGCCAAAAAGGACATCACAGGTCACTTGTTTTAAAGGCACTTTAGGTCCAAACATCCCTGGCAATCCTAAACGTATTGGCATGGGCTTTTACGATGGTGCTGATGTCTTGAGAATAGCCGCCTCCCATGGCGCATGCCACGCCGATGTCAGATTGCTTGCATGCCGATAGCACCAGGCGGTCTCTCTGAGCGCATCCATTGATACTCATGGACAACCTGCCCAGTTTATCGGATGCAAGAACGTCTACGCCGCACTGATATAGTGCTACTTGAGGGTCGAATGAGGTGAAGATTGAGTCCAAAGCGCCCTCGAGTAACCTCAAGTATTCCGCATCTCCCGTGCCGTCGGGAAGGGCGATGTCCAGTGTGCTTGGTGGCTTTGTTTGGGGATAGTTTTTGGCGCCATGCATGCTAAACGTGAAAATCCGGGGGTCGGTTCCTACGATGTCTGCGGTTCCGTTGCCATGATGGACATCTAAATCGACTATCAAAATGCGCTCTAAGCCTGCCGAGAGGAGGTCATATGCAGAAATGGCAAGGTCATTTAAAAGGCAAAACCCCTCGGCATGGGCTTTACAAGCGTGATGGGTTCCACCGGCAATATTCAACGCAACGTCCCCTTGAGCTGCCCGACGTCCGCACAGTCTGGTGCCTTCCATGATCGTCTTTTCTCGGGCAATGAGTTCCGGAGACCAGGGAAACCCGGAGCGCCTCTCTTCTTGTTTGCTCCAGGTTCCGTTCTCAAGTGTCTCTAGGTAAGATTTGGAGTGCGCCCTGCGTATGGAATCATGTTCAATGGAACCAGGTTGAATCCAACGTTCGTCCTCCACAATGCCCTCCATTTTGAGTTGACCGGCCAACAATTCGTACTTGGCCATAGGAAACCGATGATTTTCCGGCAATGGGTGTTTGTAAATGGAGTGGTAGGCAGTGTGCATGGTGTGTTATAACGCATTCCGATTAAATGCCGGGGGGCGTGAGAGAATGTGTGGAAAATTGTGTGATTTAAGTAGCGTTCGAGCGTGTGATATGCGTGGAAACGCAGTAGGCTTAAATGTGTTTGCACATATGCTTGAGTGGGGTGTTCATTCGCAATATGAGGACGTGTCTGGTGGTTCTTCTTTTAGTACAGGTCAGTTTTGCTTCTTCGGCCCAAAACAAATGGCTGAGGATGCAGCCAGAAGATTGGTTCGAACTTGAGTCGGTGCAAAAAGCGTGGAGGATGGTGAAGCAAGACACAGGAGCCTATTGGAGCAACGCTGTCTTTGACCAAGGCTGGTTGTCATTGGTTGCTGGGAGTGAAGGCGCAATGTTCATTCGTGAAAAAGATTTGAGGCTTGTATTTGACTCAGCGGGTCACAATTTGAGCAAAAGTCACAATCTGGGATTCAACAACGGTGCCAAAGAGTTCTTTTGGAATGGACGGTGTTATGCCGTCGGTGGACAGGGATACTGGAACTACCACTCTCAATTGATTGAATTTGTTGCTACCACAGGAGAATGGGAGTTGCAGCATACCGACTTCGCACCGGATTTCATCGATAACAGGTCCACTTGTTGGGACGCCAACAATGGCCGAATAATATCCATCGATGAGACTGCCCTTGAATCCGAGGACGGAGCGTTGGTTCGCGGTGTCTACGCAATGCCCATGGACGGCGGATGGTCTTGGGAGTTGAAAGGACAGGTGAATCCGGCGTTTTCAAACCATCTGAGTTTTCCCAGATTGCAATCCTTTGACCTCAAAGACTTCTTCATTTGGGTCGGTTTACACAAGACTTTAATTCTGCGAAAAGAGGACATGTCTTGTGTGCTGTCCGATGCACTCAACGAAGCCTTACTCAATGGATCAACTGGTAGAAACCGGAGGTTGCCTTCGTCCTACCGTCATACATCCACCAAGAACGGCATTTTGACACGGCGTCACATCTTTGAAAACTCCAGCGAAAATCAGGAATGGTCTTGGGACATCGCCAAGGCTTTCGAAGATTCAGAGGGCATGTCCATGCCGCTTGCCGTACCTGTGAGTTTCAGGCGAGCATCAGCATCGGATGGCAACGATGACAATTCAAATATGTTGGGGTCCTTGGTCCTGGCGTTGATGCTGGGTGGGGTAGGGTTCTACTTGGGCAAGAGTAGGCAAAAGCCAAGGCCTACTGGAGCTCCAGGAGAAACGGCGTCAATAGAGAAGGATGACAACAAAGCCACCGGCATCCAGAATTCGGAGGTGGGTCAAGCCCGCTTGTCTGCCTTGACCCAGGAGTTTTTGGATTTGGATGCATCCAGCTTGGACACCATACAGCTCAATGCTCTGCTTGCTCTAACAGACGACCTTTCCGAGGAGACCAAACGCGCACGCAGGGCCCAAGCCATTCGAAAGGTGAACGTTGAATACGAGCTGTTGTACCAGCAGGCACTCATTGTGCGCACCAAGGATAAGTTGGACCGCCGTAGAACGATTTACATCATCCAACGGCACTCAGATAGCGCATGAGTTCCATGCATACTACGGCGCCAACAGTGCCAACGGCGTAGCCCAAAACGGCAAGCAGCACGCCAACAGGAGCCAAGGCAGGACTAAACGCACTGGCAACAATGGGGGCGCTAGCGGCACCGCCTACATTGGCCTGACTCCCTACCGCTACGAAAAAGAACGGGGCGCGGATCAATTTGGCGACAAGGAGAAGGATGGTGACGTGGACCAGCATCCACAACAATCCAATGACCAAAACAGGCCAGTATTGGTTCCATGAGGCGATGAGCTCGCCAATGTCCATTTTGGCGCCGATGGTGGCGACCAACACGTACAAAAACACACTCGCCAGCTTGCTGGCTCCCGCGCCTTCATAAGAGCGCATGGGGGTGAAGCTGAGTGCAACACCGAAAACCGTAGAGAGGAAGACCAGCCAAAAGAAGGGGCTTTTCAATGAGCTCAGGAAGCGCGCAGGAGAGTCAGGGTTATCGGCCAAGGCCGCTGAATACCAGTCGCTCATGCCATTGCTGATGGCACCTCCCATAAAATGCGCCACCCCTACCATCGCAAAAATGACCCCCAAAAGGACCATCAAGTCATTGAACGTAGGGATTCTCGCTATGCTGCTTTGGTAAGCTTCCACCTTGGCTTTGAGTTCGTCAACCGCTGAAGCATCGGCCTTGAGCCTTTTGTCAATCACAGCGCTCATGCCTGCACCGATGAGCAGAAAAGGCATCCAAAGGTTGGCGACAAAAACGTCCACAATGATCATCACGCTGAACTGATCGTCCTGGGCTTGGGCAATTTCTTTGAGTGCAGTTTGGTTTGCGCCACCTCCAATCCAACTGCCGGCAATGGTGGAAAGGCCGCGCCAAAGGGCGTCAGGAGCATCGCCCCCAAAAACATCAGGCCGAATTTGACCGACCAAGAGCAGTGCGGCTGGACCTCCAATGACAATGCCGAAAGTGGCGGCAAAAAACATGATCAAGGCCTTTGGGCCGAGATTGATGATGCCTTTCACGTCTATGGAAAGGCAGAACATAATCAGACTGGCAGGCAGCAAGTAACGGCTCGCCACATAGTATAAATTGCTTCCTTCACCGGCTTCGATGATGCCCGTTGAATTCAGAATGGCCGGCAGGAAGTAGGCCATCAACAAAGCGGGCACAATGCCATAGAACTTGGCGAAACGGGGCAGCCTAGACGTGTGGAATACAAGGGCTAGACAAGCCAGAAGAAGGCCGAGAATGGGGGCGTCTTGGGTGATCACACCGGCAATATAGCCGATGCCAGTCTTGGCATGTGCGCGGGCCGCTGTGAGGTGCTACTTTCGGGCGTGCGTTTTTCCGTTATCGTGCCCCTTTACAACCGACCGGATGAAATCCGGGAGTTGCTCGAAAGCTTGACCCTACAAACGGTCACAGATTTTGAGGTTATTGTGGTCGAAGACGGCAGCGTCCAGGACGCCCGAGACATTGTGTCTTCCTTTTCGGACCGGCTGGACATTCATTATTTCTGGAAGGAAAATGAGCGCCAAGGCTTTACGCGCAACTTTGGTTTTGAGCGGGCAAAAGGCGAATGGATGGTGGTCTTTGACTCGGATTGTTTGATCCCAGCAACCTACTTCGAGCATGTGGCTGAATTCCTAGACCGACATCCTGAGGTGGACGTTTTCGGAGGTCCCGATGCAGCGCACCCTTCTTTTACGCCCATTCAGAAGGCCATCAGCCATTCCATGACGTCGTTTTTGACCACAGGAGGCATTCGGGGAGGAAAGAAACAGGTCGGTACCTATCAACCCCGGTCTTTCAACATGGGGATTTCTAGGCGGGCTTGGGAAGTCAGTGGGGGCTATCGGATCACCGTGAAGGGGGAAGACATCGAGTTCTCCATGCGCCTCATCGCCCATGGCCTAAAATCAGCGCTGATTCCAGAGGCCATCGTGTTTCACAAGCGGCGAACCGATTTCAGTCAATTCCGGAAGCAGGTCGAGTTTTTCGGCAGGGCCAGGGTCAACATTCGGCGGTTTTTTCCGGGGAGCCTTCGCCCGCTGCATTGGATGCCAACCGTTTTTCTCTGCTATGTTCTGTCGCTGATTCCCCTGTTGGCTTATGCCTTCTGGTTTAAAAGCGGGTGGGGAGCGCTCGGCGCCCTCATGGCCGTTGTTCCTTATGCGGTCTGGCACATCTCGCTCAGTTTGGAAGCGCTCTTCAAGACAGGTGAATGGCGGGTCGCTTTGCTGGCACCGCGTGCTGCGAGAATTCAGCTGACTTCTTACGGTTGGGGCCTGCTTTCTGAATACCTGGCGGTCGTGGTCTTCAAGCGGCGTGATTCAGTGATTGGAGAGGTGTTGGAAGTCCCACCGGTTGACCCTAAAAGCCCCGAATCATGAGGGCATTGGGGTGGTTGGGACTCATTGGGGCGGTTTCCGCATTGGCCTACGCAGCCCTGTGTCTCTCGGCACCATTCAAGGCCGAGGCGCATTACGTAGAGTGGCTGACGCCAGAAGAGGCGGTCGTATTGAGCTGGGCCATGTCGACTTGGGCTCCCCAAGATTGGATGCCTTCTGACGCCCTCTCGGGTCAGGAATGGGGCAATGTGAAGGTCTATGGGGATTCGATGCAATGCCCTTTGACCACCGCGGGAAGCATTGTGGGGACAAGGTCATTGTGGGTAACGCAAGCTCCCGAGGGCCAAAAACTACGGGAGCACTTGAGTTGGAGTGTCCCTTTTTATCTGCGGGGCTGGGAGAGGTTGCGCGGACAGGCCGGTAAGCCCGCACCCATGGGCAGGTCTGTGCTGGAACAGGTTGCATTGCAAGCGTTGCAGCCCACTGCACAGCTTCAATGGGAGGGCGGAGCCTTTGTTGCCGTCTCAAAGCCCTTTGATGAAGACGCACTGATGCTGCAAGAACCCGACAGTTTGGGAGCAGACTCTTTTGCATTGTGGTGCTGTTCCATGCCCACCAACCGAGGTCGGAAGTGGCAGTGGGTGCAAGGGGTAGAACACACATATTTGGACTCGGTCTTGGCATCTGGAGGGGAAGGGTGGTCATCCGCCGCCGATACTTTGGACGTTTGGGAAGCGTTGTCTGGTGCAACCGCAGCTTTGACTTTACTGGACCTTCTGGAGCATCCAGTCCAAACTCAAGACTCCCTAGTTTCCATTTGGGCCATCAGGCATGACAACCGCCAAAAGCGGCCGGAAAACAGAACAGCGCCGGGGCCAGAGACCGCGACGCTGTTCCATTTCAGTAGGGCAAAAATCAGCGGACAATAAGGCGTCCAGTGCGGGGCATCACCATCGCGTGATCGGCTGAAGCCACCCTCACAAAATAGAGGCCGGTCCTTTCGGGAGCAGACAGTTCAACGCTCCAACCGCGCAAATGCGGTTCCGCCAAAAGCAGTTGTTGGTCCATCAGTTTGCCATCAGATGACCAGATGGACACCGTCCAAGGTCCTTGGCTGGAGAGTCCCAATACTTGGGTGTTCTGGCCTGCAGAAGAAGGGTTGGGGAAAGGGGTCAATACCTGCGCCTGTTCCGCCCATTCAGCGATGCTGTTGGTGAGTGGATTGCCATCGCAATCGAATCCCTCCTCAGCATATTCACAACCGCCATTTTCTTCGGTGGCCTCTGAATCATAGTTACAGCCCAATGGGTCCGTACAGCCCAAGATCTCCGCGGTGTCGCATATGCCGTCGCCATCGGTATCGGCTTCACAATCGCCGCCACATTCACCCAAGGCATCGAGGTATTCGCAACTGCCATCGTCGGTGTTTGCGGCCGCGTCATAGGTGCAGCTCGCCTCATCGGTGCAGCCTTCGACCACATTGAGGAGGTTGCCGTCACAATCATAGCCTTCGGTCGCATACTCGCAGTTGCCCGCTTCATCTGTGGCTTCTTCATCGAAGTTGCAGGCGCTGCCGTCTGTGCAGCCCGCGATTTCAGCGTTGTCGCACACGCCGTCGGCATCGGCATCACCCGGGCAATCGCCACCGCAGTCGCCCAAGGCATCGAGGTATTCGCAGCTGCCGTCATCGGTGTTGGCTGCGGCGTCAAAGGTGCAGCTTACCGCATCTGTGCAGCCGTAGACCGCCACGGTCACGTTGCCATCACAATCATAGCCAGCAGTTGCATAAGTGCAGTTGCCGTTTTCTTCTGTAGCACCGTCATCGTAGTTGCAGGCGCTGGCGTCTGTGCAGCCCGGAATTTCAGCGTTGTCGCACACCCCGTCACCATCGGCGTCACCCGGGCAATCGCCGCCACAGTCGCCCAAGGCATCGAGGTATTCGCAGCTGCCGTCATCGGTGTTGGCTGCAGCGTCAAAGGTGCAGCTTGCCGCATCTGTACAGCCGTAAACTGCCACGGTCACGTTGCCGTCACAATCGTAGCCAGCAGAAGCATAAGTGCAGTTGCCGTTTTCTTCGGTAGCACCGTCATCGTAGTTGCAGGCGCTTGCGTCTGTGCAGCCCGGGATTTCAGCATTGTCGCACACCCCGTCTCCATCGTTGTCTGAAGGGCATGCTCCACCGCAATCACCGAGGGCATCGAGGTATTCGCAGCTGCCATCATCGGTGTTTGCTGCGGCATCATAGGTGCAGCTTGTGACTTCCATGCAGCCGTAAACAGCCACCGTCACGTTTCCGTCGCAGTCAAAATTGACAGGAGGATAAGTGCAGTTCCCGGCGTCGTCGGTAGCAGCGCCATTGTAATTGCATGCCTCTGGGTCGATACACCCGGGGATTTCCGCATTGTCACACACGTCGTCTCCATCGGCATCACCAGGGCAGTCTCCACCGCAGTCGCCCAATGCGTCGAGGTACTCGCAACTGCCGTCGTCTACGTTGGCTGCGAGATCGTAAGTGCAACTGGATGCATCGGTGCAGCCAGGCACGTCCGTGACAGTCAAATCTTCGTCAACGTCACAAATATCATTAGCGTTGAGGTCCTCACACGGCGGTACACCTTCTCCATCGATGCAAAAAGCATGGGATTGGCTAGAACCAAAGTTCCCTGAACCTGAACCTAGGACGTTCCCCTCGTCATCGGTCAAAGCGTACCAACCACCGGGTGGGTAGTGCAAGCCGTTGCCAAACAGGTCGGTCACCGTCAATTCGTAGCATCCATTTGTGGCACATTGGCTCTCCTCAATGAAGTCCCCAGCAAAAGTGCCATTGTCATAATTCGTCCCAGACATCACGACCGTGCCGTCGTCGGTGTTCTCCACGCTCCAGCCAAAGCCGAAAGGCAGCACATCCAACTGGATTTCCATGTTGACGAACGCTCCGGAGAGCACCTCAAATGAGACGTTCAGGGTGTCATTTAAGGCGTAACCGTCGTCGGGTGCACTGAGCCAAACATTCAAGTCGTGAGCCCCGGCAGAGGCGGCCAATGTGGGCAATGAGACATGCTCCGAAGCGCCAGACACCAAGTTGCCGGTCCACGGCTGCTCATTGACGGTTCCACCGTCTAAAGAGAAATGTAAAGTCGCTGAATTCAAGGCATTCGAACCCAAGTTTTGAATCAACACTTCAGGGGCGATGGAAGAAGCGCAACCCGTGGATGCAATGCCCTGAATGGAAGCCAGTCCCATGTCCGTGGCCATGACCGGAATCGTCCCGTCGCTGTCCAACAGTGAATTCCGATGAAGGACCAAGGCATCCCGCATTCGGGTGCGCTGCCCCTCCGTGAAGGAATCCATGCAGTCGTCGTTGGAATAGTCCATGAAATTCTCCACCATTGTGGCGGGGCAGCTCATGGCAGAGCAGCCAATGGAGCCCGTGGTAGGAGGGGTGTCACACACCCGGTCTCCCTGCGACGAACAGTTGTTTTCGTCCGAGCAGTCGTTGGTGTTGTTGAAAGTGTGCAACAAACTCAAGTAATGGCCCATCTCATGAGACAAAGTGCGGTTGAGATCAAAGTTGTTGAGCAAATCGTATTCTTCTCCGATACCAAAAACTTGGTGGTGAAGCACGATCCCATCATGGGTCCCTGAAGTTGGCGGCAAATAGGCAAAACCGAGGGGGGAGGTGCCGCCATTGAGCTTGTGCAACACCCACACATTGATGTATTCAGACCCCGGCCAGTGGCTGAGGTTCTTGACGTTCATTTCTGCCGAGGGGTCCAGGTTGCTGGTCGTGACCATGCCGGTGCTGGAGAAGCTGGGGATCACCTCAGAAACATCGGTGCGCAGAATCCCTGTAGTCGGGTTTCCATCTGGATCGCGCACCGCCAAAGCAAATTCAATGTCGATGTCAGCGCCGCCGAATTCGCCGCGGAAATCGGCATTGAGGGCATCAATGGCACTGTTGACTTGACTGTCAGAGACGTTGGACCCGGTCCCGAGTGCTGCTCCAGCGTGCATGATGTGCACCACTACGGGCAGCACATGGGTGTCGCTCGAACGCATGGCGCTGCTGGACATGTCGGCCAAGGCCGCTTCAAAAGCGAAGTAACTGCGCGCATAGGTGCTGTCTTCCATGAGGGCTGCTTGCAGCGCATCGGATTGACAGCGGTCACCCTGGGCCCATGAAGTATTGGCCAGAAGAGCAATGAAAAGAAGAGGGAAGTAGAAACGCATATTGGAGGGAGGTTCTTTCTCCCGTACTCCGTTCTGCAAGTTCAGGTTTCATTTTGAATGTGAAATCTGTCTTGTCGTTGTTTTTCAAACAGTTACATGCGAGGTGTCACCATAGTATAATGTCAGTTTAATACTCAAATAAAAAAGGCGGAACCTCCTTCAATAGGAGATTCCGCCTTTTAGAAATAAATCTTCAGTAAAATCAGTCTGCCTGCTCGACTTCAAGCAGCTCCACCTTGAAGACCAAAGTGGAGTTGGCGCCGATCACGTCGCCTGTGGCCCGAGCACCATAAGCCAACTCAGAAGGGATGTAAAAGGTCGTTTGTCCGCCTTTCTTCATGGTCTGGAGTCCTTCTGTCCAACCTGTAATCACTTGGTTCAAGCCGAAAGTGGCAGGTTGACCACGGTCATAGCTGCTGTCAAACGTGGTGCCGTCGATCAAGGTGCCGTGGTAGTGAACGGTGACCTTGTCTGTTGCGCTGGGGCTTGGGCCATCTCCTTCGCGGTCTACGCGGTATTGGAGGCCAGAGTCTGTGACGACAACGCCGTCCTTCCCCTTGTTTTCTGCCAAGAATGCCAATCCAGCTTCGCGGTTGGCATCTCCAGCTTTGGCTTCTTTGGCTTGCATTGTGCTGCGCACAAGCTCATTGGCCTGCTCCGGTGTCATGACTGCATTGCCAGCCTGAACGTCTGAGAAAGCCTGCGCAATTTGTGCGGGGACAAAGTCCGTGATGCCTTGGCCTTGTACGTTGGTGGCAAAGAGCACACCCAGTGCATAGCTCAAAGAGTCGTTGTTGTTTTCCATGTTGGGGGTTGGGGTATTCTGACCGTTGACGGCACAGCCTGTCCAAGCCACAGGGGCCAAGACCAAACTGGCCGCGAGGGCCATCGTGTGAATCGGGTTAAATTTCATGAGGTTGAATTGTTGTTTCGGGTGAAAATGAAAGTATTGCTGCCACTGAGTTCGGGGTTGAACGCATAGCCGTCTTCGGAGAATCCCTGAATTCCAGCGCGCGTATCAATCTTCTGTTGCAGCAAATATTTGGCCATCCGCCCACGGGCTGTTTTGGCGTAGGTCCCGATCATCTTGTAGGCGCCGTTGCGCTCTTCTTTGAACTGGACATGAATAAACCTGCCCGAAAGCGCAGGATGATCTATGGCCTTGAAATACTCTTGGCTGGCCAAGTTGACGATGTCATCGGCGCCATTTTCCTGATCGAGGCTCTCTGCCAAGGATGTTCCCCAGTAATCGTAGAGGTTTTGATGGCCTTTCGGCGACCATTTCCCACCCATTTCAAGGCGGTATTCTTGGATGAGGTCCAAGGGGCGCAGCAACCCATACAATCCAGAAATAATCCGAAGACGGTCTTGCGCATGGTCGAGGTCGCTGGCATTCCAGCGCTCGGCTCCAAGCGCCCTGAAGACTTCTCCGTGAAAGGCATGCACTGCTGTTCGGGCATTGCCAGGGTGGAAGGGGCCTCCCCACTGGTTGTGCCTTTTGGAAGTCTCAAGGGCCAGATCAGGGCTGATGTCCATGGTGGACATGAGCTTGCGCTCTGACTCAAGGGACAGCGCCGACATGAGTTCCGACGCGTGGCCTGCGAAAAGGGGTTGGCTCGCTCCGGCATCAACCGGAATGTCTCCATTCCTAAAAGTCTTGGCAGGGGACAGCAAAATGCGCATGGGGCCGCAAATCTACGGAATGCCATGTGCCGTGTGTCTTATTTTGCCCCTATGAAATCGACAGCCATTCACAAATTGTTGGGCACCTTCGCCATCATTGCTCCATTTTGTGTGTTCTCGCAAGGGTGCCCAGATGGCCAAAGTCCTTTCGAAATGCGCATTCACACGGATGCGTGGGGCTATGAAATGTATTGGGAATTGAGTCCCGAAGGCGCGCTTTGTGGAGACAGCGCGCTGTACTGGGGGGGCAACGCAGCTGATGTGGGTTGTGATGGGGAAGGCATTCCCGAGGCTCCAGTGGGCAATTATGCATCGAACTCGAGCTTCATCCTGGACACCCTGTGTGGCACTCCTGGTGAATTGTTGACCCTGCACCATGTGGACAGCTATGGGGACGGAGGCACCTTCTTTGAGGTGTTTGCCGGGGATGTACTCAACCACAGTTTTGCCGGTACCGGCTTTGGAAATGTTTGGAGTTTTGACCCTTTCAGCATGACGGGGCCCGCATACGATTCACCTTGTGGTGCGGAACCTATTGCGGTGGATGGCCCAGTCGTGGTGGTGTCCAACGACAGTTGCACTGCGGGTTACGGCGAACCAGGGGCGCCCAACTTTGAAGGAATCTATTCCTGTCAAATCAACGGGGGGTGGTGCGAAGCAGCGGTGACAGGTTCGGCGTGGCTTTCGTTTGAGGCCACTTCCGGAAACTGCAGGATCTCAGCCTGCAACGACACCACAGATTTTGACACACAGTTGGCCTTGTGGAAAGCGGAGGATTGTGGAGACTTTGATACCTACACCTTGATCAGTGCCAATGACGACATGCAAGGCGGTTGCGGGGGCGGCAATGGTTATGCCAGCACCATGGCTACAGGGTGCTTGGACAGTGGAGCCACTTACCTCATTCAGGTCGATGGATGGTTAGACGACAGAGGAACAGCCGGCATCACCATTGAGACCGACAGTCAAGTCGAGGACATCACCAGCGCAAATGGGGGCTTGTCCTGTCCATTGGGCAAGGAAGAACTCCCCAACGGAACGGTCATTTTGAACCCATTGGGGATGGGCTCTGACTTCACGGCAGCTTGGATTGGTCCAAATGGATACTCCGGCGAAGGGCAGCAGATCTCAGGACTTGCCGCGGGAACCTATTCCGCGGTCATTGTATCGAGTTGTGGAACCGCCCTGACGCATTCGGTCACCTTGACGCAGCCTGAGCCCATTTTCATCGACTTGGATGTGGTGCAGCCAGATTGCCCCGAATTGTCCAATGGCAGCGCGAGCGTTTCTGTGGAAGGGGGCACGGCGCCCTACAGCATCACTTGGACCGGTGATTTGGGCGAAGTGGGCTCCGGTGAATCGATCGCAGAACTGGCAGAAGGCCCTTATCAGATCACCATGGAGGACGACAACGGGTGCACCCAAGAACTGACCTTTGTTTTGGAGGCATCTGATGATGCGCTGACATTCAGCCTCGGTCCAGACACGACCATTTGTGACGACGAGCAACTCGTCCTCTCTGCGCCACCTGGACTGGAGTACCTCTGGAGCAATGGCAGTTCAGATCAGTTTGTGGTGGTCAACGGTGCCGATTTGGGGCCGGGAACTTATCCCTTTACCGTGCAGGCGTCGAACGCATTTGGATGCGGACATGCCGATGCCATTTTCGTCACGGTATTTGATTGCACCAGCAGTGTGGGTGAGGCGGAATCCACATCAAACGGTCTCCGGGTATTCCCCAATCCACTGGCTGGTGGAGCGTCTTGGACCATCGCGTGGGACACGCCAGAAAAAGCATGGGGAGGAGCATGGGAATTGAGGGATGCAGCAGGCCGAAGGGTCAAAAGCGGCCTAGAACCAGCAGGGGCTGCAACGGTCAAGATTCAGGTGCCTTCGGCGGGGTTGCCCGCTGGACAATACCTCTGGCATGCCTCTGGCACGGAGGTGTCCGTCCGCCTCCAACTCCATTGAGCCCTCAGCAGCAGCACAAGACCCTATGATTGATTTGAGGAGCGATACGGTCACCAGACCGACAGAAGCCATGTTGAAGGCGATGATGTCGGCCCCTACGGGTGACGACGTTTACGCCGAAGACCCAACGGTGAACCGACTGCAGGAAGAGTTGGCCGCACAGTTCGGTCATGAGGCAGGACTGTTTTGTCCTTCGGGAACCATGGCCAATCAGATCGCCATCAACGTGCATGTTGCACCAGGAGATGAAGTGCTGTGTCACCGATTGAGCCACGTCTACAACTATGAAGGCGGCGGCATCGCTCGGAATTCTGGAGCGAGCGTCAGGCTTGTAGATGAGCCCCATGGCGCCATGCCAGCATCGGTGATCCAAGCGGAGATCAACCCGGCGGACAGTCACTTTGCCAGAACCAGCCTCGTATGCGTGGAGGACACGGTCAACAAGGGAGGCGGTGCCGTTCAGTCTCTGGACATGCTTTCCGAAGGCAGCGCAGCGAGCCGCGCAGCGGGCTTGCCCTTCCACCTCGATGGAGCCCGTGCTTGGAATGCGCTGCGCAAAACAGGTGAAGATTGGAAGCGTTACGGCGCCCTTTTTGACAGCATCTCGCTCTGCTTGTCCAAAGGGCTTGGGACACCCGCGGGTTCGGTCTTGTTGGGGCCGCGTGACTTCATTGAAGAAGCCCACCGAAGCCGCAAGGTCATGGGCGGAGGGATGCGACAAGTTGGCATCCTTGCTGCGGCGGGCTTGCATGCCATTGAACACCATTTCGACCGGTTGCAGGACGACCATGATCGGGCCTCTCGGATTGGAGCGTTGCTGTCAGCGCACCCTTCGGTGTTGGAGGTGGCGCCTGTAGAAACCAACATTGTGATCGCGCAATTGAAAGGGGGCAGGCCCGCTTCAGAGCTCGTAGAGGCCCAGCAAACGGCAGGCGTTTTGTGTTCGGCCTTTGGCCCGGACAAAGTCCGATGGGTCACCCACCTCGACTTTGGCGATGGGGATTTAGATCAGGTTCTCAGGTCCTTGGAGGATTGGAATTGAAAGGTTGACCCACCGGGTGTGTCAAGGGCTGAGCACCGGGCATTAATTTGCCGGCATGATTGCAATTTGGAAGACGGCCGCCTCTGTGTGGCACAAAGGGACTGTAGTGGCTTTGGCTTTGGTCCTCAGCTTTTCGGTCCAAGCCACTGAAGGCATGTGGATTCCGGCCTTGCTCAAGGCCGTTGAAGGAGACATGCAGGAACTGGGACTCAAATTGACCGCCGAGGACATTTATTCCATCAACCGGAGCTCACTCAAGGACGCCATCGTTCAATTCGGAGGGGGCTGCACGGCCAGCGTGATTTCAGACCAGGGCCTGCTTCTGACCAACCACCATTGCGGTTACGGTCAGATTCAATCTCATAGCAGCTTGGAGCGGGACATCCTCAAGGATGGCTTTTGGGCCATGTCAAAGGAGGAAGAGCTCACCAATCCTGGACTGACGGCCATGTTCATTGTGCGCATCGAGGACGTGACGGGGCAATTGCAAGCGGCCAGCGAAGAGGGCGAGGAGGCCGAAAAAGCCCGCCGCGAAGCCCTGGTGACGGAGGCCACTGAGGGCACCGATTACGATGCGGTGGTGCGGGATTTTCTCTACGGAAACCAGCAGTTTCTCATCGTGACGCGGACCTTTAAAGATGTCCGTCTTGTAGGGGCGCCGCCGAGCTCCATCGGCAAGTTTGGAGGGGATACCGACAATTGGGTCTGGCCCCGTCATACTGGAGATTTTTCGCTCTTTCGGATTTACAGCGGCCCGGATGGAGCGCCAGCGGAGCCCAGTGAAGACAACATTCCATTGGATCCAGCCCACCATTTGCCTGTATCCATGCATGGGATCGAGGAAGGCGACTTCACGATGATTTTTGGGTTCCCTGGGCGCACGGAGCGCTACATACCTGCGGTTCAAGTGGACCACCTGATCAACACCTTGAATCCCACGAGGATTGGCATGCGCACGGCGAGCTTAGAGGTGATCAACACCGCCATGCGCGCAGACGATGGTACCCGCATCGCCTACGCCGCCAAACAGAGCCGCATTGCCAATGCTTGGAAGAAGTGGATCGGTCAGAATGAAGGGCTGATCGACTTTGGAGCCGTTGCAGAAAAGCGCCGTGCCCAGATCGATGTGGCCAAGCAGATCCGTTCACAAGGGTTGGACGGGTATGGCACAGTGGTGGGCGATTTGTCCAAAGACTTTGAAGCCCTCAGGCCCTACATGGAGGCCCGCTCCCTCTTCATCGAATGGTTTTACTACGGCCCGGAAATCTTGAGGTGGGCATCCGAAGTGGGCGATATCATGACCATGGCGGCCGACAAAACCGTTTCGGACAGCGCATTTGATGCCAGGGCAGGAGAGGTGCTCGCTGCGGCAGCGGGTTTTTATCCCGACTACAGGGCCGAAGTGGACCGCAAGGTGTTTGCCGCAGTTTTTCCGCTCTACATGGAGGCCTTGCCCCCAGGTTTTGCCCCTGACATTGCATCCGACACGTGGGCACTCTCCAAAGACAAGGACGCCAATGCCATCGCCGAGGAACTGTTCGAAGGCAGCATTCTAGACGATGGCGATCGGTTCATCGCCCTGCTCGAGGACCGAGACAGGAAAGCATTGAAAAAACAATCCAAAGACCTTTTGATCGAGTGGGCGCAGCAAACCAGCGACAGCTACTGGGTCAAGGTCCGGGGTGAATACGGGCGCCTTCAATCCGCCATGGAAGTGGACATGGGGCGTTACCTGCAGGCTTTGGGCGAGGTGTACCCCGACAGCACCTTCTGGCCAGATGCCAACAGCACACTGCGCTTGACCTACGGGTTGATGGAGGGCAGTGAGCCCCGGGATGCGGTGAGCTACAAGCCTTTTTCGACCGCCCGCGGTGTGCTCGACAAATACGTTCCTGGCGATGCCGAGTTTGACCTCCCCGAAGCGCTGGTGTCCAAGTTAAAAGCCCAAGAATATGGTCCTTATGCCGATTCCGAAGGAAACCTCAGGGTGTGCTTTTTGGGTTCAAACCACACCACTGGCGGCAACTCGGGGTCACCGGCCATCAATGGTACAGGAGACCTCGTGGGGTTGAATTTTGACCGCACTTGGGAGAGCACCATGAGCGATGTGCGCTTCGATGCAGACCGCTGTCGCAACATCATGGTGGACATCCGTTATGTGCTGTGGGTGACCGATGTGTACGCTGGGGCCACGCACCTGGTGCAGGAGATGACCTTGACCGAGCGTGATCCGGACAACCTGAGCCCCAATTGGCGCCCCTTTGGAACAGGCACAGGAATAGGCAGGGGTTACCGCCAGAGCGAAGAAGAGGTCAAAGACAATTTCCGCAAACGCTCCATGGAACGGATGCAGGAACGCCGTCAGAGGATGGAGTCAGGAGGGGAATAATCCCTCCCGGCTTGATCAGCTCAGGAAATACAGGACGGTGATCACAATGGCGAACAGAAAGACAGCCAAAACAACGGGGCCTCCAATTTCGTTCTGTTCGGCTTCTGAATGGTCGTGGTGGTCATGGGACATGGTGGTGCGTCGTTTGCAGTGGCAAAAATAGGTCACCCCGGCATGTTCCAAATGCAAGATGCGGTGGAAAGCAACCCGTCCCCAGTGCGCGAAGTTCTTGAGTTAAATTGACAACATGTTGAACCGCGCCTGCTTCCTTTGTTTGCTATGTGCAATGGCCCCCATTTTTGGCTTTGGCCAGGAGCCCTGCAGTGATGGCCAGTTCTCTTTTTCGGTGGTCATAGCGCCTGATTCTTGGCCTGGAGAGATGAACTGGACCCTGTCCAATGGCAACGGCGACATCTTGTTGGAGGAAGACGTGCAGAATGCCGATGACACCCTGTACACATTTTGTTTAGAGGCATCAGAATGGGAGGGCTGCATGGTCTTCACCATGAACGATACCTATGGTGATGGCTTGGTGGGCGACGCCTATTACCAAGTCTGGCTGGACGGGTCATTGTTGGTGGAAGGAAGTGGGAATTATGGCTTTGGCCAATTTCACGCCATCGATTGTCCGCCGGGGTGGACCTGCAATGAAGCCGTTGAATTGGTCCTCGAAGATGGGCCTTTGACGATGGAGGCTTCTGAAAACCTCGAGTGGTGGACCTTCACTCCGGAGGAGAATGGCATGTATGCGCTTTCCAGTTGTGGGTCAGGTTGCGATACGCGGCTTTGGATCTACGACTACTGCAACATGAACAACTTCGACGACACCAACGAGGGGTCGATTTACTATGACGACAACCAGGGCAGTTGTGAGGACAACGAAGAGAGCGCCCAGCTTTATGTTCTATTGGAAGGAGGCGTGACGTATTGGGTCCGCTTCGCCAACCTGTCGGGGGACTGCGGGTTTGATTGGACGCTGGCCTATGGTGGCCCTGCGGCGGGCTGTACAGATGAATCTGCCTGCAACTTCAATCCCGCAGCCGAAATCGACAATGGGAGTTGCATTTACCCAGGAGATCCGCTGTGCACGGGTCCCGACCTCATGGTGGTCGAAAGTGCCATCGAGAACAGCCTTCAGGCCGAGACCATGATGGTGGACGAGGACAACTGCTACATCGTGGAGGGGTGTTTGAACGGTTATGGACAGCGGGAGTTGGTCCGTTTTACCACGCACATCAAGAACATTGGAGACATCGATTACTACATCGGAACCACGGCTGAGTCGGACTCTACAGAGCAGTTCGAATGGGGCGACTGTCACAACCACTGGCACTACAAAGGCTATGCGAAGTATGACCTTTTCACCATGGACGGTCAAATGCTGCCGATTGGGTTCAAAAACGGCTTCTGCGTCATGGACCTCGAGTGCAGCGGTGGCGGCACCTTTCAATACGGGTGCAGCAACATGGGCATTTCGGCGCACTGCGGCGACATTTATGGTGCGGGACTTTCTTGCCAGTGGATTGACGTGACGGGCATTCCAGACGGCGTTTACCACCTTGTTGTGCGGGTGAATTGGGACTACAGCCCAGATGCTTTGGGGCGTCAAGAGAACAGCTATGAAAACAACTGGGGGGTGGTCTGCATCAACATGGACCGGTCCTCTGGTGAGCTGGCGGTGGACCTGTGGGACGATTGCAGCCAACTGGTCGACTGCAACGGGGAAGCATACGGGACGGCCCAAATGGACTGCACGGGGGAGTGCGGAGGTACGGCTTTGATGGGAGACCTCGATGCCGACGCTGACCAAGACTTGACCGATGCCGAAGCTTATGTGGACGGCATCTTGGGCGATGACATCACGGCACTGCCTTGCAACGACCTCGACCAAGACGGCGAGTTGACGGTGTCAGATGCGGCCTTAATGGCGCGGTGTCAGCATTGGGACGTGGCCCACAATCACCCGGACAGCGCAGGGTTCCACGACAAGTGTCAATTCCCTGCACCCCATGTGATCAATCCTTTCGACAGCGTTTGGTTTACCCTTGGCGCGGTGAATTGGGAGCAGGGGTTCTTCGATGTGCACGTTTTGAATCCGCACAACCGCATCATCGGATATCAGTTTGATGTGAGCTGTGGAATCCAACAGGTGGTCAGCTTGGCCGATCCATTGGAATACATGATCCAGCCTGAATTTGCACTGGGCGGTGGCACCATCATCGGCCTCAGCTATGAGAATACTTCCATGCCCAAGCACTACGAATGGTCTCCATTGTGCCGGGTGTACTGGACGCAGGCGCCGACCTCTGAACTCTGCATCAACAGCATCAAAGAGGTGGTCAACGACATGTACCAGAACACTTTGCCATACTTGGTAGACCCTTGCGCAACGGTCAATGGACTCGGTGGCGTGCTCGCAGGGTCGGTACTGCAGGTCAACCCGAATCCCGTCCAATCGGGAGAGGGACTCGTGCTCAATTTTGCGGGAGGCTCACTCTCCGGTGCTGAAGTCCGCTGGATGGACTTGACTGGGCGCATCTTGGAGCGCACGCGCTGGGCAGGCGCCGAACGTTGCGTATTGGGAACCGATGGCCGTGCTGCGGGCAGTTACTTGATCCAAGTGGTTCAGTCCACACGCGGAGGTGACATCTTGCATACACGCAGGATTACGGTGCGCTGATCTTTCTTCTTCCTGCGATGGCGTTGGCGGTAACGGCTGCCAATACGATGCCGATACCCGCAAGGGCCCAACCTGTGATTTTCTCGTCAAACAGAAGCCACGCCATTCCCAATGCCAGGATGGCACCGAAGTACTTGAATGGCATCACCCGCGCGGCGTCCTCCAGGTGCAAGGCCTTGGTCATCGCGACCTGCGCCAAAAGGGACAGCACGCCGATTCCCACTGCCATGCACCATTGAGCCCCTGTCATAGGATGCCACACGGCGGCGCTCCAAGACCCCATTACGGGGGTGGCAATCAGGTGGAAATAAGCCACGATCCCTACAGGGCTGTCTGTTTCTCTGCATTTGATGGTGGCCAAATAAGCCACAGCAGCCAGCAAGGCACTGCCCATTCCCATACCGAGATAGAGCCAGGACACACGGGGGTCGAAGCCTTTGACCACGAGGACGCCGCCGAATGCCGCAGCGAAGTAGAGCCAACGGTGCGGTCGGATGCGCTGCCCGTCAAACAAAATGGCCAGCAGCACAGTGAAAATCGGAGAGAGGTATTGAATGACCGTGGCACTCGCCAGTGGAATGTGTCGGATGGTATGGAAAAACAGCGTCAAGGCGACCATACCAGAGACACCGCGCAATACAAGCCACTTCCTGTTGTGGCCCAAGAGGGGGTCCCCTTTGCGCCAAATCCACAAGGCGCAGAAAAACAGGCTGATGGCACTCCGCAGAAAAACCAGTTGCGGTGTGGGCAGAATGGCCAATGCTTTCACCAAAAGGTTGGCCGAGGTGTAAAGCACCACCGACTGCAACATAAAGACCAACCCGCGCGACATGGGTGCGAAGGTCGGTCGAGAAAACTTGGCCGTGGGGCGTCTCAAGCCGTCGGACGAAGGCCGAGCGCCAACTTCCAACCCAGCCATCCGACAGGCAGGTATCCCAAAATGTCAATCACCAGAAACGCAGGGGGCTGACCTGGCAAGACAAAGGCATTGGCAATGCCACCCAACAGCACAAATCCAGCCACGATCAGGGGGATGAGCATGCCCCTGTGTGCGGCGATCAGTCCCGCCACCAAGGCACCACAGAAAGCACCATTCCAGTGGGCCAGGAGGGGACCGGCCATGTGAACGGCCTCGAGGCTGTCGAAATAAGCGCGCCAGACCGCTTCCGTGGTTTCTGGATCGAGGGGGTCATACAGGGGGGCTACAGGCGCTCCTGTCAAGCGGCCCAATGGACCGAGCAAAAGCATGTTGGCCGGCATGCTCACAATGGCGCCGGCGACGCCGGCGAGGATGTTGCGAAGAAGAGGATTCATGGGCTGGGGTTCAACGTTGAAGAAGTGTGGACGGCCATAGGGTCACATTGGCAACGGCACGGCGGTATCCAAAATGTGC
>JAKMCX010000035.1 GCA_022428285.1 Flavobacteriales bacterium
GCGTCCTGAGTGGGGAGGCGGGTTTGACCGGCGTGTTGAATTGCGCTTGTTGACCGATTGAAATGGGCGGAAGCCCCTTTCGGCTTCATGGCACACCTTTGTCGCATGAAGATTGTGTGCATCGGACGGAACTACGCAGACCACGCCGCGGAATTGGGCAATGCCGTTCCGGCGGAGCCCTTGTTTTTCTTCAAGCCAGAGAGCGCCATCCTCCACAAGGACCATCCTTTTGCCATTCCAGAATGGACGCAGGATTGCCATTATGAAGTGGAATTGGTCGTTCGCATGGACCGCGCCGCCAAATGGATCGAGGAAGGACATGCGGACCGGTGCTACACCCAAATTGGCCTGGGCATCGATTTCACAGCCCGCGACGTCCAGCAGAAGCTCAAGGCGGCCGGAAAACCTTGGGAAAAAGCCAAGGCATTTGATGGAAGTGCGGTCGTGTCCAAGTCGTGGGTGCCGCTCGCCGATTTGGGAGGGGACATTCAGGATGTCCATTTCAGCTTGCTCAAAAACGGTGAGGTGGTCCAACAGGGGCACACCGCTGACATGCTGTTCCCGGTCAACGCTTTGATCGCCCATGTATCCAAATACAGCACCTGGAAGACCGGAGATCTTTTGTTCACGGGGACGCCCGCTGGAGTGGGCCCCGTAACATCGGGTGACCACCTCGAGGGCCGCCTCGGTGGGCGCACCATGTTTGCATTGGACATCCTGTGAGGGTCAGCTGACGGCAACCAACCGCGCGACTTTCAAGGCGGCGTGTAAGACCACTTTGCCACTTAATTTAGGGACATGGCTAAAGGCTGCATCTTCATCGTGGGCTACATGGGCGCCGGCAAAAGCACGGGAGGAAAGCGCTTGGCCAAAAACATGGGGCTGCCCTTTGTGGATACCGATGCCTTTCTCACAACATCCCTTGGTCGGGAGGTCTCGGACCTCTTCAAGGACCTCGGAGAGGAGGGGTTCAGAAAAGCAGAAAGGGAAGCGCTGCGGCAACTGGCCTTGGAGGGCAAGCGCCGGGTGATCGCCACAGGAGGGGGCACTCCGTGCCATGCAAACAACATGTCGTTTATGTTGGAACAGGGCACCGTCGTGTATTTCGAGTTGGACCCGGAGGCATTGATCCAGAGGCTGATGACCAAACGAAAAAACCGGCCCATGCTCGATGGTTTGTCCGATGCCGCGCTGCCCGGGTTCATTCAATCCCACCTTGAAGAGCGTCGGCCGTACTACAGTCAAGCCCACATCTCTGTGGATGCAGATGCCCTGGATGACGCTAGATTGGCCTCAGTAGGGCGCATGATCAACAGCCGGGAGGACTTCAGTCTTTGAGCAGGGCGACGTCGGGCCCGGGTCCGCTCAGCTCCACGGAAATGTGGGCCTTCAGGTTGGTAGAGAGGCTTTGGCCCACGTAGTCTGCCCTGACTGGAAACCTCCTGTGGATGCGGTCAACCAGCACACAAGTGCCCACATGACGGGGCCGGGATGGAAGGAAATGGGACACACCGTGCAAGAGGGTGCGTCCGCTGTTGAGGACATCGTCCACCACAATCACCACCGCGCCAGCCATGAGTTGGCTGTCAAAGGGAGCGCCTGCGCTGTCTTCCAGCGCCATGGGGTGGTCCAATGGGGCGAACTTGTCCATGCCGAGGATGCAGAACATCGTTTCTGGAGCGTCGATGTTGCGGAGCTCGGATGCGATGCGTTCTGCCAGCACCCGTCCTTGTCCTTCGATGGCGGCCACCACGATGCGTTCGGCGCTGTGGTGGTCTTCGAGGATTTGTCGGGCAATGCGTTGAATGCAGCGGGCAATGCGCTGGGCATCCAAAATGACCGCTTCACCGGTGTTGCTGTGGGTAGGGGCACTCATGACGCTGCAATTTCGTCTTTTGGTGCTGCCTTTTGCACCTTGGACGGGTCGAATTCCAACAACGCCACCGCTTCAATGTGCGATGTGTGCGGGAATTGATCGACCAGTTTGAAGCCCTGCAACACATAGCCTGCATCCCGCAAGGTCACGAGGTCGCGGGCCTGGGTGGCAGGATTGCAGCTCACATAAACGATGCGGTGGGCCTTCAACCGGATCACCTTCCGCAAGGATTTGGGGCTGATGCCACTCCGTGGTGGGTCCAGGACGATGGTGCCAATGGTCCCGGTGTATTCAGGGTGGTCCAGCAGGAACCGGCCGACATCGGCGGCATGAAATTCCAACCCGTCGACGCCATTGCGTTCCGCACTGCGGCGGGCATCGACAATGGCTTCTTCGATGAGGTCAACTCCAACCACACGGGTGCTGCTGTTTCTGGCGAGCAGTTGCGCGATGGTTCCCGTGCCGCAGAACAGGTCCATGGTGACCGTCTTGTCGGAGTCCGCCTTGGGAATGGGCTCTTGAAAGGCGTAAGCCAACACCTGTGCATAGAGCCGTTCCGCGCACAACGGGTTGGTTTGGAAAAAGCTCTTCATCTGGATTTCAAACGACAAGCCGTGCAGCCGTTCAATCACATGGTTCACCCCAGAAATCAGCTTTGACGACCCTTCTCGGGCCTCTACCCGTTCGCCTGTATCGTCGTTGAGGGTGTGGATGAATCCCGCCAACCGCTCTCCGAGGGCTTCGCCAAGTCGCCTTCCGAAGTCGTGCACATCAAATTCCTCCAAGCCGTGGGATGTGGTGACCAAATTGACCAGCAGTCGGTCCGCGTCCAGGCTCTTTCTGACGACGAGGAAACGAAAAAATCCTTCGCGCTTTGGGGCGTGCCAAGCCGGGAGTCCTGACGCCTCGCACCAGGACCGGATGTCGGACAAGAGGCCCTCAAATTGCGCGTCGAACAGGCCGCTGTCACCTTCGAGGTCCTCCACTGCCCACCAAGTCCCACGGGCCTTGAAACCGAGGTGAAAGCCGTCGCCGAAATCGGCGTCGGGGTCGGCATCGGGACCGCGGCCGATGGCAGCAAAGCTGTATTCCATCTTGTTGCGGTAGTGGAATGGCGATGGCGCATCGATCCAGCCCTCGTAGAGTGCGTCGGTGTTTTCGACCTCTCCGATGCGCTGGTACACATCCAGGGTCACCTTCTCTTTGAATGCCCTTTGTTCGGCCAAAGGAAGGGTGATGTATGGAGCCCCGGGGATGGCCTGATACGGCACCTCGGTTTCTTCTGACGCCCTTTGCAATACCGCGGTGATGCGGGCTTCGGCATGGCGCCTTTTGCACAGGGAAACCCGCGCGCGGACGCGCTGGCCCGTGATGGCATTGGGGACAAATACGGTGAAGTCACCGTCTTCGGTGGGAACCTTGGCGATCCCCTTGCCGCCAAAGGCCACATCGAGGATGTCGAGTTCGAGCATGGCGCCCTTGTGAAAGAGCCTTTTGTTGCGTGCCAATGGAGTGCTGTGAAGAATTTCGGTGCGCAAAATGCGCCACCCAAGCGCAAAAATAGGCCCCGCATCAATGCTACCTTGCCGTTATGATGATGGGTGCAATTCGCGCGATGGCCGCCACAGGTGCGGCGGTATGGATGCTGGCAGGTCCTGTGTGGGGTCAGCATCCCGACGAGATGGCGGTGGTGACGTTCAACATTCGGTACGACAACCCCAGCGACCCTTTGACTTGGGAGCAGCGCAAGGCCAAAGTGGCATCGGCGGTAGGCTACTTCGACATCTTGGGCTTCCAAGAGGCATTGGTCCATCAAGTCGACGACCTCGTCGCCGCCCTTCCCAACCACGATCATTACGGCGTTGGCCGTGACGATGGCCGTTCTGCGGGCGAGCATTGTCCTGTTTTTTGGAACCGAAGCAGGTTCGACTTGCTCCATGCGGAGACCAAATGGCTGAGCGCCACACCAGATGTGCCAGGTTCTGTGGGGTGGGATGCCGCGCTGCCGCGCACCGCGACCATCGTGCTGTTGAACGACAGGCAAACGGGCAAGATCATTCGGGTGGTCAACACGCATTTTTCGCACATTGGAGAAGAAGCGCGGGCCCTGGCGGCCCGGATGCTGTCGCTGCAGTTTGCCATGAGTGGAGCCGACATCGATGTGCTGCTCGGCGACTTGAATGCCGAGCCTGAAAGCCCTTGCTTGAACATCCTTGAAGGGGGCGGACTGAGCGACGCATATGACGTGGCAGACAAGCGATGCCGCAAGAACATTGGAACCTTCACCGGTTTTGCCACAGGGGGCATGCGTGGTGCTCCTCGCATTGACCACATTTTGGTGCGTGGTGCCTCGGTTCTGTGGTTCTGCACAGAGGAGCAGATCATCGATGGCTTCTACATCTCGGACCACCTTCCGGTGTACATCGCCCTCATGCCATGATGCCCAAAACGGCCATCGCCTTGTGGGGAGGCCCCTTGGGTTTTCTGGCGGCCTTGTTGATTTTGCCGTCGGGCGGTGAGGTCAACGGTGCAGCCTTGGCGGGCACCGCATGGTGGATGTTGTGGTGGTGGCTCGGTGGCGCAGTGTCCATGGGCGCTACGAGCCTCCTGCCTTTGGTGCTCTTTCCCACTTTTGGCGTGCTGGAATTGACCGCCACAGCAGCACCGTTTGGCTCGCGGTTTATCTGGCTCTTCCTCGGTGGGTTTGTGTTGGCACTGGCGCTAGAGCGCCATGGCCTGCACCGACGGTTTGCCTTGCACCTGTTGGGCGGACTGGGCGGCGGGCCTCGGCGAACCTTGTTTGGCTTCATGCTCGCAACGGCGCTGTTGAGCATGTGGATCAGCAACACCGCAACCACGCTGATGATGTTGCCCATGGCCACTGCGGTGCTCGGACTTTTGGAGGAGCGGGGCGGCCCCATCCGCTGGGGGCGGGCACTCATCCTCGGCATCGCCTATGCTGCCAATGTGGGCGGCATGGCGACCTTGGTGGGGACACCACCCAATGCGGCACTCGCCGGAGTAGCATCGGACCGGTTCGGTTTGGACATTGGTTTCACAGAATGGCTCGCCATCGGCTTGCCGGTTTCGGCCATTTTGCTGTTGACCGTGTTTGCCTTGCTCGTGGGGTTGCACAAGGTCCCTCGGGGAGGGAGCAGCGGGGCCGCAGAAGTCATTACAGCCGAACGCCGAGGCCTGGGGGCCATGACCACCGCAGAAAAGCGGGTGCTGGTCTTGTTTGTGGGAACCGCGGGTTTGTGGATGTTGCGCGTACCACTGAATGTGGTGTTGGACGGATTTTTTCAACTCAACGACACCTCCATCGCCGTGGCAGCAGCGGTGGGCTGTTTTGCCGTTTCGGCAGGCCCCCGTCAAGGAGGTCCCTCGGGTTCAGCATCCAAAATGGACACCCCCCTTGCCCAAGACATGGCCCCACGGCTACTGGGCCGAGGAGATTTGGGGAAGCTGCCCTGGGACATCCTGCTCTTGTTTGGTGGTGGCTTGGCTTTGGCCAAGGGCTTCGAAGCCGCGGGATGGGCAGGGGCGATGGCCGATGCAGCAGCAGGATGGGGTTGGCCAGTGTTGGCCATGCTCGCGATGGTGACCATCATGGGCCTGTTTGCCACTGAACTGATGAGCAATCTTGCGCTGACCTTGCTGTTGACGCCCGTGGCAGGGGCATTGGCCATCGGCATGGGCATGCACCCCCTTTATTTTGCTGTCCCTGTGACCTTGGCCTCGAGTTGTGCGTTCATGTTGCCCATGGCAACGCCGCCCAATGCCATCGTTTTTGCCTCGGGCAGGATCGAAATGTCGGTCATGGCGCGCACGGGCATCGTCCTCAATATTGTGGCGTGCGCCATCATCTTGGTGATGTGGTGGCTTTGTGCGCCTGAGGGCTGGGTTTTAGTCCATTAAGTTGTGATAATGAGGGGTGTGGGTTAAATTAACGAAGCCAAATCGTTGATGCGTGTCGCATTTATCCACCATAATCCAACGCGGGATTCCGTGTTTGTTGTTGCTCTTACTGGGACCTCTTGCCGGGGCCCAGACGGTGTGGATGCCTGATTATGACGGCAATGGGTTCATTTCAACCCCAGACCTGACGGGGTTTTTGACCGCTTGGGAGATGCCCGTCGACTCCATTGTGAAGGGGGCTTGGGAATTGGAGTGCGATGCCATCATGATGGGCCTTGTGCCCCTCGACAGTGTTGAGTTTCACCTGGCCGCGTTCGACATCCAACTCCGAACAGACACCGCTGGCATGTCTTTTCTCGATACCGCTTGGGTCGATCAGCGTTGGATGATCACCAACATTCCCGTTGAGCTCAATCATGTGCGCTTTTTTGGCCCCACTCCGTTTGTCACCGGCCAGATCAGTTACCACCCCGAGGACGACAGTTACATCTGGTATATGGAATTCTATGAAAGCCTCCTTCTGACTCCTGAAAACAATCCTTTGGGCGTGTTGCAAGAAGACGGGTGGTTTCAGGACCTCTATATTTTCGAGGAACTGGTCCCCAGGGCGCAGTCTGTGCTCTTGCCGTTTGGCCCTTCATGGCATTTGGCCCCCCGATACACCGGTGAGACTTATGGCACGGAGACGTGGACCGTGATCGATTTTTCGGTCGAGTTTCATGGAACGCCCTGAGGCCGTGCAACATCCGGTGCCTTTCTGCGGTTGCATCTTTGAAGCATGTTGAGGGTCGGGATTCTTTTGGGTTGTGTGGCGGTGACGCTCTCCATAGGAGGGTGTGGCCCGGAACCACCAGAGCCCCGTCCAATGGGACAGTTTACCGATGGTCTCATGCAGGTGCCAGAAGGTTGGTCCAGCCCAGAATTCCCAGAAGACAATCCCTTTACCGATGTCCGCTGGGCCTTGGGGAAGGACTTGTTTTTCGATGAAAGGTTGTCGGTCGATGGGAGCGTGAGCTGTGCTTCATGTCACATGTCGGCGCGGGCCTTCAGTGCGCCAGAAGCCATCACACCAGGGGTCTTGGGGGTGTTGGGGACGCGGAATGCTTCCACGCTGACCAATGTGGCTTACCAACCCCATTTTATGTCCGAAGGCGGGGTGCCCACTCTGGAAATGCAGGTGCTCGTCCCGCTTCAAGAGCCCTCTGAGATGGGCCACAACATTGTGACGGCCTGTGAGGAGCTGGCTGCAGATTATGCCATCCAATCTCAAGCGGCCTACAGCCGGGATTTGGACCCCTTTGTCATGACCCGGGCTTTGGCCACTTTTCAGCGGAGTTTGCTCAGCGGAGACAGCCCTTGGGACCGCTGGCAGCGCGGGGCAGGAGGCGTCTCTGAAGCAGTGGAGCAGGGGGCGGAGTTGTTTGGAGCTGCGGGGCTGGGATGCGACAGGTGTCACACGCCACCCTTGTTTACCAACCACGGCTTTGCCAACAATGGCCTCGATGCCGTATCCACAGACCCTGGGCGGTGGGTCTTGACGGGAGACCCTGCAGACAGCGGGGCCTTCAAAGTGCCCACGCTCCGGAACATCGGATTTACGGCCCCGTACATGCACGATGGCCGGTTCCAAGACTTGGACGGCGTGGTGGACCACTACATGTCGGGAGGGGCGGGACACGCCCATCAAGACAGCGCTTTGGTGCCGTTCAGCTTGACTGCGGAGGAAAAATCCGACCTGTTGGCGTTTCTCCACGCCTTGAATGACACTGCTTTTGTGAATGATGCCCGTTGGTATCCTTGACAGGACGTATTTTCAAACTGCCTTGAAGATTCAGACCATCCCCCACTTGAGCGCCCTGTGTGCCTTTCTATTGGTGCCCTTTTTCGTTTGGGCCCAGCCCGACGCTCCCGATGGACTCCAGCTTGAGCCGCTGCGCTCTTGGGTCAAGTCGAATTGGTACGATGGCCTTTTTGACGACTTGGGATACAATGAAGCGCGCCGTCAGATGTACGGTTATGTCGATGCTTCGGGGGGCGAGATCGCCTGTATTTATACGGGGTTCCAACAAGCCAGTGGGTTTGTGACCTATCCCAACCCCATCAATGCAGAACACGTGGTTCCACAGTCGTTCTACAATTCTGCAGCCCCCATGAAGTCGGACATTTGGTCCATTCGTCCTTGCCACGGCTCTGCCAATTCAGCCCGTTCAAATGATCCTTTTGGCGAGGTTCCCGATGCCGGCGCCCAATGGTATGGTGTAGATGGTTCAGGGGACTACCTGAGCACGGGGTCGATGCCCTCCAATCCAGACGACTTTAGCGAAAGCACCGGCAGCATTTGGGAGCCGCGGGAGGAGTTCAAAGGAGACGTGGCCCGCAGCGTATTTTATTTCTACACGATGTACCCCACCCAGGCAGGGGACATATCGGGTGTTTGTGATCCGCAAATCCTGTACACTTGGCACCTCGATGATCCCGTGAGTGCGGTAGAGCAAACCCGCAACGACAGAACAGAGGTGGCCCAAGGCAACCGGAATCCTTACGTGGACCACCCCGATTGGGTCTACCGCGCTTGGTTTTGGGAGCCGCCCACGGATGTGCCGGGCTGCATGTCGGGATCGGCGTGCAACTACGACGCGGAGGCCACAGTCAGCGATGGCAGCTGCCTCTTCGAGGGGGACCCCTGCAATGACGGGGACGCCATGACCTACAACGATGCCTATCTCGATTGCAACGCCCCTGGCTTCGGTTGCGAGGGCATTCCGCTGACTGTGCCGGGTTGCACTTCCGGGTCGGCCTGCAACTATGACCCCGCCGCGAACCAGAACGACGGCAGCTGCGTCTTTGAGGGCGACCCCTGCGACGACGGGGATGCCACCACGTTCAACGACATCGTGAGTGACTGCAGCGATGAGGACTTCGGGTGCATTGGTACGCCCACCCCCGTGGAAGGGTGCACCTCCGGGTCGGCCTGCAACTACAATCCCGCCGCCAACCTCAATGATGGCTCGTGCATCTTCGTCGGCGACCCGTGTGATGACGGCGACCCGGCCACGATCAACGACTACCTGTCGGACTGCGACACCTGCACCGGAGAAGTCGATGAGGATTTCTGCCCGGCCGACCTCGACGGTGACGGGATTGTGGCCGTGGGCGATGTGCTGCTCCTTCTTGGTCAGTTTGGCTGTCTGTCAAATTGCAGTGCCGACATCACTGGAGACGACGCTGTAACGACCGCTGACATGCTTGCTATCTTGGCGGAATTCGGCACAACCTGTTCTTGAAATCCCGAGTCTAAATGAAAATGATGTCCGCCATGTTGGTGCTGATTTGCTCAGCATTGACCCTCCAATCTCAAGTCCTGTCACCGGCGGAATTTCTAGGCTACGAGCTTGGAGACCGTTTTACCCGTCACCACAATGTTGTGGACTATGCCAAATCACTGGCGGCGGGATCGGAAAAGGCCGTCTGGGAACCCTATGGCCGCACATCGGAATTTCGTGAGCTCGGTCTGCTGGTGGTGACTTCCGAGGCCAATCAAGCCCGATTGGAGTCGCTTCGGCTGGCCAACATGGCGCGTGCGGAAGGAGCGGGGCTGCCCGCAGATGATCCTGGCGTGGCGTTTGTCTGGTTGAGCTACAACGTTCACGGCAACGAGGCCGTGTGCACAGAGGCCGCCCTCAGAAGCATGCACGCCTTGGTAACAGGTCAAGACGCGGGCGATGGAGATGTGGCCGCTTGGTTGGACAAAACCGTGGTCATCATTGATCCTTGTGTCAATCCTGATGGCCGTGACCGCTATGTGGCTTTCCAAGACCAGACTTCCGGACTGACTCCCGATGCCAACCCCGGCACTGTGGAGCACGATGAGCCTTGGCCAGGAGGACGCAGCAACCACTACATGTTCGACATGAACCGCGATTGGGCATGGCAGAGCCAGGTCGAAACCCAAGGGCGCGTGACGGCATACCGCCGTTGGTTGCCGCAGGTTCATGTGGACTTTCATGAACAGGGAGTCAACTCGCCCTATTACTTCGCGCCGGCAGCGGAGCCTTTTCACAAGATCATCAGCCCGTGGCAGCGCAAGTGTCAAGAACACATCGGGGCCAACAATGCCCGTTGGTTTGACGCCCGAGGAGCGCTGTATTTCACCCGCGAGGTGTTCGACCTGTTCTACCCCGCCTACGGCGACACCTGGCCGCTCTACAATGGCGCCATTGGCATGACCTACGAGCAAGGTGGAAGCAGCCGTGCTGGCAGGGCGGTGACCACGGCCTTGGGCGATACGCTCACCTTGGCTTACCGCATTTTAAACCACCACGAGTCCGGCATGAGCACGGTCGAGGAGAGCGCCCGTCGCCATGAAGAGCTCATCGGACAATTCGCCACATACTACGCCAACAACGTCTCCGATCCGTTCGGCGACCACGCGGGATATGTGTTTCCAGCAGGCCAAGACGCCTCCAAAATGGCAGAGTTGCTGCGCATTCTGGATGCCAACGGCATAGAGTACGGCAAGGCACCCGCTGTGTCCTCCATTCAGGCTTACGATTACACTTCGGGCCGCACGTCCAAAAGGACGGTCCGCGCCGGGGATTTGCTGGTCGATGCCCACCAGCCCCATGGTGGCATTCTGCAGGTATTGATGGATCCCGATCCCGAGCTGTCCGACAGCATGACCTATGACATCACGGCATGGGCCCTGCCTCACGCGCTGGGGTTGGAGGCCATGGCGTTGAAAGGGCGGGTGCAGGTCTCCGGAGAATGGGGCAGTGACGTTACTGCTGAGCGGGCTGCCGGGGCTCAAAACCCCTACGGTTGGGTGCTGCCAGGCGGCGGAGCCGATGCCGTTCGCGGATTGGCCGCCCTCTTGTCGGAAGGGGTCACCGTGCGCCGGGCCGATTCCGGATTCTCATTGGACGGGAGTGTGTTCGCAGCGGGAGACTATGTGATCACCCGCCGCAACAATGAAACGGTAGCAGACCTTGCAGGAGCCGTCGTCCGTGCAGGAGTGGCCAGCCATGCATCGCCTGTTGCGGTCACCTCCGGACGCGTCACCTCAGGATATGACTTTGGCAGCAGCCATTACGACGCCATCCAAGCGCCCCGTATCGCTACGGTTGCTGGCGAAGGTGTGAGCTCTTTGAGCGCAGGCGAAATCTGGCATCATTTCGAAAACAAACTGCGCTATCCGATCAACCGTGTAGGTGCCTTGGATGACCTCGACCTGGACAACCTCGACGTTGTGGTGCTGCCCAGTGGCTGGTACCGCATGGATGACGGTGACCGCAACGACCTCGCAGCATGGGTACGCGGCGGTGGACAGCTCGTTGCAGTAGGAGGGGCGTGCAGCGCTTTTTCCGGCCAAGAGGGCTGGGGCCTCAAGCGCTATGCCGAAGGCGAACGGGCCGACATTCAAGAGGCAGAGGAGCGGATTCAAGAGGCGACCGACGAGCGGAACGCCCATGACAATGCCGCCCAAGGCTTGGATCCGCTGCCATTTGCTGCCCAAGGCCGTGACCGGCTGCGCTACGACTTGCCTGGTGCCATCTTCCGGGCTGCGGTGGACGACACCCATCCGCTGGCCGATGGATACGGCAGTGCATACATGACCTTGCGCACTTCTGGTCGCCGTTTCGCGGCTTTGGAAGAGGGCAACGTGGCCGTGCTGCCGCCAGAGGACCAGGGCCGGCCATTCAGCGGCCATGCCGGAGAGATGTCCATCCCCGCTCAGAAAGGCTCGCTCGTGGCGGGTGTCCACAACATGGGCCGTGGCAGCGTCGTCTACCTCGTCGACAATCCCCTCTTCCGCGCGTTTTGGAAGTCCGGACACCGCCTTTTTGACAACGCCGTATTTCTCGGCCCGTCGATGTAAGTCATATACAAATTCGTAGGCGTCTAGGGCGTCTTGGTGTTGCGCATTATATTTCTAAGTCGAAATATTCGGTATGCCATCACGCCTTGTTACGAAACGGTTATATGTGTCCACAGGGGCTCCGAATTCCAGTGTGCGCCTTGTGTGCACCGCGGCGCGAAAGGGCATCCCTGCACTGGCCCTACTGCTGTTCGCTCTAGGTCCGTTTTTGAAGCGGGGCCTGCAGTGTCAGCTGCAATTCACCATTTCGAATGCCCTGGAGGGCAGCCATCACAGCGGAGGTGTGGTGGGCTTCACCGACGTGGACAACAATGGCTGGGACGACCTGGTCATATTTGACGATGGCCACGACGTGGTCGTAGAGTTCCAGGGGCCGGAGGGTTTCCGCGCGGTTGAAATGGCCGTGTTGAGCAACTCCAACCAATGGGGCGCATGCATTGGCGACCTCGACAACAGCGGCACCAAAGACCTCGTGTCTGGTGGCTCCTATGACGGGGTGCATCACCTGCGCATGTTGCCCGGAGGTGTCGGCCAATTGCAGGAATTGGACAACGGTTCTATGTTCATGCAAGGCTGCACCATGAGCGACCTCGATGGCGACGGGGTGTTGGACCTTTTTGGATGTCACGATGATGGGCTCAGTAGGCTCTGGAAGGGCATTGAGCAAGGTTCGCCCTCGCCGGACAGCGGCCTGATGCCACTGACCGCATATGATTATTCCGTTGATCCTTTTACAGACCACAGTGGCAACTACGGTGTGGTGACCACCGATGTCAATGGAGACGGCCATACCGACGTGTACATTTCCAAGTGCCGGCAATTCGTGTCAGACCCTTTCGATCCCAAGCGTGTCAACCAACTGTGGATTTCGGACGGCGACGGAGGGTGGACGGAAGAAGCGGGGCCGCGGGGCCTGGTGCTGCATGAGCAAAGTTGGACGGCCGACTTTGGGGACATCGACAACGATGGCGATGTCGATGCGCTGGTGACCAACCACAATGCGCCCTTGGCCCTCTTCGAAAACGATGGAACGGGGCATTTCACAGACATCACAGCAGGCAGCGGACTGGACATTGTGGGCTTTTTTCTGCAGGCCAAAATGGCGGACTTCGACAATGATGGCCACCTCGATCTGTTGACCTCTGGGGGTGGAAGTGCCCAGCATTTCTTGCTGGGTCAGGGCGATGGAACCTTTGAGCCGGTGTCCTGGCCTTTTGGGTACCCCGACCAGATGTTGGGGTTCGCGGTGGGCGATGCAGGGCGAGATGGGCGGCTCGATGTATACGCGACCCACGGAGGGGTGTATGTAACCCCGGATCCGAGCAATCCCGACGTGTTGTACCTCAATGAGGGCAACGACCACCACTGGGTGGCCTTTGACCTCCAAGGCGTGACATCCAACCTCGATGCAGTGGGCGCAAGGGTGCACCTCTACGGCCCGTGGGGGGTTCAAACCCGCGATATTCGGGCCGGAGAGAGCTATGGCATGACCTGCACCCACCATGCCCTGTTTGGATTGGGGCCTGAACCGACCATTGACAGTGCCGTCGTTCATTTCCCTGGGGGAGCGGTTCAAGTCCTCCATTCGCCTGCCCCTGACATGTACCACGGCGTGTTCGAGGCGCCCTGCACCTTGCCGCCCTTTGATGTGCAATGGACGGGCGAGACCACCCTGTGTCCAGGTGATTCGTTGGCCTTGTCAAGCCCCTATCCCAACGCCGAGCACCGTTGGAATTCGGGCGAGCTGGGCGCCGAAGTGCTGGTGGGCCAACCCGGCTATTACTGTGCTTTGGTGACCACCGCAGAGGGGTGCGTGGGCCTTTCCAATCCGCTTCAGGTTGACCGGGTGGAAGAAGTCTCCGCCGCCATTGTTGTGGAAGGAGAGGTTGTGGGATGTGAGGGCAGATCGGTGCTGCTGAGGGGTGTTGCCGAAGGAGACTGGAGTTGGTCCACAGGCGCACAAGTGGACAGCCTCGTGATCACCGAAGGAGGCGCTTTTTTTATCGAGCGGGACAATTTGTGCGGAGGGACTGTTCGTTCGGATACGGTCGAAGTGGTGTTCCACAGTTTGCCAGCCCTTCCAGTCCTGGAAGACATGGTGGTGCCTTTGCCTGCTGAAGTCGTGTTGACAGGCAATGGTGAGCCCCTGAATTGGTTTGGAGATGTCGCCTCCACCATTCCCGATGCTTTTGGGGTGGATTTCGCTGCCGGTTGGGTGGACACGACCACCACTTTTTATGCCGAAGCGGTTTTGGAGTATGACCTGGTTTCAGCCACTGCAGGTCCAACGGTGCAGAGCGATGGCGGGTTCCTCGGCAACGACGCCTATTGGCTCAATTTCGATGTGCACCGCGATCTGATTTTGGACAGCGTGCTTGTTTTTGCCAACGCTGCTGGCCCCATTGTCGTGGGCCTGATTGATGCAGAGGGTGCACTGCTAGAGCAGGCTTCTTTCTCTGTTCCCGAAGGCCCATCCTACATTCACCTCGACTTCATTGTTTTGGAAGGTCAGGGGTATGGACTCCGAACGTTTGACAATCAAGTGGCCCTGTGGCGAGATGGTGTGGGGACTCCATTGGCGTTTCCATACACCGCAGAGGACCTGCTGACGATCACGTCAAACAACCTCAACAATGCGGTCAACAGCACCAAATACTACTACTACTTCTATGACTGGCACGTCCGCACCGTATCGACATTGTGCACATCGGAACGGGTGGGTGTGGATGTCATCGCCCTCATCAATGGTTGCACATATCCCTCGGCCACGAATTTCAATGTTGCCGCTACCCATGAAAATGGCGGTTGCTTTTGGACCGGCTGCATGGATCCAGAAGCCATCAATTACCACCCATTGAACACCGCAGCAGATGAGAGCTGCGTCTACACCATGAATCCTCCGGGAGAATGTCCGGCTGACCTCAACAATGACGGCGTAACGGGCAGCGCAGATTTGTTGATGTTCCTGACTGACTTTGGCACGTCTTGCGCGGACTGATCGGCCCGGCAGCTGCGCCCCACGGGGTCAATTGCAGAAGTTGCCAAAGGCACCCAGAATCAGCAGTCCGTCCGCCACGGTGACCGCGCCGTCTCCGTTGAAGTCACCCACACAATTCCCTGTGCAGTCGATGTTCATCAGCACCAGCAGGATGTCTTCGATGTCGACCAAGCCACTGCCGTTGACATCCTCTGGGCATCCGTTTTGGAAAACCAGACTCAACTCTACAGCGACCGGAGAAGATCCATCGGGTTCGCGGTACTGGATGTTGCAATCAAAAACGACCGTTCCATCGGTGGTCAATTGTGCGATGAGAACGCGTCCTTCGGCATCTGGAGCAGTGCCCGAAACATTGCCTGGGATGGCCAGCCAACTTCCGCCAGCCAGTTCATCTGAAGTGATGTCCTCTCCGTTTTCAAACGCCGGCAAGTCCAGTCCAACAATTTGGATGTCGCCGTCGACGGCAGAGGGGCCGCCTATGGTCAGCCAGCTGTCAAAACTGAGGGACGGAATGTCACCGTACAGCGCTTCGTTGATTTCATTGGATGTGGGGCCACCGAAGGGGTCTTGGTACCACTCCGTCGAAGTGCCAATGTCGATGGGACTTTCGGGTGTGCCGAAGACGGAGAGCAAATCGGCACCGGGGTTGGTGAAATTGGCGTAAACCCGCCAGGTGTTGAGTCCTGCACCTGCGCCGTCCTCTGCCACCAAGGATGCAGACAGGCCTGCAAAGCTGCCCTGTATGTAGGTGCATGAGCCATCGTTGTCGGTGGCAGTCTCATCATAATTGGCCGCATTGGCATCGGTACATCCTGGGATTTCATCTGAATCACAAATGCCATCTTCATCGGCATCTCCTGCACAGTCTCCACCGCATACCCCGAGTGCATCGAGCTGGTTGCCGTTGCAGTCACAGTCGCCTGCCGGAACGTCAGCGCATCCGCATTCGAAGACCGCCCCCGGGCCGTTGCACACGCCACAAGCGTCGAGCGCTCCTACGCAGGGGTCCACGTCGTCGCAGATGCCGTCGCCATCGGCATCGGCTGAACAGCTTCCGCCGCAGACGCCGATGGCGTCGAGCTGGTTTCCGTCACAGTCGCAGTCGCCTGCAGGGATTTCCGTGCAGCCGCAGGCGTAGACGGCACCGGGGCCGTTGCATACGCCGCAGACGTCGAGTTCACCGAGGCATTCGTCCTCCGTGTCACAGATGCCGTCACCGTCGCTGTCCGCAATACAGTCGCCACCACAGACGCCTATGGCGTCGAGCTGGTTGCCGGCGCAGTCGCAATCACCGGCGGGAATTTCGGAACACCCGCATTCGAGTACCGCCCCCGGACCGCCGCATACACCACAGGCATCGAGCGTGAGGCATTCGGTCGCGGAAGGGTCGGCAAAGTTGCACGCCGTCACATCGGAACACGCGTCAAACGCATCGCACACGCCATCCCCATCTGAATCCGTGCAGTTGGGGACACCGGTGAGACGCACGTCGTCGAAATAGATGACCTCCCCGTTGGCGTTGTTCCGGGTTACCACGCGGAGCCGGATGGTGGTGGCATCGGGCAGGTCCACCGGTGCGAGCTGCGCGGAGCTGAAGTCATTCGAGTACGTGGCCAGCACCTGGATGTCCGATCCAAAGACGGAGGCATCGATAATGGCTTCGAAGCGGATGAAGTCAGTATTCTCCAAGTTGCCCGATTCCGCCACATTGATCGAGGCTTGCAAATCGGTGAAGCCGGACACGTCGATTTCGCGTGACGTCCACGTGCAATCAAAGTCGAGATCCTTGCCCGCGAAGGCGGTATCTCCGTTCAGTGTTGACGTGTAGAAGTAGTCGGTCTGTCCACCGAAGGTGATGAACCATTCGGGGTCGCCCACGGCATTGTTGACATTTCCGTTGTATCCATATCCGAGGTTGGGGTAGCCCCCGAAGGTCTCCTCATAGATCGTGGTCGGCCCACTCCCCTGACAACCGAAATTCGGGGCGGAGCAGTCCGTGTAGACATCGCCCAGGGTCAGGGCATCGCCGTCATCGCAGGAAGCTCCGATGAGGATGCAGGTGCCATCGTCTGCCGTGGCGGAGGCATCGTAGTTGCACGCAGCCGGGTTGGTGCAACCTCCAATGACGGAGGCGGCGTACCAGGCCCGAAAAACGAGGGACGGGTCGTCCACATAGGGATTCCGATTGCCTTGGGCCACTTCGATGCGGTCGTTCCGCTGCACCTCGAAGGGGCTCACCGGATCGGCCAGGTGCCAGTCATACAATGTCTGAGGGTCACACACACCTGAAATGTCGCCGGCCTGCGTCGGGTACATGGTGTAGAAATAGTAGACAGCGCGGGCCACGTCACCCTTTTGGGATTCGCGCGGCTCCCAGACTCCATTCGAACGCTCACTGAAGTCATCAGCATTGGCGGGAATCGTACCGGTCGAGAAGTAATTGCCCTGCGCATCCACGCCATACCATTGGGCGGCCGCGTCGTCCACTTCGCCATATGGGTTGTTGGAGCGGGCGGAATTCGGGCTGCCGTGCGAGGGGCGCAAGCTCCAGATGTCGGACCGCATCGGACTGATCGAGCCGTAATAGCTCTGCGGCACCAAGTGTTCCGCGTTGATGGGGTCGGGGAATGTGACAAAACCGGAGGCCTGCTGGAATCCGGTGTAGACGCATTCGATCTGGCCCCCCACTTCGTCCACGGAGCCGTACATCTGCTCGCGGGCGCCGTTGTAGCCGAGGTCCGTGTGGAGTCCGTCGTACCAATTGTCCTTGAGCCAGTCGCGCAGGGGCTGAAGCGTCAGGTCGGACGGCGGCGTCGGCGGGCCGGTGGACGCGATGTTGGCCTTCAGGATGAACAGGCCCTCCTCGATGTGGCTGACGATGAGGTTGCCGGAGGCGAAGAAGGGGTAGACGCTCCACGCGCCGTTGAACTGGGCCGCGTCAGAGGAGGGATAGACATCGAAATGGGCCACTTCCGTAAGCTGTCCGCTCGCAACAGCATCGAGGTCGAGGATGCGCAATCCAGCCCTGTAATTGGCCTGGTAGCAATGTCCCTCATGGTTGTACAGGTTGTGGTCGATCGCTGGGGTGGATCCCAAGTGGGTTCCAATCAAGACGGGGGCATCCAGGTCAAGGCAATCAAAAATATAGGTGCGCGTGTTGATGCTGCCTTGGTCTCCCTCGTCATTGACCAAGAGGTAACGCTGGTCCTCAGTGAACCATCCTTGGTGGGTGTACTGGGCCGCACCATAACTGGTGTTGCTCAACATCAGGGGGTCTGTGGCGTCGGTGACATCCACCACGGCCACACTGTTCTCATTGAAGCACAATGCAATCTCTTTTCCCACGTGGGTGGCATCGGGACCGCTGTAATTCACGATTTGGGCGTCGTGGGTGTATCCGTCTTCTGCGAAGCTTCCAATCAAAGTAGGATTGGTTGGCGAGGAGATGTCGAGGATGTGAAGCCCGCCACTAAAGGTGTTGCTGCCCACAGCATAAGCCCGTCCACTTTCTTCATTGATGGCGATGTTGTGGGCATTGCCAAAACCACCGTAGTGGGCGTCTTCCGTGAAGGTCGTCGGTGGATTGGCCACGTCCCTGAGGCGCGTGAGGTCAAACACCTGAAGGCCATGTCCTGTCGCTTCAGAGACGATGAAAGCATGGTTGTTGTACACCTTGACATCCCTCCACAGAGAGGTCCCGGTGTGAGACGGCAAAGTTCCCAGAACGACGGGCGCGGTCGGTGCGCTAACGTCTACAAATGCTGTCGTTCCAGCCATGCCTACGATGGCGTATTCTTTGCCGTCTTGGGGGTCTGTCCATCCCCACAAATCCTCGGCATCTCCGCCTCCCATGGAGGAGGAGGGGACAAAGCCCATCAGGTCTACCAATTCGCAGGGGTAGCCCGCAGCGAATCCGTTTTCACAAGGCGTTTGTCCCAAGGAAAACAGGGGGAGGGCTGCGAAAGCAACCAGAATGTTCAGAATGCGCATTCGAAGAATCGTCACAGATCAGTGTTGGGGTGGGTCAGAAACATGAAGAGCTGAAGGACCCCAGAACATCCAAGATGTCCGATACCCCTACAACGCCGTCTCCGTCGATGTCGCCCGTGCAAGTAGGACCTACACATCCAAAGCTCGACAACAGAATCAGAATGTCATCCACTGCAACCAGGCCGTCTCCATTGATGTCCTCCTCGCAATTGTTGGGGAACACCAAGGTGAGGTTTGTAGCCTGGGGGTTCGTGCCGTCCGAGGCACGGTATTGCAAGTTGCAGGTCAGCGTGACTGTACCCGAAGTGGTGAACTGTCCAATCAAAACACGGCCTTGTGCATCAGGGAAGGCTGCGGGTTGTTGGTTCGGGAAGACAAACCAACTGCCACCGGTAATCGGATCTGTATTCAAGTCGCCACCGGATTCAAAGGACGAGAAGTCGATGCCTGCATTTAGGATTTCGGTTCCGGAGTTGTCCGGAGAACCAATGGTGACAAAGCTGTCCCATTCCAAGTCCGGGATGGAGCCAAAGAGCGCAGGAATCATGCTGGACGAAGTAGGTCCGCCATTGGCCTGTTGGAAAAACGGCTCTGAAGATGTGATGCTTAAGGGGTCATTCGCTGTTCCGAAAATGGAGACCAATTGGTCATTCGGGTTGCTGAATTGCGCATAGACCCTGAAGGTGTGGGTGCCTTGCTCCACACTGTTCAGCTCATATGCTTCGGCCACGAGGCCTTCGAAAGAAGCCGGCAAATAGGTGCAGCTTCCGTCGTTGTCTGTGGCATTCGAGTCATAGTTGTCGGCCAAGGGGTCATCGCAACCCGGCACTTCGTCGGTGTCGCAAACGCCGTCGCCATCAACGTCGGACGTGCAATCGCCTCCACAGACACCCGCGGCGTCTTCTTGGTTTCCATTGCAGTCACAGTCTCCTGCAG
>JAKMCX010000040.1 GCA_022428285.1 Flavobacteriales bacterium
GGCTGCGGATGCGGAGTTGGTTGAAGCATTTTTTCCTATTTGGTATTGTTTGGCTTTTGCTTCTACTTTGGTGGGGGGTAAGAAAACGCCTGATATTTATGCGTTGGCGGCGGCGGCGGCGGTGGCGGATATGAAAACCCAGGTTGGGGTACCACAGGAGGTCCCGGTTCTGGCGGTGCAGGTGCGATGTTTGGCGGTTCGGGCGGTGATGGTGCGACCAATGGTGGAGGAGCAGGAGGAGGAGCTGCAGCACTTGGTGGGGCTTTTTTCGCGCGCTCAGGATCTCATGTGTTTCGCCATTGCACATTTTCTGGAAACTCAGCCATTCCAGGTGTGGCAGGCATTTCCTTTGGAGGAGGGGCAGCGCCAACCGATGGGTTGGCGCGGGGTGGTGCCATCGGCACAACCGCTGGCGACCTCACACTGGACAACTGTCTGATTTGGGGCAATTCTGCTTTTGGAGCACCCACAGGTGACGATGAAGATGTCTACCGCAATGGAGGAGGGCCAATTCTATCGGAGGTGGGCCACAACTTGGTGGGGAAGTTGGGCGACAATGCCGACTCCCAATTCGATGCTGCTTCGGTGGCGAATTTGATTGGTGTGGTCCCCGAACTGTTGCCTTTTGGGGATTACGGGGGTTCCACCAATGCCTTTATGTTGAGTGCTTGCCAGCCGCTTAGTCCGGCCATAGATGCAGGGGGAGCTTTGCTCGAAGCCGTGGCAGAGGACCAGCGGGGTGTGCTCCGTGATGCGAATCCCGACATCGGGGCCATTGAGGGGCCCGTTGCGGTGGCGCTCGACCCCATTTTAGAAGAAGTCTGCCCATTGGAAACCGCTTCGTTGAGCTTGTCTTGGCCCGATGCGACCACCACTTGGCCCGATGGTTCGGTGGGGGATACATGGACAACAGGAAGTGTGACCGGCGCCGTGGCGTTGATTACCACCGCAGAGGGATGTGAGGAGGAAATTGACCTAGAAGTCACAGAGATTGCCATCGTCACCCCTGACTTGGGCCCTGACCAAACGGTCTGTCCCAATACGGTCTTGAATTTTGATGCGGGCAATCCAGGGGCATTTTACACTTGGACGCTCAACGGGAACCCCAGCGGATTCGCACAGGCCGAATTGGTCGGTTTGGAAGGCACAGTCGCCGTGACCGTCGAGGTCATGGGCTGTCAAACCAGCGATGATGTCGAGGTGGTTTGGTTTGAGGATTACCCATTGGATTTGGGCCCTGCGGTGACCTTGTGTGTGGGTGAGGATGTGACTTTGAATGCGGCGAACAACGCTTGGGGAGGATTGCCCCCCGTGTTTCAATGGCAGGGTGGGCCTGGCGATGCCGAGTATACAGTCAACGCTACAGGTGTGTATTTGGTGACCGCTACCACGGTCGAAGGATGTGCCGTAACAGACGACATCGATGTGACTTTAAGTGCGCTGACAAGCGTGGATTTGGGCCCAGACACCACGGTGTGTCCCGGGACGCCTTTCATCTTGGATCCAAACTATCCAGCGGCCACGTGCTTGTGGCAAGACGGAACAGTGTCCTCTACCTACGCAGTGTCCAACTCGGGCATATACAGTGTCAACGTCAGCGATGGCGAATGCCAGGTCAATGACCAGGTGTTCATCGAGGTGGTGGATCCTTTTGAAGCCAACCTGCCTGAATACATGAGTTTTTGTGACCAAGACAGTGTCTTGCTGTTGGCCGCATTTGGCGCGTCAGATTACCTCTGGTCCAATGGTGCCCAAGGCAACCAATTGTGGGTGACCGCTCCAGGTGCCTACGAAGTCACGAGTTCCCAATCGGGGTGTGATTTTGTAGACATTGTCCTGGTCTCAGTCCAGCCTCTGCCTCCGGTCGATTTGGGATTGGACCTGGTGCTGTGCGAAGGTGAATCGGTGGATTTGGATCCCGGCGTTTTGGGTGCCGATTATGTCATCTTCAACGACTCGTTGACCACACCGGTATTGACGGTCACTGAGGGCGGCGAGTATACCGTGGAGGTCGCGCTAAACGGCTGCGTCAACCAAGACACCATTGAAGTGGAGGTGAGGCCCATTCCTGAGTTTGCATTGCCGGAAGATTCCGTGCTGTGTCCGGGTGGGGTGTTCTCCTTGGAGACCGGATTGACCGATGTTCTGGTCACTTGGAATACAGGTGAAGTCGGTCCTTCCATCGACGTGAATCAGCCGTCAACATATGTCGCCACCAGTCAGGTTAGCGGGTGTCAGTTTGTGGATTCCATACAAATCGAGGTGGCCCAACCGATTGCGGTGCCCCTCGAGGCACTCTACACCCTCTGTTTGGGGGATTCGGTCACCTTGAATGCGCTGCAGGGAGAGGCTGTTTATCCCTCTGCATACCGTTGGGACAATGGCAGCATCGGTCCCGAGCGGACCATTAGCAGGGCTGGTTTGTATGCCGTTGAGGTGTCCAACGTGTGCGATACGGTGGAGCAAGTGTTGGAAGTTGAGCAGATTGTCTGCGGATGTCAGGTCTATGTACCGACGGCCTTTACCCCCAACAACGATGGAAAGAATGACGCTTGGTTCCCCGTGTTGGATTGCGAGCCTTTTGCTTACGAAGTGACGGTGTGGGACCGCTGGGGAAGGCCGGTCTTCCAATCCACCGACCCCGAAAAAGTGTGGCATGGCCAAGTGGATGGAACTCCTGGGTCAAAAACCCGAGAGAGCGGCCGGTATTACGCCATAGACGGCGTTTACATGTGGGAAGTCATCATCGAATTGCGCAGGGACAGGGTGCCCGAGGTCCTTCGTCAGAATGGCTTCGTGCGCATCCTGCGTTGAAGCCCGACCCGCTTAATTCTTGCGCAAGTCGTACAAGCGGTCGGGGTAATCCGTAATGATCCCGTCAACGCCCATTTGCATGACTGCAAAGAGGTCTTCAGGTTCGTTGACCGTCCAGGGAATCACACGGATGTCCTTTTGCTGCAGCCCGTGAACGTCGTTGGCGTCAATGCGCTCCCACTTCGGAGAGTAGATGGACGGCTTGAAGTTGATTCTGGCCAGCTCAGTCGATACGCTTTCTTCTGAATTGGTGAGCCACGCGGTTGTCATATTGGGGGCCTGTTGGTGCACCTCATTCAATGCATCGGCGCTGAAGCTTTGGATGCAAGTGCGGTCTTCAATGCCCAGCCTGCGGACTTCCGCGATGACGGTTTGTACAAACACCGAAACCTCGGGACAGAATTCAGGCTCCAATTCCTTTCGGTGTTTGATCTCCAGATTGTAACGGATTTGTCGTCCGTCTAACAGCATTGGCACATCCTCGGTCACTTTGACGACTTCTGCCAATGTGGGCTTTTGGATGGGCAAGTGACGCTGATCGGGGAAACTTGGATGTGCTTTCATGCCACAGTCAAACGCCTGAATCTCCGCTGTGGTCATTTGGTGGAGGTTGTACCGGCGTTCCTGCGATGCTGTGATTGCATCGCCATCGGGCGTGGTGCAGATGAGGTGGCTCATCCAGGGCTCGTGGCTCACGATGATGTTTCCGTCTTTGGCGATACAAAGGTCCATCTCCAATACATCGGCGCCTTCGCGGATGGAGATGACAAAGCCGGGAATGCTGTTTTCTGGCAACAGGCCTCTGGCGCCACGGTGTCCTTGAATTTCTATGCCGAGCGGTTCAGTATCCGCCACAGCTGCGGGGGCATCAGGCGCCATCATGGTTTCTGGGGAGGGGGCTTTGGGGTCTGCTCCTGTGCAGCCCCATGCCAGGATTGCCATCAGCAGGCCGAAGGTGTGTAACACGCGTGTCATGTTCCGAAAATACTCCACGGTGCAATGGGGCGGGCATGTCGTTGAATGGGGGCTAATTTGCTGCTTGATGGAATCTTCAACGCGAGCGGGCACTGAACGGTTGGTCTCAAGGGCTGACTTGGCTCTGTGGTCGGGCTTGAATGAACGCCATCCCTTGGTGGGGCTCTTTCACCGTTTTGGAGGGATTCGCCGTTTGAACCTGGCTTATGACCGTTTGGCCCATTTGGGTCCTTCAGATTTTATCCAGCAGGTGTTCAGTCAATTGGGGGTGCGCATCGCATTGGCACCAGAGGACTTGCACCGGATTCCCAAAGAGGGTGGATTCATTCTGGTTTCCAACCATCCCTTTGGTCCCTTGGATGCCTTGGCACTTGTGAGCGAGATCTCAAAAGTCCGGCCAGATTTTCGGCTGGGTGTGGAAGACGCCATGGGACGGATTCCACAATTGGAAGAAGCCTTTGTTGTGGTGTCGGATGCCGCCAGCGAAGGCGGTGGAGCCCGGATTTCGGGATGGAGGGAAGCGGCGGTGCATTTGGCTGAAGGAGGAGGCTTCGGTGTATTTCCTGCCCTGGAGGTCAGTTCTTATCGGCGGTCCAAAAAGTGGGTGGCAGATGGACGTTGGAATGCACCGCTTATCGGTTGGGCGAGCAAACAAGGCGTGCCGATTGTGCCGGTTTACATCGATGGTGCAAACAGTCCATTGTCCCAATGGTTGGGTTTGATCCACCCGTCGTTGCGTTCCTTGAGAATGCCGGCCGAAATCCAAAACAAAAAAGGACAGGTGCTGCGCATGCGGGTGGGACACCCCATCAAAAAGCGCGATTTGACTGGCTTCGAAAGCCATGACCAGCTGGCCCGGTTCCTGCGGGCAAAGTCCTATGCGATGGGAGCGGCTTACGAGGTGCAAAGGGACCTGTTCAAGGGGCTTCGTTTTCCGAAGCGACCAGTACCAGTGGCCGCCGCGATTGACACCAAGTTGCTCTGCCAAGAAATGGAGGAGCTGGCCGATGCCAAGTTGTTTTCGCACCAAGAGTTTGATGTGTTTTATGCCTCAGCGGAACGCATTCCGCAGACATTGAAGGAAATCGGCCGGTGTCGGGAAATGACTTTTCGCGCGGTGGGAGAGGGCACCAACAAGGCCTTGGACCTCGATGAGTATGACCTTTACTATCAGCATTTGCTGCTGTGGGATCGGGAGGCCAATGCATTGGCTGGCGCTTACCGTGTTGGCGAAGGATGGGAGATCATGGAGCGTTATGGCGCAAGGGGATTCTATACGCGGTCGCTGTTCAGAATGCGCAAAGGATTTCATCCTGTCCTCCGGTCCAGTGTTGAATTGGGGCGGTCCTTTATCGTGCCCGATTACCAGCGCAAGCGCATGCCGCTGTTTTTGCTCTGGAAGGGCATTTTGGCGGTGTTGTTGAAGTCCAATGAAGCGCGTTATGTCCTCGGTCCGGTGACGATCAGCAGCGACTACAAGCAGTTTTCGAGGTCATTGATCATGGGGTTTGTTCGGCGCCATTTTTGGGAGGAGAAATGGGCGGCCTTTATCCGTCCGCGCAAACGGTTTGCCTTTGAGGAAAACCGCGCCGATGCCGATGCCCTGCTCGAAGGAACGGGCGGTGATGTCAAGCGGCTGGACCGCATTCTGGCCGACATAGAGCGTCCCGATGTGGTGGTGCCGGTGTTGCTCAAGAAATACCTCCATCAAAATGCGCGCATCCTGGGCTTCAACCGAGACCCCAAATTCAACGATGCGTTGGATGGGCTCATGCTGCTCGATGTGCGCGACCTGCCCGCTGAAACGCTCGAAAACCTCCAGCGTGAATTCGGATTCAGCTGAAGGTTTTCGAATGGGACTTGGCCTTTTCGCAGGCCAATCCTCAGCTTAGATCGAATAAGACAGGCTGATCGAGTAGGTGCGTCCTTCTGTGAAGCTGGACCAATCGTACAGCACGCCATTGAACAGGTGCGTCTGGCGGTTGCGTGGGTTGATCAGGTTGCGGGCTTTGAATCCAACCCTGAAGTGCTCTCCCCATCCTTTGCCCAGGCTCAGGTCCAGCGTAGGTGTAGGCTGCTGCATGACATTGGGAAGGGCGCCTTGGGTTACCAAGAAGACCTTGGGTCCCTGAACGTTGAAGGAAAGCGTGGACACAAAGTCGGCGCTGTCGTTGATGTAGGTCAGCACACCATTGACGATATACGGCGCTTGCCCAAAGAGGGCGCGCGTGTCGGGGTGGCTGGGGTCTTGTGCGCGAATGCCTTCGAGCTCGGCTTCTGGGATTTTGACCGCAGAGCGGATCAAGGTGACATTTCCCGAAATGGAGAGGTCCCGAAAGAAGGGAGCGTTGGTCACGTTGGCCAGGTCCTTCTTGGCGTCGAATTCGATGCCCACGACGTCTGCATAAGGCACATTGGACCAAGTGAGTTCTTCATTCACCGCCTCCAGAACTTGGGTTTGCTCGATGGGGGAGTTGAAGTGCTTGTAGAACACACCGGCGGATACCATTTCTCCCAAGGTGGGGTAATGCTCGAGTTTGAGGTCGAGGTTGTCGATGCTGGTTTGACCGAGTCCGGGGTTGCCTTTCAGGGTTTGCAGGGTCTCAAAGTCAAATCCACGGAAGGGGGCTTTTTCTCGGAACACCGGGCGGGCCAGTGTTTTGCTGTAGGCTGCGCGCAGGTTGGTGATCCGAATGGGGTCGACCTTGCCCAAGATGTAGGTCATGTTCAACGATGGAAGTAGGTTCGTTTCGTCCAGTGTGCCACGGTTGGTGGAGATCTGCTCAGGGGTCAGGTCTGCGGTGTCGCGGTTGCTTTCGATGCTCATGCTGGCCGACTCCATGCGCAGGCCTACGTTGCCGCTCAACCGCTCGTTGACACGGGCGTCCAACATGGCATAGGTGCCGATCACATTGAGGAATCCGAAATCGGAGTTGCTTGGGTTGCTGACGTTGTTGGTTTGGATGTAGTCTCCGCCTTGGGAGACCACCATGTTGGAAGCTGCGAAGTACTGGGAGGGGCTTCCGCCGAAATTGTCAAAGAATTGACCTGAGGCTGCGAACGTAAACGCATCCTCTTGCTGGGTTCGCTCGGTCCGCACGAAGCTTCCACCAAAGGAGAGCTTGCCTTCCAAGCGGTCGGATCCGGAAAATACCGGCTTGCTCAAATTGACTTTGACGTCGGTTTTGCTTTCTTCCAAGTCGCGCCAGAAGCGGTTCGGGGCAGGGTAGCGGTCTGGGCGGATGCTGTAGAAGCGGTTGGTCTCCGTGGGAATTTCCATGTCCCCAATGGCGACCCCTTCGTCTTGGAGGGCTTGCACGGTGCCGGCGACGTCATCGGCCCAATTGCTGCTCAGAACGCCATCGTCCACCAGGCCTTCAATTTCATCCAGTACGTCTCCGGAAGCAGACGCGTCCAAGGTGGTGCCGTCGGCGCCATAAAAGACGGCTTCGTCTACCAGCGCCTCCGTGTTGTCGATGTAGTTGTTGAACAGCACGCGCAGGTCAGGTGTGCTCATGCGGCCCTCAGAGCGGCTGGCGATCCAGTCTACAGTGAGCTCGCTTTCGGGCATGTAGTGCTCGCCGCGCAATTGGAAGGTGTTCAGGGTGCGGCTCTGGTAGCGGTGTGAACGTTGCTGTTGCATCTCGTCGCCATCCCGCGGGTTGACGCCTTCTTGGAAGCGCGCGCTGTTGGTGCCACTGGTGATGGTCATGCCCATCAATGAGATCTTGTTGAAGTCGTTCAGTTTGTAGCTGAGGTTCAACAAGGTGTTCCAGCGGTGTGTCTCATTGGTGCGCTCATCGCTGTAGCGCTGTTGCATGTCGAGCTCGTCGGTGCCGGCTACGTTGCCTGCTGCCCAACGGCCGTAGATCCCATCTTGGTAACCGCGGGTGTTGCGGGCGTATTGGGCGCCAAAAGTGTAGCCCAACTGCCGGCCAAACAGTGAGGTTTGGTTGCCAAATGTGATGGAGTGCTTCATGTCCATGGCGGCCGTGCGGCGCACATGCTCCCAAGTGTTGTCGAAGCTCTGGCCCACATCGGTTAACCCTTGGTTGGCTTCAATGGAAGCTGGAATGGCAGCTTGGAAATAGAGCGAATCTCCCATTTGACTGGCGCCCCATTGGTCCGCATAGCCCAGACCTGTCAGCACGCACTGGGCATCGGAGTAGGCTGAGATGTCATTCAGTGAGCCCAGGCCGCAGCTGGACAGCGCACCATCGACAATGCTGCTCCCGATCATGTCGCGGTCAATGATGTATTGGATTTGCTCGCTAAAAGAGACAGAAATGGCGCTGGGCCAACCGTTCTGGGCTGCGGCTTGTGCGGTGGGGTTCAGGCTTCTAGAACCGTCATCGTATCCAAGCCAATCCTTACTGCTGCGTTGGCTGGAGAGGACTTCTTTTCCTGTGGTGTTGGTGTTCCAGCCGAGGCTGCTGGAATAGTTGAACATGAACTGGTCGGGAAAGTCCTTGGTCTCGACAGAGATGTAGGCACCCGCCCAGTCGGAGGGTAAGTTGGCCGTTTGGGTTTTGACCACTTTGAGGTTGTCCACCAGGTTGGTGGGGAAGAGGTCCATCTCGATGGTGTTCCGGCGGGGGTTCATGGACGGAACCTCTGCACCGTTCAGGGTTGTTTTGAGGTATCGGTCAGACAGGCCGCGGACAAACACGAAATTCCCGACGGTGGACACGCCCGACACGCGCTTCATGGCGCTGGCGGCGTCGTTGTCTCCGGTGCGTTTGATTTGTTGGCTGGAGATGTAGTCGATGCTGGAAGCGGACTTTTTCTTGATGTTCTCCATGTACGTGTCCCGGGCACGGTCCGCTTTGGCCACCACTTCTGCGGCTTGCTCGATCACAAACGTTTCGGGGAACAGGTTGAACTGAATCACTTGCACACCATCACCGGTGATGGTCACTTCTTGGACGTGGGGGCGGTAACCAATGAAACGGCCGACCACATTGTAGGTGCCAGGTGCCAGTCCTTCGAGGCTGAAATTGCCGTCCAAGTCGGCCATGGCCCCTTTGGTGGTGCCTTCGATAAAGGCGTTGGCACCGATCAGGCTTTCGCCGGATTGGCCGTCGTTGATTTTACCTCGGATGACCCCTTGAGAATGGGCGGTAAATGCTGTGGCCAGGATGACCAGGAGCTGAAGCAAACGCATGCGCTCTAATTTGTTGTACAAAGTGAGTGCAGAACCTTCTTGTGGACGTTAACCCGGTGTTAACCGCTCTTTTCCTTTTCATGGCCTCAGCATAAACAACCGAAGTTTCGCGGTCATTGCGAAACTCCGGTTGTGTAAGTCTAGCAGGCCTTTGGGCCTGTATTTCTTGGTTTAGTGGCGCTTGTTGATCGCGGTTGACCAGGTGGCGTTCCCGTCGGTTCCGCGCAAGAAGTAAGCGCCTGCAGGCAGGTCGGAGGTGTCGATGCGGAGCACCGTCTCTTGGGCAGTACCTGAGCGCATCCATTGACCGTTAGCATTGACCAAAACCCACGAAGTGGGGGCGTGTGATGGAAGCACCACCGTTGCGGCATGAGTACAAGGGTTGGGATAGGCCAACACGTTGTGCTTTTCACCCGAAGTGCCAACCTGAGCGACGCCTGCACCAAAGAGGGCGCGCGCGTCACAGAGGGTCCAGCCCAATGCCCAATCTTGACCAGATCCATATTCGCTGACCACATTGATGGGGTCGGTGGCTTGTTGTCCGGCTGCGTCAAAGTTGAATTGGTAGTCGATGTCCAGCCCATTCATGATTTCGATGCCATTGTCTGCTGCGTAAGCGTCCAGCTGCGCATCTCCGTCTTCGACGTCGGTGCCGTCATAGTCCAGGGCGTCCTCGCAGTTGACCATTTTGATGTTGCTCAAAGTGAGGTCTCCAGTGAGGTAATGGTCAAAGGCATCCATGGGAGATTCTTTGTCCTCGATTTCGATGCCTTCTGCCACGTTGGCAAACAATCCGTTGCTCACGTGGCCGCCTGATCCATTGCGGAAGAGCAGCCCTTGGCCATCGCCCACACCGACAATGGTCCAACCGGTTACCGTGGGTGTAGCCAATGGCATTTCGTCTGCAGAGACATTGCCGTCGTCAGAATCGTCGCCGTCCAATTCGCCGCCCCGATCACCGCTGAGGCCGGGCTGGTCTTGGATGGCGAGCCACTGTGCGTTGTTTTGGCCGTGGTAGCCTTGGTCCCAGTCGAAGCTGTCGTCGCCACAAAAAGCCACAATGGCGTGGGTGATGGAGACAGCGCCTCCAAAGAATTCGATGCCGTCGTCCAGATTGGACACGACTTCAATGTGGTCGATGGTTGTGCCGCTGCCCACACCGGCCAAGGTCAGGCCATTGATTTCGTTGGCTGCACCCAGCTCAGTTCCGCCGTGGCGGATCGAGATATAGCGTAAGATTCCACTGTTGTCTGCGTCGTCGTCCCCTCCGTATTCGGCGAGGTTGTTGTCGGTGGGAATCCCTTCGATTTGAGCAGGCCCTCCAAAATTCGTGGTCGCATTGCCCAGGATGATGATGCCGCCCCATTGCCCTCGGGTATCATAGGCCACAGACCCGTCGAGGGGGTCTCCTTCAAAAGTGAAAACGATGGGCGCTTCAGCGGTTCCATCGGCGATGATCTGTCCGCCTTTGGTCACGATCAATGCCGATGCGTCCACCCCACTTCCAGGCGCGCCCTTAACGGTAGTTCCGGCTTCAATGGTGAGGGTCTGTCCAGACTCAACGAACACATAGCCCGTGAGTACATAAGTGTTGTTGGAGGTCCAAGTGGTGGTTCCCGTGCTGCCCGAAACAGTGATGGTGTTCTGGGCGATAAGGTTTGTGGTCATCAAGCAGACCGCAAAGCAAAGCAAAGCTCTCATGGCAATGGTGTATGTAATGGTTGTGAATTGATGCTGCAATCTCCACCGCCATTGCCACCGGCATGTTGGTTCAATTTTAACTCTGAGTAAAACCCACATTCCTTTTTGTGCAGGTCTTTGTTAACCTGCTCCCTCTGGCCCTGTGCAGGCAGGTTCTTTTCACCCTCGTTCCTTGAGGATTGTCGCAGGTTAAATCATGGGCACCCACAGGCATTGAACGATGCCCAAGATCAGGGTCGCCAGTGTGGCCCTTGAGAGTGCTTTCCAATTTGGAACAGTTCGGGTCATCAGCCACATGCACCAGGCCCAACCTGGGAACGGCGCGGCCCAAGTGGCCCAAGCAGCCGGTTCCGAAATGTGGCCCCAACGGAGCACGCCTCCGGCGTACATGATGGCAACCAATGCCCACAGAGCGATGCAGAGCCAACGGGTCTTGGCTGTTCCATACTGCAGTGGGAAGGTCGCTTTGCCTGCTGCTTCGTCGCCCTCTATGTCCATGGCGTCTTTGGCGAGTTCTCGAACCATTCCGATGGCCATGGCCATGAGTCCGTAGGCGCCCAAATTTTGGATCAGATTCAATTGCATTTGGGGAGATGCTGTTGGGGCTTCCATTACAGCCAACCACAGGGGGACCAACCCGAGCAGCATGGCGATGGCGGCATTTCCAATCAGGGGTTGGGCCTTCCAACTGGCGCTGTAACGCCAGAGTATCCAGCTCACCAATGCCGCCATGACAATCGGCCCCACAGAACCGATGGACCAAGACAGATGGCAGGCCAAGGCCAGGCCCAAGAAGTTCAAGACCTGGTGGGTCAAGATCAGTACCCTCCGCTTGACAGTGCGGTCAACGATGGCCCGCTCGGGGCGGTTGATGCGGTCCTCATGTACGTCGAAATAGGCGTTGATGATGTTGCCTGCAGCCATGAGGAGCAGCATCACCAGGGTGGCCTCAAAGATTTGGAACGGCGCGGTGACCAAGGCGCCCTCCTGGAGCGGCCATCTCGCCATCCAGCCATACCGGATCAGGCACAGCGTGAATGCGGCAATGGCCAGATTGCGGGGCCGTGAAAGGCTGATGATGCCGCGTAGATTGCCGCGTTTGCTGGACAGAGGAGGGGCAGCCATGGTATTAGGAACGGTGTGCGGCGTCGATGAGTTCAGATTGCCCCGCCCGTGTTCTGACGTAATTGAAGCCCGGGTGAATGGCGGAAGATCCCGCGCGTCCTTGGGTGTCCATCGCGAGGTAGCCCACTTGAAGGTCTTTCACGGACATTTTTTTCATGATGCGGTCGACGGCCTCCTCGCACGCTGTCTGGGGGTCGCGGCCTTGACGAATGAGTTCCACCACCAAGAAAGACCCCAGGGTTTTCATGACGGCTTCTCCGAGGCCTGTAGCCGTGCAAGCACCCACCTCATTGTCCACAAAAAGGCCGGCACCTATGATGGGGCTGTCGCCTACGCGGCCGCGCAGTTTGTAGGCCAACCCACTGGTTGTGCAAGCGCCTGCCAGGTTGCCCTCGAGGTCTTGGGCGATCATGCCAATGGTGTCGTGGTTTTCTACGTTAATGATGGGTTTGTACTCCGCGCTTTGCCGCCACTTTTCCCAGGCGGCTTTGCTGTCGGGTGTGAGCAGGTCGCGCGTTTCAAACCCCTGATCAAGGGCGAATTCACGGGCGCCATCTCCTGCGAGCAGCACATGGGGGGTGTTTTCCATGACGGCCCGAGCGACCTTTACGGGGTGTTCGATGTCTTCCAAGAAGCACACTCCTCCGGCATCACCTGAAGGCCCCATTACGCAGGCATCCAACGTGACCCGCCCCGAGCGGTCCGGACGGCCTCCGAGGCCTACTGAAGTTCCTGTGGGGTCGCTCTCAACCAATGCGGTTCCTTCTACGACAGCATCCAATGCGCTGCCCCCGGCCTGCATTTGTCTCCAGCCTTCTTCATTGGATGTGAAGCCGTGGTTCCAAGTGCTGAGCATGTGTCCCTCTCTGAACCGGTCTCCTTCACCCCCAGCAATGTTGGTCAGTGGGACAGGTGAATCGGCACGTAAAAGGCGGACGGGGTCAAGTCCAAGCACAGCAGCCATGGCGGCTGCCCTGCGCAAAAAGGCACGGCGTTGCAGCATGTGTCCAATTTAGGTTGCCTTGGACCGTCTTGGCAGCAAGAGCAAAGGGAGAACCGCCAAATCGACGAATACCGCGAAACACAGCGTCAATGAGACGAGCAATCCAATGTGAAATGTGCCTTCGAAACTGCTGAGCATCAGGGTCGAAAACCCGCCACATAGGATAATGGAGGTCACCACAATCGCTTTTCCCGTGGACAAGAAGGTGCGCCTCAGCGCCCAAATGGGGGCGCGGCCTTGTTGTAGCAGAATTCTGTATTTGGCCAAAAAGTGGAGGGTATCGTCGACGGCGATGCCAAAAGCGATGGTGAAAATAATGGAGGTGGACACCTTGAGGTCGATGTCCATGGCCCCCATGAAGCCTGCAATAAAGAGCAGGGGCAGGACATTGGGAACCAAGGAAATCAAGGTCATTTTGAGGCTCCGGAACAACAGGCCCACGATCAAGGCTACAGCGGCAAAAGCGATGAGCAAGCCCAGCACCATATCGGAGGCGAGAAAACGGTTGTTGAGGTCGATGAGGCTTGCGGTGCCTGTGATGTGGGCTGTGAAAGGGGGCGATTCAAAGTGAGCGGCCATGTGATCGTCCAAGCGTGATTGGAATTTGGCGTTCCGTTTCGCCAACTCCTTGGCGCCCAAATCAGCGGTTTTGGCGGTGATGCGGGCGAGTCCAATGTCGGTGTTGACCACGTCGGACCAGCCGGGGCTAGATGAGTTGCTGTTGTTTTTTCCCCACTTGGACAGCCGCTTGAGGAGTTTTTCCAAGGCCGCCCCCTCTGGAATTCGGTCCGCAGAAGGCCGGTCGCCGTTCATCAGTCTGTGGGCCGTTCTCGCTGCTGTGGCAGGCCCGAGCACACTTCCAGCGCCAATGTCTTCTCTGAGCCAACGCTCCACGCTGTCCACGGTGGCCAGCACTTTTGGTTCGGACATGATGTCCCGGCCAGCTTCGAACTCCAAAGCCAATTCATAGGGCCGAACGCCGGCAAAAGACCGCTCGAAGAAGTTGAATTCTTGGCGCAAGGGGTCATCGTCACGCAAGTCCTCGAGGAGGAAGTTGTTGACCTCGATGTTGGTCACCAAGCCCACACTCACCAACGTGAAAAACCCTGTTGTGATGAGGATGGCCTTGCGGTGGCGGAGGATGCGGATGAACCAACGGGACAGCCAAGGTGTCCATGGCGATGCGGATGCGCTAGAGGAACCAGTGGCTTGTTTGATGGGCGCTTTGGATCGAATGAGCACCGCCGGAAGCAAGGTAAAGGCCAGGGCGAAAGCGATGAAGACCCCCGCTGCTGTGTAGAGGCCGAACTCTCGGATGGGCACAATGGCAGAGGACAACAAGGTCAGGAATCCCAAAGCGGTGGTCAGCGACGTGAGAAACGTGGCGAGTCCTACTTCTTTGAAGGCTTTGCGCAGCGCATCAAAAGGGGCCAAGCCACTGCGCAACTCATCGAGATAGCGGGTGATGATGTGTACTACATCGCTCATGCCCACCACAAAAATGATCGTCGGCAGGACAATCGTCATGATGTCGATGCCTTTGCCGGTAACCTCCATAAAGGCCAGTGTGCCTAATCCGCTGAGCAGAATAACCGTCAGTGGAATCACAATGCCCCACCAGGTGCGGAATGCGATGAAGAGGAAGGTGATCAGCAGTATGAGGCCCAGTCCCACAAAGAGGGCCACTTCCCGTTCCATGACAGACACATAGTGGACTTGGGCGTGTGCCCGGCCAGCCCGGTGTGTTTCCACCTTTATTCCGCGCTCGGTTTGGATGTCATTCCACCGCTTCAATACAGCATCGACGTCGGCGGCAATCTCATCGCAGCCCTGCTTGGAGAGCATGGCTTTTTGGCCGACGGTCAGGGCCAAGGATTTGCCGTCTGCACTGAACAGACTGCCCACCCACTGATCGCTGCGCCAGAGGTAGCTGCTGTCGGCGGCGTAATGCTGGGGTGAATCCCAGCGCAGAATCGGCCGCTGAAACACCATGCCCAACACGGGGTCTTGCACAGGAAGGCTCAGCGCTGTGGGGTCGATCACCTGCGTGACCCCATTGACCGTTCCCAAGGAGTCTGAAAGCATGCGGACGGCACCCAAGAATTCTTGGTCAAAAACCCCGTCTTCGTGCTGGACTCCAACGAGAATGAAGTCATTGTCCGTGCTAAAGGCCTCTCGGAATTGGAGGTAAAACGCCGTTTCGGGTTGGCCTTGGGGAAAGAAGGCCTCAAAGTCATAGTTGAAGCCTATTTGAGAAGCCCGCCACCCCGAAAACACCGTGACCAGCGCTATGGCCGCGAGGATCCAAACGGACCTGCGTTGCCACTGCGCTGCAGCAGTGGAGTCTTCGGGTGGAGAAGCTGTGTTCATTTGCGGGGTTTGGCGAAGCCTGACATCGCCGTTTATCTTCCAATGAACACCCCCGCCGCGGTGGGGTTCTCGGAGAAATTAAAAAGGCGGCCCCAGAGGACCGCCTTTTCTCAATGTTGTAACAGAAGATTACTTGTCTTCGCTGACTTCTTCGAAATCAACGTCGGTGACTTCCTCGTCGCCTGCGCCTGATTCGGCTGAAGCTCCGGCTCCGGCAGCATCTGCTCCGCCGGCAGCTTGGCTGGCGTTGTACATGTCTTCGCTGGCCGATGCAAACACCTGGTTCAGCGCTTCAATACCGGCTTTGCAACGGTCGATATCTTGGGCACCGTGGGCTTCCTTCAATTCTGCGATGGCAGCTTCGATGGGGCCTTTCTTGTCTTCGGGCAGTTTGTCTCCGAATTCGCTCAACTGCTTCTCCGTTTGGAAGACAAGGCTGTCGGCTTGGTTCAAGACTTCTACACGCTCCTTGGCTTCTTTGTCAGAGTCCGCGTTGGCGGCGGCCTCATCCTTCATGCGTTGGATTTCATCGTCGCTCAGTCCGCTGGACGCTTCGATGCGAATGCGCTGCTCTTTGCCTGTGGTCTTGTCCTTGGCGCTCACATTGATGATGCCGTTGGCGTCGATGTCAAAGGAGACTTCGATTTGAGGCACACCGCGTTGGGCTGGAGGAATGTCCGACAATTGGAACCGTCCGATGGAGCGGTTGTCATTGGCCATGGACCTTTCACCTTGCAAGACATTGATGTCCACGCTGGGCTGGTTGTCGCTCGCCGTTGAGAAGGTCTCGCTCTTTTTGGTTGGAATCGTGGTGTTGGCCTCGATCAGCTTGGTCATGACTCCGCCCATGGTTTCGATGCCGAGTGAGAGTGGCGTCACGTCCAAGAGCAACACGTCCTTCACGTCGCCGCTGAGGACGCCGCCTTGGATGGCTGCACCAACAGCTACAACTTCGTCTGGATTGACGCCTTTTGAAGGCTCTTTTCCAAAGAAGGCTTTGACGGCATCCTGCACGGATGGAATCCGGGTTGATCCACCTACGAGGATGACCTCGTCGATGTCACTGTTGTCCAAACCGGCTGCCTTCATGGCGGTGCGGCAAGGCTCGATGGTCCGCTTGATCAGCGAATCGGCCAATTGTTCAAACTTCGCGCGGCTCAATGAACGGACGAGGTGCTTTGGCACGCCGTCCACAGGCATGATGTACGGAAGGTTGATTTCGGTGTTGTTGGTGCTGCTGAGCTCGATTTTGGCCTTTTCTGCGGCCTCTTTCAAACGCTGCAGTGCCATGGGGTCCTTGCTCAGGTCCAATCCGCCGTTTTCGTCCTTGAATTCAGCAACGAGCCAATCGATGATGATTTGGTCGAAGTCGTCACCCCCCAAGTGGGTGTCACCGTCTGTAGACAGCACTTCGAAAACACCGTCTCCGAGTTCCAGAATGCTCACGTCGTGGGTTCCACCACCGAGGTCAAACACCACAATCTTCTGGTCGATGGACTTCTTGTCCAAACCATAGGCCAATGCCGCCGCTGTAGGCTCGTTGATGATGCGCTTGACTTCGAGTCCTGCGATCTCACCGGCTTCTTTGGTCGCCTGGCGCTGGCTGTCGTTGAAGTAAGCAGGAACGGTGATGACCGCTCCGGTCACTTCCGTGCCGAGGTAGTCCTCAGCAGTCTTCTTCATCTTCTGCAGGATCATGGCGCTGATTTCCTGCGGGGAGTAGTTCCGGTCGTCAATTTTGATCCGGGCAGTTCCACCGTCAGCTTCGACCACTTCATAAGGAACCCTTCCGGATTCTTTGGAAGCCTCGCTGTACATCTGTCCCATGAAGCGCTTCACGGAGGAGATGGTCTTGGTGGGGTTGGTGATGGCTTGACGCTTGGCGGGATCTCCGACTTTACGTTCTCCATCTGCGACGAAGGCCACCATGGATGGGGTGGTTCGCTTGCCTTCGCTGTTGTTGATGACCACAGGCTCGTTGCCTTCCATTACGGCAACACAAGAGTTGGTTGTGCCGAGGTCGATACCGATGATTTTGCTCATATGTGGAATTTGTAGGGTTTTCTCTTCAAGGTGCCTTGCGGCTCGCTGGCCTACAGTCAAATGCAATGCCAAGCGCGGCACAAGCCTTGGAGACTGACATGTTGTCGCAGTCTGTGGCATGGACTGACAGGTTTGTCGCAAAAGCGAGGCCACAGGGTGCATCTTTGTCACTTCATGGTGGCAGTGGATGACAGGGGAATACCCCTCACTTTGGATGGAATTCCGCAGAGGATGGTTTCTCTGGTTCCTTCTTTGACGGAGACTTTGGTGGATTTAGGGGCGGAAGACCGCATTGTTGGGCTCACAAAATTTTGTGTTAAGCCCGATCATTTGCGCCGAGAACGGACACGAATCGGGGGAACCAAAGGGGTGAATCTTGGTGCGATTATGGACCTTCAGCCTGATTTGGTGCTGGCCAATTTGGAGGAGAACGACGCGCAAGATGTGATGGCCCTTGAAATTGCGGGCATTCCCTGTTGGGTTTGTGATGTTCGTTCTGTGGAACGCGCTTTTCAGTTGCTGGCCGATTTGGGCCATTTGGTCGGATGCGCAGAAAAAGGGGAGGAGATGGCGCTCGAGGTGCGTGCTTCATGGACAAGGGGACAGGCCTCATTTTCGCCGCCTTTCCAAAAGGTGGCCTATGCCGTTTGGCGCTCTCCATGGATGTGGGCGGGATCAGATGCCTACATCCAGGACGTGCTGCGCTGGTGGGGTTGGTCGCCATGGCCAGAAACCTCGCGGTATCCTGAGCGCACCATTGACGATGTTTCTGCTGCTGGGGTAGAGGGGGTGTTGTTGCCATCAGAGCCCTTTCCTTTTAAAGAGATGCACCTCGAGGAGGTCGGTGACCTTCCCGCCCATTTGGTGGACGGTGAGATGTTCAGTTGGTACGGGAGCCGAATGGTCCATGTCCCCGCCTATTTCGAAGGTTGGGATTTTAAGGTTTGAATGCGGTGTTTTCACCACTTTTGCGCCGCAATGGTGCCGATGTTTCCACTTGTACAGAATAGATGATGACGACGCCTTTGAGATTCGCGGTGGTAGGCCTAGGCCACATCGGCAAGCGGCACGCAGAGATGATCCGCAGACAGCCCGATTGTGAGTTGGTTGCAGGATGCGATGTCCGGTCCAAAGAACAACTGGGCCTGGCCGATGACTTCGAATTCTACGGAGACATTACGGAGATGCTGGCCCAGCATCCCGAAGTAGATGTGGTCTGCATTTGTACACCCAACGGTCTTCACGCACCCCAGGCCGAAATGGCTCTGGAGGCCCGGCACCATGTGGTCATCGAAAAGCCCATGGCCCTCAACCGGGCCGAAGGAGAGCGGGTGTTGCACAAGGCATTGGAGGTGGGAAGACAGGTGTTTTGTGTCATGCAAAACCGCTACAGTCCTCCGAGCATTTGGCTCAAAGAGACTGTGGATTCAGGCGTGTTGGGTAAGATTCAGATGGTGCAGGTCAACTGTTTTTGGAACAGGGATGACCGGTATTATGGCAAAATCCCTTGGAAGGGTACGCTGGATTTGGATGGTGGCACGCTGTTCACGCAATTCAGCCACTTCATCGACATCGTCTTTTGGCTTTTTGGAGACATGTCCAATATCACGGCCCGATTCGAGGATTTCACGCACGGGCACAACACGGCATTCGAAGACTCCGGGTTGGTGATGTTTGAATTCTTAAAAGGTGGAATGGGGACGCTCCAATTCTCTACCGCCGTTGCCGAAGCCAATTTCGAGAGCTCCTTGACCATCATTGCCGAAAACGGCACTGTCAAAGTCGGTGGGCAATACATGAATGAAGTGGAGTACTGCAACATTCGTGGATACGAAATGCCAGAGCTACCGCCTTCTAATCCAGCCAACGATTACGGACATTACAAGGGCAGTGCAGCGAATCACGGCTACGTTTTTGAGAACGTATTTGAGACGTTGCGCGGAGAAGGAAAAATCTCCACAAATGCGCTTGAAGGCCTTATCGTGGTGGGCATTATAGAGCGCATGTACGAAGCAGGAGACCGCGGAATCAATGCGGCTTTTGGGCGCTAAGCCCCGGCTTTTCTGAACAGGGGCCTAGCATTGAATGCCCACCAAGGTGGCATCGTCGACTTTGGCGTTGGCCCCTTTCCAAATGAGCAGGTCCTTTTGAATGGCTTTCTCCCGCTGCGCGGAGGGAAGGGTGCTGTGTTTTGCGAGAATGTCGCACAGTCTTTTCCGGCCCATTTTCCGATTGCGTTCACCGCCGAATTGGTCCCGAATGCCATCTGAAATCATATAGAACTGGTCTCCATCTTGGTAATCCAATGTGTGGAGCTTGTATTCGATTGATGGGGCGTTGGGAGAATGCTTGCCCATCAGATCAATGCTGGTTCGAGAGCCTCGTACGGCCATTGTTTCTCTATCTCTGACCCGAAATAAATCACCTCTAGCGCCAGCAAATTCGATGGTGTTGGTCTCTGGGTCCATGGTCATGATGGCGGCATCAAAGCCGTACATCTGGGGGGTCCCTTGGTTGACCTGCATCCGGATGTCGAACTCTTTTTGAAAAGACTCCAAAATGGCCGAGGGATTGGAGGATTCCAATGCGGTGAAAGCCTTGTTGATCAGCGATGAGCCCATAAGAGAGACCATGGCCCCGGGAATACCGTGCCCTGTGCTGTCAATCAGTGCCAAGGTTTTCTTGCCGTTTTTGACGCCCGTAAAGAGGAAGTCTCCCCCCATGATGTCTCTGGGGCGGTCGATGAGCAAGGAGTGTGGGAAAATAGAGTTGAGCTCTTCTCTACTGGGCAGGGCGACCTCCATAATCCGCTTGGCCCCAATGACACTTTGGGTGATGTGCGCCAGGCTTTCTCTCAACTGTACCGTGAGTTTTTGTCTCTGGGTGCCTTCAGAGGCCAACCTCTGGTGACTGAGGGCAATGTCTTTGGTGCGTTGCGCAACCCGGTCTTCCAGCAGCTTTAAATTATCGCGCAATTCACCTTCGAGTTGAACCCGTTGGGAATTGTCGAGAATGGTCATCAGGAGTAGGTTGTCTTTTTCCGATGCGATGCTGATGCCTATGGACAGGTGTTTCTGATTTCCAAGCTCGGTCGTGTATTGGACTTCTTCATGGATCAGGTTCACGGCAGTACCCAATTGGCCCAAGGACTCCAAGAATTGTTGAGGGTTTGAAGGCTTGAGCTTTTTGAGGAATTGGTTGGACAAAGAGACCGGCTCTTTGAGTTCTAGCAGTTGGGTGGACTCTTTATTGTTGAGTTCCCAAATCACATGTGAAAGCAATGTGTCACCCAGTGTCAAGGTTTCCAGCTTTTCTGGTGCTGGCAAGGCCGCTGAGGTCTTTCGCAGTGCACCGAGGAAAAGCCGCGCCTGTCCAGTCAGCATGCCGGCACCTGACCTTTCAAACAGAGATTGCCACAACTGCATCTCTTCCTGAATCAGCCTGAATGAGAGTGTGTTGAGTGGCTGATCTTTAGAGGAATGAGAGAGTTTGGCCACCCGTTTTTGCAGCAATGCCTCATGGCTTTGGAAGTCGTGAAAATCAGACGCAGGAAGCGCCAGGAAACCATCGATGTCGGTTCGCTTGGTATCCAGGATGAGGATGACGGGGACACCGGGGTGTCTTTGGGACAGGTTTTTCAGTTGAAGCTTTGCTTCAGTTGAGGTGCCTGTGGCCTCGAGTAGGATGACTTTGGAACTGTTGCTGTCATCCTCAGCAAGAATGATGGCCTGAGCCTGCGTTTTCGACGGTAGGGCTTGGTTTTTACCTGATCTGGGACTGACCTTGTCCAAGTCTGGTTGGATAGAGTAGGTCGCTCCTAGGCTTTCCGAAATATTGATTCGGGTTCTCTTCCTGTAACGAGCTAACATCACTTAAAGATGGAGAGCGATGCGGGCTCACCTTGTCATCTTGACCACCCTAGATGGGGTGGGATTCCTCCGGGGCGGTTGTCAGTTTCCTGATTGTCCGGGGTCTGCACCTCCAGGAGCGAGGTCGTGCAGCAAGATGTATTTGACCAGGTCGGAATTGCTCTTCAGCCTCATTTTTTCGAGAATGCGGCTCCGGTAAGTACTGACAGTTTTGATGCTCAGGCTCAATTGTGCTGCGATGTCGGTCATGGATTTCCCTTCCCCAATGAACAGGAGCACCTCATATTCTCTGTCAGACAGGCTCTTGTGCGGAAGATCATTGTCATCCTTGGCCATTTCTTCAATCATCAATCGCGTAAGTTCTGCGCTGATGTATTGCTTCCCAGATACGATGGTGCGCATGGCGTCTTCCAAAACATGGGGGGCACTGTCTTTGTGCAGGTATCCCCGTGCGCCAGCCTTGACCATGCGAATTGCGAATTGATCTTCAGGATACATGCTCAGTGCCAGGACAGCAATTTGAGGATACATCGATTGGATTTGCTTCAACACCTCGAGTCCACTGCGTCCTGGAAGGCTGATGTCCAAGAGAAGTACGTCCGGGACTTGCTTCATAAAAAGCGGAAACAAGGCCTCTCCCGACGCCACATCATCCAAGACTTCAAAATCCCCGAAGCCTTCTACTATTTGTCGGAGACCTGCCCGAACAATGTTGTGGTCGTCGCAGAGCACGACAGTCTTTTTGTCCATAGTGGTAATTTACGAAGAAGCTGAGTTCCTGAATTCGATGACGATAGAGGTTCCCATTTGATTCTTGGACGTTACGTTGAAACTGGCACCATGGTTTCGTGCCCGTTCGCGCATGCCCACCATGCCTAAGCCCATAGCAGGTTGGCCAGGGATGGTTTCTGAGATGCCGGCACCATCGTCGCCGATTTCTAGGATGATGTTGTCTGGATGGACCTTCAGTGATACGTATGCCAGATTGGCTTTCGCATGTCGTGAAATGTTGGTCAGCGCCTCTTGAACGATGCGAAATATATCGGTCCGGAGGCTTTCAGTGAGGTTGGGGAGCGGATCGAGATTCAGGCCACAAAACGTTTGTTCTCTCCGATTGAAATCGTGAACCAGGGTTTCAAGACCAGCCGAAAGTCCAACTTGGTCCAAAACCACAGGACGCAGCGTATGGGCAATGTTCCTCACCTCACCGATAATGGATGTGTTGAGGCTGATCAGTTGCTCAATTTTCTGGGTAATGTTCGGAAGCTCAAGGTCGGGAGCAAGCTTCCGGATTTGATTGTCTATCCAGTAGAGGCCCAGTTTGAGGGCTGTCAATTCTTGGCCGAGTTGGTCGTGAATGTCTCTAGATAGGCTTCTTTTTTCTTCATCGCGTTCCTCGGCGACCCTCTTGATCAACGCCATGAGTTCATCGGTCAGCCTTTGTCGCTCAATTTCTGACCAAGCGTGCAACGTCTTGGTGCGGAACGTGTCTAACACGGTGTCCAATACCTCGGGAAACAAGTCGAGTTTCCTTTTTGAGAGGTAGTGGGCCGCACCGGATTTGAGGTATTCCACCGCCAGCTCTTCTTCACCTGCTCCCGTGATGACCATAATGGGGACATCGGGATGTTGCTTCGAGGCCTCGGTGATCGCGTCATGGGCAGAGCCATCCGGCAGCAAGTGGTCCGCGCAAATCAGATGAGGCTTGTAGTTCCTTAGCGCTTGGGTGAATTCACCAATGTTGGCCGCGCGTTGAACGACCAACTCTCGAGAGCATCTGAGGGAGGCCGCTTTGAAGATGGCCGCATCGATGTCGTTGTCCTCTAAGTGCAGGATTTGGAGAGGGGCGAGGCTCTCCGGGTCAAGTAGCGGGTTTTCCTTAAAGTCGGGCAGCTGTTTTGGATCGGTGATCCGGGTCATCCCACGATGGAACCATAGGTGACCATGAAGCTGCGGTCTCCTTCGAATATGGGGAGTCCGTTTTCGAGAAGTTCGATGGCTTGCGTGCGCTGACCGTCTGCGTCTAGCTGTTCGGAAGCTCGGATCAATCCCGTCTTGAGCAAGGCCCTCATGGATTCGGTCAAGGGCTCGTCGCGGTACACCTCAGTCTCTTCGGAAGCGGAGATGCGGCCTGTCATGCTGCCCATGAGCTGCATGGCTGTTCCCCAATGCTCTGTGGCGTCGCGGGTAGACCGCGCGTAATAGTTGGCCATGCCAAGCATGATGTACGCCGAAGGGTCTGTTTTGTCCAGCTTTGACAGGTATGCATACAAGCTTTTGGCCCGGGTGTACTTCTCGGCATCCATCTCCGTATCCGCAGCGGCGATGGTTTCTGCCCTCAAGTCTTCGATGAAGTCCAACAGGTCGGGGACGTACTCGCCTTCTTTGTCTTTCTTGATGAATTTGGTGCAGTACTTCAGGCTTTCTTTCAAAGCCTTGGGGTAGCTCTCCTTCAGCGCAGGGTCGTCGCTTTGATGGATAAGCAGGTAGGCCCGTGCCATGTAGGCATAGGGTTCAGGATGCTTTTTGGTGGCTTCCTTCTCTGTATATCCGATGGCACGGAACAAAACGCGCTCGTACTTGCCGTCCACCAAGTCCTCCAACATCCGGTTGTACTTGGGGTCTTGTGCCTGTCCATTTGGAAGGGCAAACAACATGGCGAAGAGCAGGGCAAAGAGCCCAGTCAGTTGAACTTTTCCTATCATGTTTCCCGAAGGTAGGAACACAAGGGGCATTCAGGGGATTATTACAGTGTGGAAGACCAGCCAAAATTTCCAACGTCACATTGCTCAAAGCGCAACGAACCCGAGGTGTTTGCGCCGGGAAAGGCGTTTTTTGGGCAGTTGGGTTGGACGCCATTTCCTTTTCAGAATGCGTCTTGGAACTGGTTTGTCTGCGGTGGCGATGGTTTGGTGAATGCCCCAACAGGGAGCGGGAAAACCTACAGTGTCTTGGTGCCAGCTGTTCTGGGCGGAGGTCAGCCAGGAGGGCTGAGGGTCTTGTGGATCACCCCGATTCGTGCCCTTGCCAAGGAGATACACGGTTCTGCTCTCAAGTTGTTGGCGCAGAGCGATGTGGATTGGAAGTGTGGCATTCGCACAGGGGACACGCCTTCCTCAGAAAAGCAAAAACAGGACAGGCGTTTGCCAGAAATATTGGTCACGACACCTGAAAGTCTGCATGTCATGCTGGCCAAAAAAGGCGCCGCAAAACGGTTTGGAGGGGTCGAGGCTTTGGTGGTCGATGAATGGCACGATTTGTTGGGCAACAAACGCGGGGTCCAAATGGAGCTGGCCGCAGCGGCGCTCAAATCGCATGCGCCGAACATGAGGATTTGGGGCATTTCTGCCACCATCGGCAACCTCAAAGAAGCCATGCATGTCCTTATGGGTGAGGACAGAAAAGGGCAAGCAAAGATCATCCGCTCTGAACTGGACAAGCGCATTCGGCTCGAAAGTGTGATGCCGGAGCGGTTTGAGAAGCTGCCTTGGGCAGGCCACCTGGGGGTCCAGCTGTTGGATCAGGTCGTCGACATCATCCGCAGGCATGCGAGCACCTTGGTGTTTACCAACACCCGCGCGCAGAGCGAAATTTGGTATCAGAAAATCATTGCCGCACATCCTGACCTCTCGGGCGCCGTGGCCTTGCACCACGGAAGCATCAGCAAGGAACTCAGGTTCTGGGTGGAGGATGCCTTGCATGAAGGCCGGCTCAAAGCGGTGATTTGCACCAGTTCACTCGACCTCGGTGTGGACTTTCGACCGGTGGAGGCCATTGTTCAAATTGGCGGCCCCAAGGGGGTGGCCCGTTTCGTGCAACGTGCCGGTCGCAGCGGACACCAGCCCGGGGCAGAAAGCCAGATTCATTTCCTCCCCACTTTTGGGTTGGAGTTGCTCGAAGCGGCTGCATTGCGCAGTGCCATCGAAGAAGGAGAAATCGAGCCCAGGCGTCCCATGGTGCGCGCTTTCGATGTGTTGGTCCAGTTCCTCTGCACCTTGGCTGTCGGAGACGGTTTTCGCAAAGACAGCTTGCACCAGTTGGTGAAGTCCACGCATGCCTTTGCGGAAATGGATGACGCAGAATGGGAAGATGTCCTGGCCATGGTGACCACCGGGGGCAGAGCCTTTGCAGCCTATGACGAGTTTCAGCGAGTGGTGAAGGACGAAGAAGGGGTTTTTCGCATTGTAGACCGAAGGGCGGCCCGGCGGCAGCGCATGTCCATTGGAACCATTGTCGGAGATACCATGATTGCTGTGAAATGGCGCAGCGGCGGATTGGTTGGCCATGTGGAAGAGTATTTCGTGGGGGGGATGTCTCCCGGCGATGTTTTTTGGTTCAGCGGCCGTTGTCTAGAGTTGATCCGCGTAAAGGGGTTTATCGCAACGGTGAAGCCTTCCAAGTCGCCCAAAGGCAGGATTCCCACATGGCAAGGCGGCCGACTCCCTTGGACCTCCATGGTCAGCCGGACGCTGCGCAGAACGTTGGACGATTATGCCCACGGCAGGTCTACCGCCCCTGAGCTGGAGCGCTTGTCCCCCATGTTGGAGCTTCAGGCTGAACGCAGCCATCTGCCCATTTCTGGCGAGGTGCTCATGGAGGTCATGGAGACCAAGGAAGGGCACCATTTGTTTGTCTACCCCATGGAGGGGCGGCTGGTTCACGAGGGGGTGGCCTCCCTCATGGCCTATCGCATGAGTTTGTTGCAGCCCATGACCTTCTCCATGGCCTACAATGATTACGGTTTTGAGTTGCTCAGCGACCAGCCCATCCCCATTGCTGAGGCCTTTGACAGTGACCTCTTTAGCACGGAGCACCTCATGGATGATTTAGAGGCGACGGTGAATGGCGCTGAGCTTGCACGCCGCCAATTCCGCGACATCGCTGTCATTGCTGGCCTGGTGTTCCGGGGTTTCCCTGGGCAACCTGTCCCGGACCGACACCTTCAGGGTTCAAGCGCGCTTTTGTTTGACGTGTTGGCGGACCATGACCCTGTGAACTTGCTGTACCGACAGGCCTTTGACGAAATGACCCACCATCTGATTGAAATGGACCGGTTGCGCGATGTGCTGGACCGTTTGAACGCAGGCAAATGGGTGATCACGCACCCTGAAGCGCCCACGCCATTCTCGTTTCCCATCTTGGTCGATAGGCTGCGGTCTAATTTGTCCAGTGAAGCGCTTGAGTCCCGAATTCAACGCATGACCCGTGTCAAGGGGTGACCGCACTTGCGCCCTAACTTGCGCACATGCAAGGATGTGATTTCCGTCGGGTTTTGCCGATGAGAAAAGGGGTGTTGTTGTCCATGGTTTTCGTCGCAGTTACAGCGATGACGTGGGCGCAAGGCACCGTAAAAGGATTTGTTCGTGCCGAGGACGATGGTGCTCCAGTGTTGTTCGCAGCGGTGGTTTTAGAGGGCACCACTTATGGTGTGTCGACGGACATTCAGGGGTATTACAGCCTCTCCAAAATTCCCGCAGGCACCTACACTTTGGTGGTGTCCAGTGTGGAGTACAAGCCTTTTCGGACCGAAGTGGAGGTGCGCGATGACCGTGTGTTGACCAAGAACATTGCCTTGGATGCGGGCTTGATTGAATTGGAAAGTGCAGTGGTTTCTACAGAACGCGGCGAGCAGCTCAACACCGTTCGCATGTCGGTGGAGTCCATTCAACCGGCCGACATCAAGAGAATTCCCAGTTTAGGAGGCACTCCTGACTTGGTTCAGGTGCTTCAAACTTTGCCGGGATTTGTATCCACTGGAGACCAAGGCGGACAATTGTATATCCGGGGCGGATCTCCGGTCCAAAACAAAGTGCTGCTCGATGGCATGATCATCTACAATGCCTTTCACAGCATTGGGCTTTTCAGCGTTTTTGATACCGACATCATTTCAAATGCAGACATCTATACCGGTGGGTTTAGCGGTCGATACGGCGGGCGGATCAGTTCCATCATGGACGTCTCCACCCGCGACGGAAGCCTGGCAGGCCTGAGCGGCCGAATTGGGGCCAGTCCATTTGGTTCTAAGTTGCTTATCGAGGGGCCGTTGGGCAAGCGCAATGCCCGGGGGGGTGGAACGTCATTTTTGCTTTCGGGCAAGCGGAGTTACCTCGAGCAGAGTTCTAAACTCCTGTACAGTTACATCGACGAGGAAGGTTTGCCCTTCAACTTCACCGACCTCTATGGCAAAGTGACGTTTGCAGGTGGTGCGGGAAGCCGTCTGAGCCTCTTTGGGTTTTCATTCAGCGATGATGTGAGCTATCAGGCCCTGAGCAACTTGGATTGGACCAACGTAGGGGGAGGTGGTCAGTTCATAGTGGTGCCCACGGGCAGCGCAGTTCTGATCAAAGGAAACTTTGCCAGCTCGCGTTACCGCATTGACCTCCAAGAGGACGGGGTGCCCGACCGCTACAGCCAGGTGAATGGTTTCAACTTTGGTCTGAACTTCAAGTACGTTTTGGGCGATGATGAAGCACGCTATGGCATCCAAGCCGTGGGCCTTCGTACTGACTTTAGAACGTTCAACGCTTTGGGTGTGACGGTCGAGCAAACGGAGAACACCACTGAATTGGCAGGGTACTTCGATTACAAGCTTCAACGCGGTCCGTGGATCCTGAACCCCTCGATTCGGATCCAGTACTACAGTTCTCTGGCCAAATTCAGTCCTGAGCCCAGACTCGGGGTCAAATACAAAGCCTCAGAGCGTTTGCGTTTGAAGGCCGCAGGAGGTCTGTACAGCCAGAACTTGATCTCGGCAAACTCGGACCGCGATGTGGTCAACCTGTTCTACGGCTTTTTGTCCGGCCCATCCAATCTTCAGGATGAGCTGATCGGGCCTGACGGCGACATTCAGGAGGTCAGGCACAGCCTGCAGACCGCAGCCCACGCTGTGGGAGGTTTCGAGTACGACTTGACAGAGCGGATCAACGTGAACATCGAAGCCTATACCAAGTGGTTCACCCAGCTCACCAACTCCAACCGCAACAAACTGTTCCCTGACACCTACGAATTTGCCAATGTGCCAGAGAGCCAGCGCAAAGACTTTATCGTGGAAACGGGAAGGGCAGAAGGTGTTGACGTGGTGGTCAAGTATGAGGACAAGCTCAATTACTTGTGGTTGGTTTATTCCTTGGGCAACGTCGACCGGTGGGATGGTTTCCGTTGGTATGACCCCGTTTTCGACCGCAGGCACAACGTCAACTTGCTCGCTTCAAGGAAGTTTGGTCCCAAGGCCAAGACCGAAGTGTCCGCACGTTGGAACCTCGGTTCTGGATTGCCATTTACCCAAACCCAAGGCTACTATCAGCCCGTCGGAATTTCGAGTGGGATCGACGACAACTACGTCAACGGCAACCCCATCGAGTTGGGAATTGTATACGCCGACCTGAACGCTGGACGTTTGCCGGTGTATCACCGCATGGACTTGAGCGTCAGGCGTTCTTGGAAGCTCGGAGAGCGGATCGAGTTGGATGCCAACGCATCGATCACCAATGTGTACTCTCGGGCCAACATCTTTTACATCAACCGGGTGACCGGAGAGCGTGTAGACCAGCTGCCATTCCTGCCTTCGGTAGGCGTGGACATGAAGTTCTAACGGCTTCAGGCCATGAGTGACCGGGCCTGTGCCCGAGCGGCATCGCCGATGGTCTCGCCGCTGAGCATGGCGGCCAATTCCTCTATGCGTGCTTCTTTGTCCAAGGGGACCAAGGCTGTATGGGCCCTGCCATCGCGGGTTTCTTTGAATACCCGGAAGTGGTGGTCGGCCTTTCCTGCCACTTGAGGCAGGTGGCTGATGGTGATGACTTGGGCGGCCTTGGAAATAGAAGCGATCAGGTCGGCCATGCGGGCGGCCACATCTCCGCTCACACCAGCATCAATTTCGTCCAAGATCAGTGTGGGCACTTCCAAGTGGGCCGTAAGTGCAGCTTTCAGGGAGAGCATGACCCTGCTTCGCTCTCCTCCGGAAGCCACTTTGGTGAGCGGTTGCAATGGCTGGCCTGGATTGGCTGCAAAGGACATGCTGACGCGATAGGGGCCGGCGGCCTCTGGTGTGCTGCTGGCCGTCCATTCAAAACCGATTTTGGCTTCGGCTAGCTTGAGGTGCTGAAGGCGTGTTTCGATGGCCGAGGACAATGCTTCACCGGCCTTTTTGCGGCAGTCGTGAAGCAGGTTTCCAGTGTGGTCCAACGTTTGGCGAGCCGCCAGCACAGCGCTGTTCAATTCGGCGATCCGCTGGTCTCGATTTTGTGCGTCCTGAAGTTGTGTGCGCATGGATTCTAAGCGCTCAATCAGCCCATCTAAATCCGCCACGCGGTGCTTGTCGAGCAAGCGGTTGATCTTGTCTTTGTCTGCTTCAGCTTTGGACAGTGCAGCGGGGTCCAAATCGATGGACTCCGCCTGTTGTGCGGCATCTTGTGCGGCATCGTCCAATTCGATTCGGCAAGACCTGATGCGCTCCAGAAGGTGCGCAGCTTCGCCGTGGACGGCGGTGATTTTCTCGAGCATTTGCTCGACACTGCGCAGCCGACTGATGAGGTCCTCGCCTTCGCCCTGAAGGGCTGCAGCGCTTGATTCCAATGCCTGACGAATGTCTTGGGCATGCGCCAGGCTGTCCAGGCGCGCGTCCAAATTGCGCAATGCAGGGTCTGCAAAGTCAATGGCATCCAGTTCTTCCAACTGAAAGCGGATGTAGTCCGCGTCCGCATCGGGCAGCCCATCTTGGTGGGTCAATGCATTGAGCGCTCCTTGGGCTGTGGCCCATGAAGCGTGATGTTCGCGCCATTGTTGGGCCAGTGCTTGTGCTTCGGTGGAGAACCCGTCGATGGCGTGGAGCAGGCCATCTGAAGCATGGAGCCGCTGTCCATCTTGCTGACCGTGCAGGTCGACCAGCAATGGTGCCAGGGCCTTGAGGAATTGCAATTTGACAGGCTCGTCATTGACGTATGCCCTCGAGCGCCCACCGGGCGCGATGCTTCTCCGGACGATGCAGCTGTCCGCTTCGTGCAATGCGCCCAAGACCATTTGCGCCGCTGCGCTGGGCAAAAATTCGGCCTCAACGATGCATTTTTCGGATTGAAGCGAGGCCATGCCTTCTGCCCGGTCCCCCAGAATCAGGCCCAAGGCACCCAACAGGATGGACTTGCCGCTGCCGGTTTCCCCGGTGAGCACAGTCCAACCCTCGTCACAATGCCATTCAATGTGATCAATCAGGGCGTAATTCCGAATGGAGAGCCGACGCAGCATCAGCCGAGGCCCTGGTCGTACACAGGAATGTTGCCTGGATCGATGAGTTTAAGCACCGGCAGCAATCGTGCGCGCTCGCCTTCTTCTGCGGGGCCAAACATCTTGACCACCTCGTCTTTTTTGGCCTGGAAGAAGGTCTGAAGGTTGTAGTTGGCAGGACGTATTCTGTGCACATTGCGCAATGCGATCAAGGCATTGGACATGGTTTGCCGGGCGGCGGCAGGGTCGTCAAAAGCCAGGTCCATTCCGAGCCTGTGGTACTCGTAGTAGCACCGGCGCAAGGGCCGGAATGTTTGGCTCAAGATGTTGTCAATCAGGGCGTACCGGGATTGTTTGCCGTCAGAAGCACTCCATCCTGGTGGTGGAGAAGAAAGTCCTTGTGCATTGGTGACCACAGTCTGAGCTTGGGTATACAAATTGGTTCCGCCTTCAAGGGAATAGGTGTCATAATCCATCGCCAAGATCATGTAAGCATAGAAGGCGAGCGAGCTGGTCAGATTGTCGCGAAACTGATCTTGGCTGTATTGAAGCAGTGTTCCTGGCGCATAGGTGAAGTCAAAGTCATTGTCGTTGACCATGAGCACCGGCGCATTGTAGTCGCTGTTGAAGATGGGCCTGCTGCTCTGCACCTGAATGGTGCCCTGAAAGCTGGTCTGCGAGTTGGCTTTGTTGATCGTGATCTGCATGGTGCAGGTGATCCGTTCTTCTAATGTGAATTCATCTTGGGTCCAACGTCTTCCGCTCATGAACTCTGTGATGGCGGTTTCGAGCTGTTCAAATACAGAAGCCTCCACATTGTTGATGGTTGGCGCGATGACGCTGACCTGACAATCCAGTTCTTGGGCCTGGGCGAATTGCCCCGCGCCGACCAAGAAAAGCAGCATTCCCAGAGGAATCGCTGCCGTGACGGCGCGCATGGTGTTAAAAGGTCTGGGCATGGGGGTATTCATCTTCCTGACTGTTCAAGCGGCGGACGCTGCAACAATTGGCGTTGCACCTCATCGGCGAGGTCTGCGGCGACCGCTTCCTTGGTCTTCAATTCAAAACTATCAATCCTATCCGGACCATGAACGAAGTCAACGCGGTTTGTGGTGTGTTCGAACCCCGCTCCTTTGTCCGCGATGGAATTCAACACGATCATGTCGCAGTTCTTGGCCGTCAACTTGCGGAGTGCCGCGGCTTTTCCGTCGCCATGGGCCAAGGCGAAGCCCACCTTGAAGCAAGCAGGGGAGGCGAGGGCGTTGATTCCGGCCAAGATGTCGGGATTTCCTACCATTTCAATGGCATCGGGAAGTTCCGATTTGGCTGGTTTTCCGTCAATTGGATGGGCAGGTCGCACATCTGCTACAGCGGCCACGCCGATGGTGGTGTCGGGCATGGCGTTTTTCAAGGCTGCTTCTGCTGCGGCCTTCATGTCCATGGCCGTCTCGACATCGATCCTTTGTATTCCCGGGTGGTCCGTAGCCACGCTCGAAGGTCCGCTGATGAAATCGACCAGCATTCCCCGATGGGCCAATTCCAATGCGATGGCGGCACCTTGGCGCCCAGAAGAGCGGTTTCCGATGAACCTCACGGAGTCGATGGGTTCACGGGTTGGTCCTGATGTGATCAGGGCGCGGTATCCCATCAAAGGGGCCTGAATGCGGAACCACTCGGTGAGCTCTTGCCGAATTCTCTCTGGCTCAGCCATGCGGCCCTTTCCAGTGAGGCCGCTCGCCAGTTCGCCAGTATCGGGTTCGATGACGTGGACGCCCCGTTGTCTCAACGCACCGAGGTTCTCGGTGGTCGCTGCATGGGAAAACATGTCCCTGTCCATGGCAGGTGCCACCACAACAGGGCACTTGGCGCTCAGCAATACGGTCAGCAGCAGGCTGTCTCCCCGCCCTTCGACCATCCCCGAGAGGGTATGGGCCGTCGCGGGAGCGACCAGCACCACGTCACCCCAGAGTCCCAACTCTACGTGGTCTGTCCATGTGCCAGCATCGCGGTCTTGCGTCAGTTCGCTGTGAACGGCATGACCGCTGAGGGTACCGAGGGTAAGGGGAGTGATGAATTCTTTGGCGCCTGGCGTCATGACCACGCGCACCTGTGCACCGGCTTTCACCAGTTCACGAACGACAAGAGCGGATTTGTATGCAGCGATGCTCCCGGTGACGCCCAGGACAATGCGGCGGCCCGAGAGGGAACCCATGTGCGGGATCAGTTGTCCCGTTGCTGGAAGCGGCGGTTGCGGCGCTCCTCGCGCTCACGGCGAATTTCCTCTTGCTTGGCGGCTTCTGCAGCCAACTCTTCCTCCGTGGGCATGCGGAAGTAGACTTTGCCTTCTTCGAGCTCCTTGATGGCGACGCTGTGCGCTTTGGGCTGGCGCTCGTAGTGCTTGGAGATTTCGATTTGCTCCCGGTTCTCAAAGACCTCTTCGAGGCTGTCGGAAACAGTGATGAACTCCTCCAGCTTGGAATTGAGCTCTTCCTTGATTTCCTGTCCAAGTTGCGTGCTGCGCTTGGAAAGGACCACGATGGCTTCGAACAGGTTGCCGTTGACCTGCTGGTCGATGGAATGCGTGTCCCGGGTAATGGTGTTGCGGGAAGCCTGTTGGGTCTTGTTGGCGCTCATTGTGCTTGTCGACTATCGTTGTTCCGAAGATGCCTTTTCCAGTCCGGTGCGACTTTTGCGGTGAAACTGTTCAGCTTCACTTAAACGTGCACTGTCGGGAAAGCGGGCCGCAAAGGTAAAGTAGGATTCGATGGCATCCGCATATCGCTCTGCCTGTCTTCTTGCGGAGCTCTGCTCGGCATAAAGGAATTGGCTGTTCAAGACCAGAAACTGCGCTTCTTCGGCGTATTGGCTTGTGGGCCAGTCGTCCATGAAATGCTTGAGCGCTTTGGTGGCGCTTTGGAATTTGCTGGTGATGAAGTAGAGTTCTGCGCTCTTCCAAGCTTTGGTTTCAAGCTTTCCACGGAGCCTGAAAATCATGCTGTTGCAGCTGTCTTTGAGCGCTGTGGTCGGATAACGGTCCATGAACAACTGCAGTTCATCCATGGCGACTTGCGTCTCGCTTTGGTCCAGTTCCGGACCGGGAGAGAGTCGGTAACTGCACAGCGCGGCGCGAAACTCAGCCTCTTCTGCGCGGTCCGAATTCGGGAACGTCTTGGCAAAATTCCGCATCGAGTAACGCCCCATGAACCAATCCTCAACACACAGATGTGCTTCGGCGTACATGAAGTACACATCTTCCATGCGTTCTGTACCCCTAAACAGGCCGATCAGCTCTTGAAGCAAGGGGAGGCTTTGAATGCAGCGGTCGTCTGCAAAATATTCTTGGGCCTTCTCCCATTTGAATTCAGGGTCTGTGCTCTTGAGCACTTTTTGGTAGTCACCACAGCCCTGACTGCCTATAAATAGAACCATCAAGGGCACCAGAACCATTAGGGCAGAACCGCGCATGGCGGCGAAAATAGCCGGAACAATATGGTTCTGCACCCTTTTTCAACCGAGGATATGCCAACACTTGTTGCACAATGGGCAAGGATACCGTTCAGGTGCAGTAACTTCGCAGCTTCGATTTCTCAACAGAACAAGACGTTTTGGACATTTTCGACCGCATCCGCGATGACCGCGGACCACTTGGCCAGCATGCCAAGAATACCCACGGGTACTTCACCTTCCCCAAGCTAGAGGGGGACATCTCCAACCGGATGATGTTCAGAGGCAAAGAGGTCCTTGTTTGGAGTATCAACAATTATCTAGGCTTGGCCAATCACCCAGACGTTCGCAAGGCGGACGCCGATGCTGCCAAGGAATGGGGGATGGGTTACCCTATGGGGGCGCGCATGATGAGCGGGCAAACCAAGTTCCACGAGGAGCTCGAAGAGAACCTCGCTGGCTTCATGCAAAAGGAGGATGCCTTCTTGCTGAATTTCGGCTACCAGGGGTGCCAAAGTGCCATTGAGGCGCTTGTAAGCCGACACGATGTCATCGTGTATGACAGCGAAAGCCACGCATGCATGGTGGATGGAGTAAGGCTTCACCAAGGAAAGCGCTTTGTGTTCCAGCACAATGACATGGAGAGCTTTGTGAAGCAGCTCGACCGCGCCAAAAACATCACGGATCAGACAGGAGGGGGCATTCTCGTGGTGACCGAAGGCGTATTTGGAATGGCGGGAGACCAGGGCAAGCTCAAAGAGATTGCGGCGTACAAAGAGAAGTATGGATTCCGTCTCTTCGTGGACGACGCCCATGGCTTTGGCACCGTCGGAGAGAATGGCAGGGGAGCAGGAGATGAGCAGGGCTGTCACGAGGCCATCGACGTCTACTTCGGAACCTTTGCAAAGGCGATGGCCACCATCGGAGCGTTTGTGGCTGGACCGAAGGATGTGATTGACTTTCTGCGCTACAACATGCGCTCCCAGACTTTTGCGAAGTCGTTGCCCATGCCCATCGTGATTGGGGCATTGAAGCGCCTCGAGATGATGGCCACGCAGCCTCAGCACAAAGAGCGCCTTTGGACAGTGGCTTCTGCATTGCAATCAGGTCTGAGTAAGGCAGGTTTCAACATTGGAGACACCAACAGCTGTGTCACTCCGGTTTTCCTTCAGGGAGGATTGGGAGAGGCCACCAACCTGACCTTGGACCTGCGCGAGAACCACGGCATCTTCTGTTCCATCGTGGTCTATCCGGTGGTTCCAAAAGACGTGATCATGTTGCGCTTGATTCCAACTGCTGTTCACACCCTTGAGGACGTGGAGTACACCATTGAGACTTTCAAAAAGGTCAAGGACCGTCTCGCAGCGGGTGAATACCAGCACGAAGGCATCGTGGATTGGGCCTGATGCCCTGACAAACAACGCTGGTGCGGTGCTTCATTGACCTGTCCTACGTTGGGACCGAATACCACGGTTGGCAGCGTCAGCCTGAGTCCATATCGGTTCAGGAGGTGATGGAGGACATCTTGTCCGATTTGCTGGGCACTCCTACGATTGTGGTGGGGTGCGGCCGCACCGATACCGGCGTTCATGCCTCTTCGTTTTATGCGCACTTTGAATGGGATGGCCCTTTTGGGCGGCGTTTCAAGGATTGGGACCAGGCCGTTTGGAAGTTGAATGGCATGTTGCCGCCAGACATCGGAGTGCGCCGAATATTTGAGGTGGGGGCGAGGGACCATGCGCGCTTTGATGCGACCGAGCGTGGCTACACCTATCACGTGCACACCCACAAGGATCCGTTTCTAGAGGACCGCAGCGCCAGGGTCTATCAATCCTTGGATTTGGAGGCCATGAATGCGGGTGTGCAGCACCTGATTTACAAGGGGGATTTCGCGGCTTTCTGTAAGACCGGAAGCGGCCAGAAGACGACCATTTGTGATTTGCGCAGTGCGCTTTGGACACAAACTGACCGTCACCGCTATCAGTTTGACATCGCAGCGGACCGCTTCCTGAGGAACATGGTGCGTGCCATCGTGGGAACCTTGTTGGATGTGGGGCGCGGGAGGTTGGCGCCTGAGGACGTCAAGGACATTGCGGCGTCGTGTGACCGAGCCAATGCGGGCATGTCGGCCTCGGCTTGCGGCCTGTACCTTTCGCGGGTGGAGTATCCCTTTTTGAATTCATGAGTGCCCCTGAGACCACAGGCAGGATTTTTGACGCCAAGGTCCTGAAGCGCATCCTGAGGCGGGTTCAGCCCTACCGCACACGGTTCATATTGACGGGCCTCATGGTGTCGCTTTTGGCCGGCATGAGTTGGGTCAGGCCATACCTCATTCGGTTGGCGATGGACGAACACATCGCGGTGGGTGACAGGGAGGGGTTGCTCATGATTTTCCTTGCGGTTGTTGGGTTGATTGTGGTGGAGGCCATCTTGCAGTTCTATCAGACTTATTGGGCCAATTGGGTGGCCCAAAGTGTGACCTTGGATTTGCGCTCTGAGCTGTACCGGCACGTGTTAAAGTTCCGCTTGAAGTATTTTGACAAAACTCCTGTAGGACAACTTGTTACGAGGCACATTGGTGATGTGGATGGCATTGCAGATGTCTTCTCAAATGGCCTGCTTAACGCGGTAGGTGACCTGCTTAAATTGGCTGTTGTCATTGCGGCCATGCTGTGGGTAGATGTACGGCTAACGGTGGTCATTTTGCTGCCCATTCCAGTCTTGTTGCTGGCTACTCGGGTTTTCCAGAAAGCGATCAAAAAGGCCTTTGTCAGTGTCCGAAATGAGGTGGCCAAAATCAACGTGTTCGTACAGGAGCATGTCACCGGAATGGGCATCATCCAGGCCTTTGGTCGGGAAGATGCGGAACGCAACAAATTCGCGGAACACAATGCTGCCCATAGGGACGCCAACATTCGTTCGATTTGGGCTTTCTCCATCTTCTTTCCAGTGGTGGAAATGCTCTCTGCCACCAGCGTAGCACTGCTCCTGTGGTATGGGGTGGATGGCGTGGCGCAGGGGGGCATGACCCTCGGATTGGTGCTGCAGTTCATCTTGTATGTATTCATGCTGTACCGGCCCATTCGACAGCTGGCGGATCGGTTCAATGTGTTGCAGATGGGCATCGTGAATGCCAGTCGGGTGTTTCATCTGTTGGATATGGATGAGTCGTTGCCAGAGACTCCTCAAGACGAGCTTGTTAGGGTTGATTCATTGAAGGGACACATTGTCTTTGAAGACGTGTGGTTTGCATACCAAGACGAGGACTGGGTGCTCAAGGGTGTGAGCTTCGAAGTGCAGGCTGGCGAAAGGGTGGCCTTCGTGGGGGCCACAGGCGCTGGAAAGTCAAGTGTGATCAACCTGTTGTGTCGGTTCTATGAATATCAAAGGGGCACCATTACAGTCGACGGACATGACCTGAGGACCATCCCGCTGGATGTGCTCAGGAGTGCGTTGGGTGTCGTACTCCAGGATGTTTTCCTGTTTACCGGTTCACTGTCGGACAACATCACTTTGTTTGACCCCTCTATTGGTGAGGAAAGGGTAATGGATGCCGTGCAAGCGGTGGGGGTGGAGGCCTTGATCGAAAGGTTGCCGGGAGGGCTGGACTACGATGTAAAGGAGCGCGGAGTAATGCTGTCTACGGGGCAGCGTCAGTTGATCTCGTTTGTCCGGGCTTATGCCCAACAGCCTGGGATTTTGGTCTTGGACGAAGCCACAAGTTCCATCGATCCAGAGAGCGAACGTCTGATCCAAATGGCCACGGCGAAGTTGACCGAGTCGCGAACGAGCATTCTCGTGGCGCACAGATTGTCCACGATTCAGGATGCCGACCGGATTTTGGTGATGGATTTGGGGCACATTGTGGAGGCGGGAACCCACGAAGAGCTGTTATCAGTGAATGGCAAGTACAGCAGGCTTTTTGAGATGCAGAGGGATTCTAACAGCCCTTGATTGAAAAGTTCATCGAATTATCGACCCTGTTTTACATCTTATACGTTTTTCACGTGTAATGAGCCGTAGAGAGTGTTTTGCTGCCGTCTAAAAAGGCCTGATAATGCGGGGGCGCAGCATAGTTTTGAAGAGACCTCATTGCTTGCCCTCCATGGACCACCGGAGCCCATATAATCATCTGTTTGCGCGCCCACTTCTGGCGCTCATCGCGTGTGTGCTCCTTGGCCTCAACACCCAATCCCAAACGGTCCTCTACGAGGCAAACTTCGAGGCTGACGCAGGGGGCAGTGGTTTGTCCGGAGCAAGTCCTGATTCTTGGACCGCAACAAGTTCTGGTGATGCAACACTTACTATAGAAGCTGACGTCTTGGGTGACCATCTTCTGCGATGCGAGACTGGGGAAACCCAATGGGAGGTTTATTCGTTTACTTGGGAGAGCGGGTTAATAGACGTTGAGGGGTTTACTGCTTTGTCCATCGGTATTTGGGGTTACGCAGAAGCCCAAAACAATACGTCTTGGACCGCAGAAATTTCAGTTCTTGGGGGAACACTGGATGGCCTCACTTCTGTTAGTATTCCTGCGGATGGGTCTTATGCTCAATACGATTTCGTTCCCGACTTTGGTGTGACTGAAACAGTGGTTTTGGTCTCTTTGTCTTACTACAAGAAAGGCTTTTCCTTTTGGTTGGATGATGTTGTTGTTTCTGGGGTTGCGACGTGTGATGACTTCGATGATGATGAAATTTGCGATGACATAGATCCTTGCGTAGGCGTTGTAGATGCCTGTGGTGTTTGTAATGGTCAGGGGCCTGTGTATGAATGTGGATGCGGTGTAATCCCATCAGGCGACTGTGATTGCGAAGGCAACCAGCTGGATGCACTTGGCGTCTGTGGAGGTGGTTGTTTGGCCGATGCGAATGGAAATGGCATTTGTGACGATGCGGAATTGCTGGGCTGTATGGATTCATCGGCTTGCAACTTCGACGCTTCGGCAACGGAGGATGATGGAACCTGCGCAGAGCTGGACGTATGCGGTATCTGTGATGGTCTAGGCTCGGTTTATGAATGTGGT
>JAKMCX010000086.1 GCA_022428285.1 Flavobacteriales bacterium
TAATCGCCTGTGGAATTGTCAAAGGCATTGACCACGTTAAAGGTGGATGGGTCGGCCACCAAGCCCCAGTTGGTTTCAACAACGGGCGCAGGTTGGTTGGCTGAGGGGAGTCCGTTTTCGAAAGCCAACTGTCCGTCATTCAGCAAGTCCTCACTCACAGAACCCAGGTTCATGTAGAGTTCGCCTCCGGTATCGTTGGGACTGTCCTCGTTGAAGGGGTCCATCACCCAGAATTGGATGTACTCCACGTTGGAGAGCTCAAAGTCCGTGGTCAACAGCGCCCGCTGGATGCCACCCCAACGCTCTTCCGGGGCTTGCAGCGAACCATCTTGGTTCAATCCGGGCACAGGTCCCAGGCCCTCGGCAGGCACGTAATTGTATGGCCCCCTTTCCGTCGGATCAAACGAAAGGTCAAACGTGGGCAGGTTTTCGGGGGTGCCCAAAGGCAGCTGTCGGTTGGGGAACACCTCCTTGCTTTCCACCAAGCGCATCAAGTGGTTGGACCGCACCTCCACATCGACCTGACCATCTTGCAATCCGCCACCAAAGAAGCTCGGATCAATGGTGTACCAATTCAAGCGCGCCCGGTTGTAGTTAAACAACAGGCTGTCCTCTACATCGGCTTCAGGGAACAGGTTGGGCTGAAGCTTTGGGGTACTGGCCAAGCTCCACTGCGTCCATGAACGGATGTCAATCGCACTTTGCGAACCCTCGAAATCATCGATGTAGGCGTTGCCTTCTTTTCCTACCGCCCGGCTGTGTCCAGGAATCAAATAGGCCGCTTCTGCACTCAGGTTGATGCTCGACGGCGACGATGCCTTGATGAAGGGCAGCTTGTCGATCATGTCGGTCAGAAACTGACTTGAGCGGGAATAGGTGAAGTCCGCCCCCATGATGGTGTTGTTGACGGGCTCGTCACCAATGTTCACCTTTTGGGTCAAAGGCCGCTCCCGCAAATTCAAGAAGGTCGCCCCCATGGCCAGCTCTTCGCTGGGAGAATAATCGAAACGCGTTCCGATCATCGTCTTGGTCTGGATGTTGAAGAGGCTGTTGCTCTCCAAAGAAACCCGAATGGGCTGTCCGCTTTCCAGCAAACCATCGTTGATGATGCGCACCCGGCCCAAGTTGTAGTCCACGGTATAATCCTGGTTCTCAATGAGGCGGGCACCTCCAGAGGTCACCGTCACCGAGCCTTCAGGGATGTTGAGCGCGTTCAACATGATCTCAGAGCTCACTTGGCTCTGGTATTGACCCTTGATGCGAAAGCGGTTGAGTGAAGGAATTTGCTGTGCTGCCGTCTTGGTACTGTCGTACAAAGGCTGAAACACGATGGTCTGTATCAGTGACTGGGCCAAGTCAGGGTCGGACACCCGCGCCTCAATCTGATCGCGCAAGGATTTTCCAAACGGCTCCACCGAAGGCAGGAATACCCTTCCATTCTGGCTGTTCATCGTGCCCCCTTGTGTGGCGGCATTGTCCACAAAGTCATAGACACCATCAGGTTGCAGTTGACCGTTGATGTCAATCCGGTCCATGCCCAAGACTTGAATCAACAACTCCCCTTCCAATGGGGCCCTCGGAATGTAGTTCAGGTCCACGCCCGTAGAGGGGTCGTTGTACCAAACGCCAATCCTGAAGTCCTCAGAACTCAATCCGAATGCACCCAGGGAATAGACGTTTTTCATCATCAGATCCCACAGCGGGGCCACGTCGCCATTTTCCAAACTGACCCGGGTCACAGAACTCTTGAGCATTTTGAGCACCAGCGCTCCAGGTGCCGCATACCCGTCTTGGCTCAACGTACCAACCTGGTAGGTTTCCCCATCCAAAGTATACTCATAAGCCACCGCCAAGACCTCCGCATTGTTCAGGGACTGACGCAAGCTGATGAAGCCCAAACGGTCATTGTATGTGAACTCCGTGGGAGCCAACCGCCGGGCGTTGCCCACGCGCTCGTAGTGAATGCCTTGATCGTAAATGGGACTGCCATCCGTTCCAACGTATGAGGCAATCGCCGCACCCGCACCGCTAAAGCCCATGACATTCGGATCGCCCGTCATGTCAAAGAAGATGTCGTTGTTGCCGTTGTTCGGGGCGCGGTTCAGATTGATCCCAATGTTGGGGTCATTGGTAATGTCCGCGATGGGCAGGTCGGAGGAAATGTAGTCCGGGTGCTCACCGATGTCTGTAAAGGCCAAGACATTCCGCACGTCTTGGGTGTTGGCCTGCGTGTTGACCGCGTACACTTCGATCCGCGTAATGCGGGCTCCGGAGTTGACCACAGGCAAACTCTGAAGGGCATTGTCGTATTGGTTTCGGAAGTACTGAGACAGGAAGTAGTGGCGGTTGGCTTCGTAGTCATCCGCCCGGATGTCAAACTCTTGGGTCTGTGCACCTCCCTCGACTTCAATCTCTTTGCGTTCGCCCTTCTGTTGGCTAAACACTGTGGTGTTGTAGACCTTTCCCCATTGCGTTTCCAACTTGGTACCAAACAGGGACTGGCTGCCCTGGATCAAGGTGCTTTGGAGGGGCATGCTGATGTTGCCCGCTTCGATGTTTTTCAAGATGTCGTCCTCTTCTCCTTGGAAACCGATGTTCATCTGGTTTTCGAAGTCGAACGTAGCCTCTGTATTGTAGTTGGTTCCGAGGTTGATCTTGTCGCCAATGCTGCCGTCAATGGACAATTGGATCCGCTGGTCAAAGTCAAACGTTGTGATGGCCCGGTCCCGTTCGGCAAGACGGGGGTTTTCAGTTTTACTGTAACGCACACCGAAATTCAACTCGGCCGATCCTTGGGGCTTGATCTCAATTTCGTTGGAACCAAAAATGGTCTCGAACAACTCGGAGTCGATGGTCAATTTGGGCGCGAAACCGCGCTCCTCATCGTCCAGTTCCTGTTGCATCTCTGTCCAGAATTCACTCAGGTTCTCGTCGATGTTGTACTCCAAAAACTCATCGAGTGTCAAGAAGGTAGGATTCCGGTAATCCAAGGTGTCTCCCAAGCGCTGACGCACCACATACTGGCCACTGTTCTCGTCGTAATCCACGCCGTACTCAATGACGTCGGGGAAGTCCAAACTCACGCCGCCCGGCGTTTCTACCGGGTTGGGCAAGTCTTCGCCGTGCGGCAAAGGCAAGTCAAGGGTGTCCGACTGGGCCCAGGTCGTTGAGGGCAGTAAGCCCAAAACAAACAACAGCCCAAAGCACCGCCCCCACCAGGTCAGGTGCAGCCTGCGGAAGGCCTGAATCGCAACGTCGTTGCAAGTGGTCATGCTCAAGTGGGTCAAAGTCTTTTCAATGCAGTCCGAACGAATTCCTCTACGGTGTCTATGCCTTCAGCAGCAAGCTGATCGAGCACCGTCTCCACCCTTTTCCGATCAAATCCGAGGTTGCACAAAGCGCCCAACGCATCAGAACGCCTTGTATTGTTTGCGCCTGCAAATTCATTCTGACCGGACTGTGTTTGGGCCCCTCCTGCAGCGGCGACAAAAGCCGGGTCCTTGCCCATCTTATCCTGCAGGTCAACCAAAATCCGCTGTGCGGTTTTGGCCCCGATGCCCTTCACTCCTTTCAATGCAGCCACATCACCACGGCTGATCACCTCCACCAGCTCTGCAGGCCCTAGGCCGCTCAAAATCATCCTCGCCGTTTGTGCGCCAACACCACTTACGCTGGTCAACATCACAAACAAACTGCGCTCGGTCGTCTCAGAAAAGCCAAAGAGCAGCTGGGCATCCTCCCGGTAAACGGCGTGAATCAGCACTTTGCCTTCCACCTGACCCGCCAAAGCGGACGAGGTGTGCAAACTGATGTGCACCATGTAGCCCACACCCGCGCACTCCACAATGACGTAGGTGGGCGTGAGCTCGGTGAATTGTCCTGAGAGGTGATGGATCATCGGTTGGTGTGTGCATCTACGGCCGCAATGCGGACCATGTTCACAATCTCACGAACGCTCGAGCCCATTTGCAGGATGTGGAAGGGTTTGCGCAGGCCCAACAAAATCGGACCCACCACTTCAAATCCGCCCATCTCTTGGATGAGCTTGTAGGCAATATTTCCCGCTGCCAAATTGGGGAAGATCAGGGTGTTCACACGCCGGCCACGCAGGTTGCTGAATGGGAAGAGTTCCCCCGCCAGCTCCTCGTTGAGCGCCACATTCGCCTGCATTTCTCCGTCCACAATCAGGTCGGGGTGTTCCTCGTGAAGAATGGCCACAGCCTCCCGCACCTTTTCGGCGTCGCGGCCTCCGGCAGAGCCAAAGTTGGAGTAGCTCAACATGGCAATCCTCGGCACAATGCGCATGGACCTGACCGCCTCTGCTGTCAACAGTGTGATGTCCACCAATTCCCGGGCGGTAGGGTCTCGGTTCACCGTTGTATCCGCAAAAAACATCGGGCCTGTCTTGGCCTGAACGATGTACATCCCCGCTACTTTTTTGACGCCTTCGGCAAGTCCGAGGGTGTGCAAAGCAGGCAGCAAGCTCTCGCGGTAATTCCTGGTCAGTCCGCTGATGACAGCGTCGGCTTCTCCATTCTCCACGAGCATGGAGCCGAAGTAGCTCCTGCGCTTCATCATGCCCATTGCCTCCGAGCGGGTCAGCCCCTTGCGCTCGCGCTTGCTCAAGAGGTGGCCTGCGAAAGCCTCGACACGGGGGGCCTCCATGGGATCTTCCGGATCGATGATTTCAACGGCGGGCAATTCGATGCGGTGCTCTTCAATCAAAGAGGCGATGCGCTCTCTCGAGCCCAACAAAACAGGCTCCACAATGCCTTCATCGCGGGCCGTCTCGACGGCCTTGAGGACCTTGTAGTGGTCGGCCTCGGCAAACACAATGCGCTTGGGGTGCCGCCTTGCACGGCCACTCAAATTCCGCACCAAGGTGTTGTCCTGACCCAACCTCTCAGCCAGCACGCGCTTGTAGTCGTCCCAGTCCCGAATCGGCTCCTTGGCCACACCGCTCTCCATTGCTGCCAGCGCTACAGCCGGCGCAACGGTCGTGATCAACCGCGGGTCCATCGGCTTGGGAATGATGAAGTCAACGCCAAATCCCAGTCCACGCTGTTCATAGGCTTCGTTGACTTCGTCGGGTACGTTCTCCTTTGCGAGGGCAGCAATGGCATGAACCGCCGCCATTTTCATCTCATCGTTGATCGCCGTAGCCCTGACGTCCATTGCCCCCCTAAAAATGAAAGGGAAACCCAAGACGTTGTTGACCTGGTTGGGATGGTCGCTCCGACCAGTGGCCATGATCACATCGGGCCGGGCGCGCTTGGCCTCGTCATATGGGATTTCAGGATCAGGGTTGGCCAGGGCAAATACAATCGGGTTGTCGGCCATGGCCGCCACCATCTCAGCGTTGACCAGGCCACCTCGGCTCAAACCAATAAAGACATCGGCCCCTTTCATCGCTGCAGCGAGGGAAGGAATCATTTCGTCAGAATGCGCCAAGTTGCGCTTCCTTTCTCCCAGTCCTTCGCGGCCTTTGTGCAAATGCCCTTTGCTGTCAAACACAGCGATGTTTTCGCGTTTGACGCCGAGCTGCATGTACAAGTCCATGCACGCCATCGCTGACGCTCCTGCTCCACTCACCACCATTTTGATGGCGTCAGCCTGCTTTCCTGCCAGCTCTAGGGCATTCAGCAAGGCAGCCCCGCTGATGATCGCCGTACCGTGCTGGTCATCGTGCATGACCGGGATGTCCAATTCCTCTTTGAGGCGCCGCTCAATCTCAAAAGCCTCAGGGGCTTTGATGTCCTCGAGGTTGATGCCACCAAACGTTGGGGCAATGGCCTTGACCGTCTGGACAAAAGTGTCCACGTCCAGCGCATCGACCTCGATGTCGAAACAGTCCAGATCGGCAAATACTTTGAACAGAACGCCCTTGCCTTCCATCACCGGCTTGGAAGCCTCTGGACCGATGTTTCCGAGTCCTAAAACCGCTGTCCCATTGGAAATGACCGCCACCAAATTGCCCTTGGCGGTGTAGCGGTAAACGTCATTGGGGTTTTGCGCAATTTCCAAGCACGGCTCTGCCACACCTGGCGAATAGGCCAGACTCAAGTCGCGCTGTGAACTGTATGGCTTGGATGGAATGACCTCCACCTTTCCACGCCGACCACGGCTGTGGTAATCCAGCGCCTCTTTCCTGCGGATGCTGCTCATTGAATGGGTGGTGTCTAGAAACGCGAAGATGGTCCCATCCCCGGCGCAGACCAAACCGCCAAGCGGCGATTTCTCCTCAACGAGCGACGCTAAACTTGCGTGTCTGCGAAATCCGACCCTTGGACTCGAAAGCATGGAGGTACACGCCCGGGTCAAAGTCTTGTGCATCAATCCATACCATCCCACGACCAGGGGCCAAAGGCACCCGCTTCATTTCGCGTCCGGTCAGGTCCAAAATCAACAGGTAACCCCCTTCTGGCGCCAAATAAGACAACGAGGAATGGCCCACAACTGGGTTGGGTGCCAAGGTCTCAAATCCAGAATGACGCTCATTTTCTACGGAAACGACACACTCCCCTTCTTCTGTACCCGCGCAATAGAGGACGGTGTGACACACATCAGGCACGCCCTGTTGGGTCGCCTTGAAACAATACTCCAAAGCGGTGACACCGGCCACCCCATTGGGGTAATAATCGGAGATCAACCAATCCTCAGCACCAAACGCATTGATTCCCGTGGTGTCAGAGGGCTCCAAAGTAATGGCCAGAGACAGCGCACTTGAGGCCGCTCCGTATGGGTAGCAGGTCCCCGCCCAACAGAAACGCTCATATGCTCCCTCATCGCCTGGCTCATATGGCAGGTTCATCGGGTCAACAGTTTCTATAACGTTGCGCTCCACATAAAGCGTCATGGGATTTTCTGACGCATTGGTCACAAACCATTCCGCAACCATGACGGTGTCCGAAGGGTCTCCTTCGACCACTTCGACCGGATCAATCAAGGTGGGCCCTTGAGCAGATACCATGACCGAGAAAACCATGATGGCCAAGAGGACACCCCAACGCTGGGACCGTTCGCTTTTTGTACGCATGGCACAAAGATAAACTGCAAAACGGACCCAAAAAGCCCGTTCAAAAAGCCCCTTTGAACCGAATTTGACGCTTTTGATGCCTCGAGAATGAAAGGCTGAACGCTTAAAAACCCCAACGCGGCCAAAATATTGCCCTACACTCCTATATTTACCTTCCCTGTTTAGGATTCAGGAATCAAACAACCCAAAACCCTGCTCAATGAAGCACATTTACATCGCGCTACTTGCGCTCTTTATCAGCATGACCGCTGCCGCTCAGTTGCCTGACGGAAGCATTGCTCCAGATTGGACAGCCGAAGACCTCAATGGTGTGGAGCACAACCTCTACAGCCTCCTCGACGAAGGAAAGAAAGTCATCATTGACTTCTCCGCCACATGGTGCGGACCTTGCTGGAGCTACCACACAACAGGTGCCCTCGAAGACATCTGGGAAATGTATGGTCCTGACGGAACCGACGAAGTGTACGTTTTCTTCATCGAAGGCGACGACACCACCACTCAAGAGGACCTGGAAGGAACAGGTACGGCCACACAAGGCAACTGGATCGAGGGAACGGGGTATCCCATCATCGACAATGGCGGAAGCATCTTTGACGACTACGCTGGAGCTTACTACCCCACCATCTACACCATCTGCCCCAACCGCATGCTCGTCGAAAGCAGCCAGATCACGGCTGACGACCACGCCGCCATCTTGTTTGCCAACGACTGCGCAGCAGCGACCATGGCCAACGATGCGGCAGTGTTGAGCTACACAGGCGAGACCATCACCTGCAGCAACAGCCC
>JAKMCX010000099.1 GCA_022428285.1 Flavobacteriales bacterium
GCGTTGGGCAGCAGCGGCATTTCGCGGAGGCTGGGTGGGCCGGTTGAGTGCCCTCAAAACTTGGTCGCGGGATTGGGAGGCCCATGCTCAGTTGGAGCGGGACCATCCCCTGCATCCAAAGTGGCGCAGCGGTGAGGTGCGCGCAACACCTCTTGATCCCGAAGCATTGCCGGGCATCTTGTGGAAGGGCGGCATCGCATTCAATGGACGGTGGAGCGGTTGGGTGCGCATGGAGGTCCGGTGGTGGGGGCCGCCACCACACCGCGCGCGTCGGCGGACCGCATTGCGCATCGAAAGGCGGGGTCACCGATTGGACATCAGGACGTTCATCGAACCAAAGGTGTCCTTCCAAGCGGGAACGGAAAATGGCGCCTTGGGCGGGCACCATTGGTCGGCGCTGTGGCGCACATTGAACAGCCCTTCGCACAGGGATGCGCCGATTTGGCGGTGGTGCATCAGTGCATCTGGAAGGGGCAGGTCGGTGGGCTTGGCCGTGGCCTTCATGGCGTCATGGAACACCCAAGACAACGGCCGTTGGCGGCTGGGGGTGGCCCAGTCTTGGGGGGAGGAAGGTGCACCTGTTCGCTACCTCCAAGGATGGGATGGCAGGCCATCAGAACCGTTTTCCAAGTCGGGGGTCAAGGCCTATTTGAGGTGGAGATCGGACAGCGGATCATGGAACCTCAGGGCGCGCTTGGGGTGGACATCGGGTGTTACAGCAGAAGAAAAGGGGGGCGTGTCTCACGGAATCCACGCATTTCGGGTGGAATTCAAACCGCCTTGGCCTTCGGTGCGCCATAGGTAGCCGCTATATTGCAGGACGCTCTAGAGGCGATCTCCAATAAAGGAGAGGCTCAAAAGCGACATACCTCAACCATATGGCAACCACTTCCGATATCAAGAACGGTTTGTGCCTGCGCCACCAAGGCGGGCTTTACCAGGTCCTCGAATTCCTTCACAAGAAGACGGCACGGGGTTCCGGCAATGTCTGGACCAAAATGAAAAACTTGGAGAACGGCAAAATCATTGAGCATTCCTACAACACAGGAGCCAAGGTTGATGTGATCCGGGTCGAGACGCGCGAACACACCTTTCTGTACGAGGATGACATGGGGTACAACTTCATGAACACCGAGTCTTTTGAGCAAATTCTCTTGGAGAAGCACCTCATCGACAACCCTCATTTCCTCCAGGATGAAATGAAGTGCTTGATTGTGTTTCATGCCGATGAGGAGCGTCCGCTCAGCGCCTCTTTGCCCAGCCACATTGAGGCAGAGGTGACCTACACCGAACCCGGTGTCAGAGGCGATACGGCGACGAACACGTTCAAACCAGCCACCATCGATACCGGTGCTGAGGTGCGGGTGCCCTTGTTCATCAATACAGGTGACCGCATCAAGGTGGACACCCGCACGGGCGACTACTCCGAACGGGTCAAGAAGTGACCCTTCATGGCCTCTGACCTTCGGACCAAAAAACGACTGGACCGCCTGAGACAGCAGGCGGATGCACTGTTAGAGCTGACGCAGGCGATCAACCGCAATGTGCCAGACGGGGCGCTTTTTGCGCTGTATCAGCGGTGTCTCGAAAGCATGGGTGTGGGCAAACTGGCTTTGTTTTCCCGCAGCCAAGAGGAGACCGTTTGGGGGTGTTTGATTGAATGGGGTTACCCCACAAGCCTGCCCAAACTTGCCAATGCCTCTGAGGTCCTCTCGGGCAAGGCCCACGCCATCGTTGCAGGGGACACGGAGGTGGAGTTCGATCTGGCCATTCCCGTTGAACACGACGGCGATGTCATCGCCTATGTGGTCATGGGGGACAGAGAAGAAGGCCGCGGCATGAGCCCTTCGATCCGCTATGTGCGGTTCATCACCACACTGACCAATGTTTTGGTGGTGGCCCTCCGCAACCGCGAATTGACAGCAGAGCGCATTCGAACGGCAGGTTTGGAGCGAGAATTGGCGTTGGCGGGCGAAATGCAGTCCATGCTCCTTCCGAGCAACCTGCCCAACGATGGGCACCGTTCATTTTCGGCGCGGTACCGGCCACACCACCATGTGGGTGGGGATTACTACGACGCTGTAGAGCTGCCCGATGGCCGGATGGCCATCGCCATGGCAGACGTGAGTGGAAAGGGCATGCCAGCGGCCTTTCTAATGTCCAACTTTCAGGCGCACCTGCACGCCCACTTGGACCGCAACACGGGGCCGATCGATGGTGTTGTCAAGTCGCTCAATGACCGTGTTTTTGGCAGCGCAGGCGGGGAGCGCTTCATCACGCTGTTTCTGGCCATTCACGACCCCGTCAAGCGGGTCATTGACTATGTGAATTGTGGCCACAACCCCCCCTTATTTGTGCCAGCCAAAGGCCCAGGGACATTCCTGGGAGAAGGGTGTCCAGGTCTGGGCATGCTGGACTTATTGCCTGAAGTTGGCGCAGGCCAACTCATGGTTGAAGCGGGGTCAAAACTCGTATGCTTCACCGATGGATTGGTAGAGCAAGAGAACACCAGTGGCGAGGCCTATGGTGAGCACCGATTGCAACAGTTGGTAGAGAAGGAAAGAAGTTCAGGCTGCGAGGTGCTGAACACCAGCATTATCGTGGATTGGGAGCAACACCGAGGTGTGGCTGATCCCGCAGACGACACGGCCCTGCTTACCGTTCATTTTTCTTGACCTCCAAGTCAATCACGACGAGGATGGCCATGAATCCCCAGAAGGGGGCGCTGGCCTTGTCGGTGTCGAGGTAGTTGTTCAGCACCCCGTGGATGAAGTAGGTCATCAGTCCCAAATAGACCGACATCGCCCAATAAGCCCGCCACCGGTCGCGGTCGCGCAGGGCCCGGTACGTTCGAAACCCCATGTTACAGCATGCAAGGAGGATCCCCAATACGATGAGGGTCCCGGGGATGCCTTGCTCTGCCAGCGGGCCCAAGTATTCGCTGTGGGCGTTGCCGCGGTCGGCATTGTTGGTCGAAATAATGGTGCGGTGTTCGGACCGCTGGTGGGGTGCGTAGACAAATTGGTAGGTACCCGGTCCCCAGCCTGTAAGCGGACGTTCAGACCACAGGCTAAGGGCGCAGCTCCAGCGGTTGATCCGCTCTAGATTGGAAGCATCACTGGATACATTGCTGATCGACTCGACGTGCTCTGTGAGGTCGTCTGAAGAGTCTTGGTCATTGCGCTCCAAGGAGATGAGCAACTGGTCCCAAGAGAGAAACAGCAAGCCTGCTGCCAATACCCCGATGGCAATCAAGGTGCGCAATTTGACACCCAGCCGCATCAAAACCCCCAATGCCGCCGCCGCCGCCAGAGACACCCAAGCAGCGCGTGTAAAGGAGAGGACTAGGCCCAAAGTGAGCACCACAAAAGCCACCCCGATGCCAAGTTTTCCAATGGCCTGACGGTTGGGCTTGAGCAGCAAAGCGAGCACCGGAAACCAGAACATGGCCAAGACAGCACCGTAGCTGGTGTGGTCCTTGAAAAAAGGGTCCATGACCCAATGGCCGGCTTGTTTTTCAAAGCCATAACCAGCGTGCCTGACCACCGTGTATACAATGACGGCAAGAAGGGGCAACAGGTACAGCAGGACAAAGTGCTCTTGCCGGGCACGGCGCCGAACAATGGGGGCGAGCAGGAAAAAGAACCCCACGACAAACCATGCCCTGGCGATGGTGAATTTGAGCGAAACCAACGGATCCCACGACAAAAGCGTGGTCACGATGAGCCACAGGAACATGGCCTGCAACCAGCGTGAAATGGGGTGCCTTTCCAGGTCCACATCCATGCCGATTCCGCGCAACCTGTCGAGCAGAAACAGCAGCAGCAGCCCAAACAAAATGGGCTCTGTGGGGAGGTAGAGCCCGACCCCTCCAATCTCGAGCTGTTCCAAATTCAAACTGAGCGGCACTGTGGCCACGAGGCCCAAAAGCAGCAGATCGCGTCTCGACAGCGCCAAGCCCACAATGCCCAGAACCAGAGGCAGGGCTGCCAACGCATAAAATTCTTGGGAGATCGCCCAAAAGAGCAAGGCGCCAAAACCCAGTATGACCGCTGCCGTTCCGCCGGAAATCGGAGAACGGGGAGGGGCCAATACAGGGCGCTTTGCCTTGGGCGCGGGGTTCATCGGATGGCGTCTCGCATCAACAAAAACACGAGGGCTGCCAATGCCAATGAAACGGCCCCCATCACGGTGATCAGCCAGCGCACAGGGCGGGCTTTTTTGTCGGAAGCTGCGGCGCGGTCCACCACAAATGCAGCGGGGATTTGCGATTCCGCATCGAGCTTGTTGAGGTCGTAACGCTTCTTGAGAACGGCCTCTTGCTCGTAAGCATCTTCGAGCTTGGTGGTCAGCTGGTTGTATTCATTGGCATACGGTGCCAACCGCTCCATTTTAGATTGAATGTTCTCGGCCCGGGTGGTTTGACCCTCGGCCAAGGCTGTGGCATACTGCTCGTTGAGTCCTTCGATTTGGATGGGAAAATCGTAGATGCCCACGCTGCGCAAGTCGCCGAGCCGCCCCTCCATTTCCTTGATTTCGTTTTGGTTTTGACGCAGTGACCGGTCTGCATACCGCAGGGCTTCACTGGCGCGATCGTTGCGCAGTTGGTTGGCCACAGAGTCGGTCAGTTGGGCAATGTCATTGGCCATGTTGCGGGCCATTTCAGGTGCGGAATCATAGACGTCGATGCGGATGGAGCCATATCGGGTCAGGCTTGCTCCGACTTTTCCGGCGTACACCTTGGCCATCGCAGCCTGCGCCCCAGTTTGCCCCCGGTCAATGCTGTAATGCGTCCAGAGGTCGTACTTCTCGATGACCCTTCTTCGGATGCGGTCCGAATTCAAGATCTGCAACAAGCGCTCTGCATCCTCGGTTTCTCCGTAGGCCAGGATGTCCTCCCTTTTGACTTCCTCATAGAATTGGGCTCCAATGGACTGTTGCGGCAAGGCAAACAGCACCACAGAGGATTGAAATTCAGGTTCAATCAAAAAAGAGGCAGCTGCACTGATCAATCCGCCCAGCAGTCCGGCGATAATCAGAGGTTGTCGCCAGTCCCAAACCCTGCGCAGCAAGGTGGTGTCTTGGACATTGTTGTTGGATGAGGTCATATCCATGGTGTGCAAAATCGGGTTGCAGTTCTGTTCCAAGGCGCAAGATGCACCGGACTATTGGCCCAACGTCAACCCGAGACAAACCGTATCTGCATTGTTTCAACTTTTGCACTTGAGCAGGTCGTAATTTGGTCCCATGGCAGTGGTGGCGATCAATACCCGCTTGGTGGTTCCAGGCAAACTGGATGGCATTGGTTGGTTCACGCTGGAGACCGTTCAGCGCATGACAGCGGCGCACCCAGAGCACCAGTTTCACCTGCTCTTCGACCGGGAACCGCCCGAAGATTTGTTTCCTGGAGCCAACGTAGAGTGCCATTGGGTGTGGCCTCCAGCCCGCCGCCCATTCCTATTGGACATCTGGTTCGATTGGGCGGTTCCCCGGATTTTGAAAAGAGTAAAAGCGGACATTTTTGTGTCCCCAGATGGTTTTTTGAGCAGCAAAACCAACGTTGCTCAGGTTGCGGTGCAGCACGATTTGAACTTTGAGCACCACCCTGAGTGGTTGCCAGAAGGCGTGGCCAAGCATTACAAACGGCGCTTTCCAAGTGCCGCCAAGCGCGCCACCAGGATCGCTACAGTGAGCCAGTTCAGTGCCGACGACATCCACAACCGTTATGGGGTCGCCCGAGACCACATAGATGTGGTCTACAATGGCGCAGGCAGTGTGTATCACAGCGCACCGCTTGGAGCCAATGCACAGCAGCAAGCCCGTTTGGTGCGCCAGAAGTATACCAACGGACAGCCCTTTTTCGTGTTCGTCGGAACCCAGCACCCCCGAAAAAACCTGCAGGGATTGATGCAGGCTTTCAGCGCGTATCGCGCCCAAGGCGGGAAATGGGACCTCATGTTGGTGGGAACTGCTTTGTGGCGCCGGCGGCGGTTTGATGCGCGCCGCTCCATGGATGAACTCCCGGGACATGTTCGCGACCATGTGCACACCTCGGGGTGGTTGGCCCAAGATGAGCTCGCCCAAGTGCTGTCTTCTGCAGGAGCGCTGGTGTTCATTCCATGGTTCGAAGGTTTTGGAATCCCCATGGTCGAGGCTTTTGCTGCTGGAACCCCGGTCATTCACGGCAACCGGACCTCCTTGCCTGAAGTGGCCAACGGGGCTGGAATCGAGGTCGACCCTGGGGACGCCGAACAAGTAGCCCGTGCCATGCGTCAAATCGAAGAAGGGCCGGCGCTCAGGGCTGATTTGATCGAAAAAGGCAGGGACCGGGCGGATGATTTTAGCTGGGAAAGAACCTCTTCTTTGTTGTGGTCGTGCATTGCCAAGGCTGGATCGGAAGCGGGCATTGACATCGTGGACGAGCAAGCCGCACAAGTGTCATTCTGATGGGGTTGAAGTTGCATGCGCTCAAAGGCCGCACAGAAGCGGGAGTGGATGAAGCGGGACGGGGCTGTCTGGCCGGACCAGTGACGGCTGCGGCTGTCATTCCCGGCAAAGCAGGCAAGGCTTGGATGCGGGCAGGGCTCAACGACAGCAAGCAGCTCAATGCCACCACCCGACAGGACCTCAGGGTCCGGATTGAATCGGAAGCCGCGGCCTGGGCTGTGGGTTGGGCGACGGTCGAAGAGATCGAAACACTGAACATCCTCAAGGCTTCCCATTTGGCCATGCACAGGGCCATCGATGCTTTGCAAGTGGAGCCAGAATTTTTGTTGATCGATGGGAACAGGTTCGAGGCCCATGCCATTCCTCACTCTTGCGAAATCAAGGGAGATGGACGGTTTTTGTCGATCGCCGCAGCCAGTGTGTTGGCCAAGACCCACCGGGACGCATTGATGCTCAACCTGGCTGCAGAATTTCCAGTGTATGGCTGGGACCGCAGCAAAGGGTATCCCACGAAAGCACACAAAGCCGCACTGTCTGTGCACGGCACTTGCGTCCACCACAGGAAGACCTTTAAATGGTGAGGTCAAGTTCCGGCCCGTCAGGGTTTTGTAAACAGAATTGAGGGCGCTTATCGATGGCAGTGAGTCTTTGGGAGTCTCATTATCCGGGCCCATGTTACCAATCGGTTAATCAGTGCGTTGGATTACTTATTCAAGAGAACACCGCCCTTAATTTGCGGTTGATTATCCGTAACCTAGAACCCACGTATGCGCACCTTTTTACTGTCTATTGCAGTTCTTTTGACTGCTGCCCTCTCTGCCCAAACGGCCCATTTGGCCATGTTAGCAGACCCCACCGATGCTTCGAATGCTCGGTTCGTCAAAATCGCCAACAACTCAGGCTCCCCAGTGGACTTGTCCGGCTGGTACCTCAAAAGGTGGACCAACGGAAACTTGGACCCACAGTCCAGCCAGATCAGCCTGACTGACCTCGGTACGTTAAATGATGGCAGCTGTGTCTACATCGCACAATCAGCTTCTGGTTTTGAAGGTGCGTACGGGTTCGCACCGGACTTGGTAGGCGGCACTGGCGGCGCGGTTGACAGCAATGGAGACGACCAAGTTGCCCTCTACGATGGTGGCGACAACATCGTTGACTTCTTCGGCGTGATTGGCGAGGACGGTTCAGATACCTGCCATGACTTCGAAGATGGGTATGCCTTGCGCACCACATCTGCTCCTGACGGAGCCACTTGGATTGGAGCCAATTGGACCATCTACAGTGATTTTTCGAATGCGACAGGATGTGTAGACCACAACCCGAACCAAGAGCAAACCGCGGCAGACATTGCCTTGCTCGTGAGCGAATGCGGCGCCAACGTGGTGTCTGACGACAACGCATGCGGCGTGAGCGGTGTGGTGGTGGAAGCTGGCGCTTATTTCTACGCACCTGCTGACCTCGAAGTGGCCATTGGCGACACAGTGGTCTGGGTCAACGTGGGAGGTTCTCACGATGTCAACGGCAACATCTCTGCGTTGACTGGAAATTCATATGGAAATCCAGAAGCGTTCTCCTTGGCGGTCGCATCGGGCGGAACTGCAGAAGCTCCGACCTGCATCGGCAGCTACACCTTTACAGTACCCGGCGTCTACAACTACGATTGCTCTGTCGGAAACCACGCCTCCTTGGGCATGGTCGCGACCGTGACGGTTGGAACTGGAGGTTGCACAGACAGCACAGCAACGAACTACAATGCAGGCGTCGACTTCGAAGACGGCTCTTGCACTTTCCCATCTGCTGCCACCATCAGTGCCATCCAACAGGACATGGGCGCCGATGACGACGGCACGTTCGACGGCCAAGAAGTGACCGTTTCTGCGATCGTCACCGGCGTCTATGGCAGCAACACCTCCATTCAGGATGGAGAGGGTCCTTGGAGCGGCATTTTTGTCTACGTCAGCGGTGGATTGCTCGACGGGGTCACTCCAGTTGCAGTCGGCGACAGCGTCATGGTCACAGGAACCGTCGGAAGTTTCAGCGGCGGCACGCAGCTGTCTTCGGCCAGCGCAACCATCCTCAACAGCGGCAACGCCCTTCCAGCCCCAGCGGTTCTGTCTACTGCAGACGCCAACCTTGAGGAGTACGAAGGCGTACTGTGTCAGGTCACAGGTGCCATCACAGGCGAGGTCAACAACTTCGGCGAATTCCCCATCGACGACGGCTCAGGCAACCACAATGTGGATGACCTCGGCTACGACGGGTACACGGAGCAAGGCGCAATGATCGGCGACAGCTACCGCGTAACCGGAGCCATCAACGGCGGTTTCGGAAACAGCATTGAGCCACGCGATGCAGACGACTTCCAAAAGCTCGGCTGCACCAACCCAGCGGCCGACAACTACGACGCAAACGCCATCATCGATGACGACAGCTGCAACGTCGTAGACGGAGCGATTGCCATCTCTACCATTCAACAGGGACAGTCATTGGACCCCCCCGTTTTCACAGATTCATTGGTGACAGTGAGCGGCACTGTGACGGGTGTCTACGGCAGCCTGTTCAGCGTCCAGCAGGGCCAAGGTGCCAACAGCGGCATCTTCGGATTCAACCCAGAGGTGGCACTGACCATTGGTGATTTTGTGAGCCTGACAGGTGTGGTGAACGAGTACTTCGGACTCACCCAACTGGAAGGCGTGGATGGCAACCCCATCGCGACCAGTATTTTGAGCCAAGGCAACGATTTGCCTGCGGTGGAAGTGCTTGGAACAGGCGCTGCCAACATGGAAGAGTGGGAGGCTGTCCTCGTGCAGTCTACTGGAACAGTATCCTCTCCAGACCTCGGAAATGGGGAGTGGGGCATGGACGATACATCTGGAGAGCTCCGGGTCGACGACCGTGGATGGGACCACCAAACCACCGGAGAGGTGGTCATCAATGCCCAGTTCCAAGTGACCGGTCCTTTGCACTACAGCTTTGGCAACTACAAGCTGCTCCCGCGCGATGAAGCCGATGTCCTCTTGTACGGTTGCGTGCTGCCCAACGCAGACAACTACACGCCTGGATCGGACATTGACGATGGTTCATGCACAGGCAGCGAGCCTTGCAACCTGTTCTTCAGTGAATGTGCAGAGGGGTCGAGCAACAACAAGTACTTGGAGGTATACAACCCCACAAGCAGCCCAGTGAGCCTCGCTCTGTATACGATTGCCAGCCAGTCCAACGGAGCCAACAACACCGATCCTGCAGCCGAGGAGTGGGATTTCTGGAACGACATCTTCCCAACAGGCGGTTCCTTGGCCGCGGGCGAGACGTTCATGATTGTTCACCCATCGGCCGATGCAGCTTTGCTCGACAGCGCCGATGCCACCTGGCAGTTCCTGTCCAACGGAGATGATGCTTTTGCACTCATGTTCAGCGCCACAGCATCCTTTGGAAACGGAGGGGATTGGGACTTGCTCGATGTGATTGGAGAGCCTTACGGTTTGGACCCCGGTTCCGCTTGGGACGTTGCGGGTGTGACCAACGGCACCCAAAACCACACTTTGCGACGCAAGTCCAATATTTCGTTCGGAAATGGAGGGGACTGGACCACCAGTGCCGGCACTTCTGCAGAAGACAGCGAGTGGATTGTCCTCGACAACGACTACGCGCTGAACAACGGACTGGACGGCTTCAATAGCCATGAATTTACCGGTTTGTGTGCCACCAGTTCTGAAGGCTGCACAGATCCGCTCGCATTGAACTACGATCCAAACGCAACGGTGGACGATGGCAGCTGTCTGTTCATTCCCAACGTCACGATTCAGGAAATCAACCAAGACCTGACCACAGGGATTGTCACCACCAGCGGTATCGTCACCGGCGTTTACCTGACAGATGACGGCTCTTTTGGAAACCAGGCGGCATTCACCATTCAAAATGGCACGGGCGCTTTCTCAGGATACTGGGTGCGCGGTTCCGATGCCACGGCAGAATCCATTGGCAACGTGCAGGAAGGCGACGAAGTTGAAATCACGGGAACACCTGACAGCTGGTTTGGCAACGATTACTTCCCGAACCCGACCATCAACGTCATCTCCTCTGGAAACCCACTGCCCGCGGCAGAGGTCATCGCCACAGGCGACGTGAGCTTGGAAGAGTGGGAAGCTGTATTGCTGTCCATAACGGCGGAGTGTGACAACCCCGACCTCGGCTTTGCAGAGTGGAGCATCAACGATGGTAGTGGTGGTGCACGGGTCAATGACCGCGCCTATGACGCCTTTGGCGCTGGAGTGGTCGAAGCAGGCCGCACCTACCGCGTTACCGCACCCACCGGATATGCCTACGGCAACTGGAAATTGGAGCCACGCGACTCCACCGACGTGGTGCGTTTGGGTTGTACCGACGCGACCTTCCCGAACTACTGGCCGCTGGCCAACGAAGACGATGGTTCTTGCGCCAACATCCCAGGGTGTACTGACCCTGCAGCCGATAACTACAACCCGGATGCGACGTCCGACGACGGCAGTTGTGTCATCACAGGTTGTACCGATGAGACGGCTTTGAACTTCGACGCGACCGCCACAGAAGCTGACAACACGCTCTGCTACTACACACTCCCCAACATCATTGTAAACGAAATCCACTACAACCCCTGCGACAACCAGGGGGGTGACTTCGATTGGGAGTTCGTGGAGTTCTACAATGCAGGCGACGAGGCCGACATCAGCGGCTACGAAGTGTGGTCTGCTTTCTCCAACCCCACGTCTTTGGCCTTCGCCATGTCCTTCCCTGAAGGAACAATCATCCCTGCAGACAGCTACTTCTTGGTGGTTCCAGGTTTGGTGGCACAGTCCAACTACGAGGCCATGGGAATCACTGTATTCCTCATGGACAATGGAAACTGGGGCAACGGCGGTGGTACTGCTCAGCTGCAGGATGCCTTCGGAAACGTTGTGGATGCAGTCACTTACGACGATGCAGCACCTTGGCCTTCTCAGGAGATCAGCGTGCTGGGCAACATCTTGGCAGCCAGCCCTGACGGCGGTTGCGCTTCTTTGGAGCTCATTGCGACCAACCTCAACAACGACGATGCCGACAACTGGCAGAACAGCTGGGTCGACAACGGAACTCCAGGAGCAGCCAACAGTTCTGCCTTCGGTTGTACCGATGGTACTTCTTGCAACTACTTGGCTACCGCCTTGTTTGACGACGGAAGCTGCACCTACGATTGCTTGGGATGTACCTACGAGTCCGCATCGAACTACAGTGCAGATGCGATCATCGACGATGGAACCTGTGAGTTGACTGTGGCCAATCCTTGTCCATCAGACCTCAATGGAGACGGCACGACCTCGGTCAGTGACCTGTTGATCCTCCTCGGTGCGTTTGCCACCGACTGCGAATAATACCGCAGCCAATACGACTTGAGAAAGGCAGTGCATTCCGCACTGCCTTTCTTTTTTTGCGACCTTCACCTCCCCGGCAGCCTGATGGCCGAGGTTTTCAATCCCCCGCGATGTCAAACTTGGTCGAAGTCTTGAATTTGCTCGGTGCCTTGGCGCTGTTCATCTACGGGATGGTGGTCATGAGCGGTTCCATCCAGCGCCTGACCGGCAGCCGCATGCGGCGCGCGGTCGGGAGGGTGACCCGCAAGCCTGAACGGGCCTATTTGGCGGGCCTTACCCTCACGGGAGTATTGCAATCGAGCAGCGCCATCTCTGTGATCGCTGTCAGCTTTGCGCAGGTTGGATTGCTGCGCCTTTCAGAGGCTTACTTCCTCATGTTGGGGGCCAATGTCGGCACCACTGTTACGGCATGGCTTGTGGCCCTGACCATCAGCAAACCCTCGCTCGGTGGGCTGGCACTGCCCCTGTTGGCGTTTGCGCTGCCCTTGATGTTCTTCAAGCGCCGTCGGACACGCACCCTTGGGGAAGCCATCATCGGCTTCTCCCTGATGTTCGTGGGTTTGGGGTTGCTCAAAGAAGGCGTGCCACCCATCACAGAGGCTGGCTTGGCGGGGTTTTTGGACTTCTTCAATGTGGGGGGCATTGGTTCCATCCTCGGGGCCGTGCTCATCGGCATTCTGACGACCATCGCTTTGCAGAGTTCTTCGGCGGTCATGGCGCTCGTCATTACCCTCGCCGCAGGAGGCGTCGTCACGGAATTCACCGGTGCTGCCGTCATTTTGGGTGCCAACATCGGCACCACATCCACGGCCATCTTGGCATCCCTTGTAGCAGGCCGAGAGGCGCGCAGGGTGGCGGCTGTGCACTTTCTGCTCAACGCAGTGGGTGTGGCCCTCTTTCTTCCGCTGCTCCAACCTGTTTTGGATTTGGTGCGTTGGTTTTTGGAGCCCGGCGGCGTCTTTTTGGGGGGCATCGGCGTCTTTCTGGCCCTTTTTCATACCCTTTTCAATGTGATCGTCACGGGGGTTTTCGGGTTGTTTCCAAAGCCGATCCTATGGATGGCCCGCAAACTGGTCCCCGGAGAAGGGGTCCGGGATTTCCGTTCGCCATTGGTGGCGGCCAGCGCCATGGACGCCCCTGAACTGCAGGTGTTGGAGGCACAGCGCGAGGCGGAACATCACCATGAATTGGGGGTCAAGATGATGGGTGAACTCGAGACCATGATGGCACAGGTTGATCCGACCAAAAGAGACAGGTCTTCGGACCGTGTCGGGGAATTGCGGAGCCTGAGCGGCCGATATGAATCCGAGTTAAAGGCCTTCTTGGAACGGTTGGCACGGGGCAAGATTTCAGGAGCGACGTACAGGCAGGTGCAGTTTCTATTGGAATGGTCCACCGAAATCAGCCAGGTGGTGGAACTCTTGCACGTTTTCATGGAGGTTCAAATCGACAGGGAACGCAACGAGGTCTTTTTTGCACCCAAACAACGCACCCGCTTGGTGTCCATGCTGGGAGAGCTCACCTTGGGAATGGAAGCGATGGGACCGCTGAATGGCCCGACGGTGCTGGGCCGCAAATCTGCCCGAGACCATTTAAATCAAGTGGAGTTGCACTTGTCCAGTGCCAACGTGATCCGGGAACAGATGCGCACAAAGCACCTCGAGGATGCCAGAAAGGGGCGCTACTCTGTGGAGAGCGGCATGACGTTCAACGAAATGGGAAACCTGCTCGAGGAAATCGGACTCCGTTTGGGAATCCTGGCTTCCAAGTACGAGGAGATTTTTATGGCTTCGTCACTGAAGCGGTGATCAGGGTGTCGCTCGATTGGAGCGTCCGGTCCACAATGTGCACAGCGAATCTGAGGGTGTCCCATGCTGAGCTCAGGTAGTAGCGGGGTTCCAGGTCTACGGTGATGGTCCCGCGTTGGGCTTTGTTCTGACCGGTTGGGGCAATCAAAGGCGCACGGTAGTAAAATGGCACTTCACCAATTTCAGGGTTGAGCTCAATGGTGGTCCATTCACCATCCCGCAACTCCTGGTATTCGCAAAAGACATTGTGGTGGAAAGGGCAGAGGGGACAGAAGACATCGGTAGTGTCGGCTTGTTCTAGGCCGAAATTCCCATCGCCGTCTTCGAACCCAATGATCAAGGTGCCCGTTTCTCCTGCGGTGAGCAGTTCAATGGAAGTCAAGTTGGGCTCAGGGGGGAGCGATACCGGCGTTTCACATCCCGATGCCAGCAGCAACAGCGCGGCCATGACCACAGTAGGCCGTCCTGAACTTTTGCTTGAGAACCCGTTGCACATGGTGGGAAATTAAGCCGCATTTTGCAGCCCATGTCTACAGGCGGTCCTCCTTTGGAAGATGTTGTGACGCCCACCGGTTCTGCGGAGGGGGTGGCCCTCTGGCATGCCGTTTCGGATTTCATGACAAGCGGCGGCGACCAAGCCGAGCCAGAGGCGTTCAATCGTCTGGCTTTGCAGGTGTTTCGTTTTCAATTCCAGGGCTGCGCTTTGTACAACAAGTGGTGCAGGTACTTGGGGTGGTCGGACGCCGATGCCGCAAGCGTAGGCCGGTGGCAGGACATTCCCACGATGCCGGTTGAGGCCTTTCGATGGGGACAGGTCCAGACAGAAGGCATCGCAGAAAACCGGCCGCCCGTGGTATTTCGGACCAGCGGAACAACAGGAGCTGACCGCGGCACCCACCGCGTCCTCACTCCAGGGCTATACCGGACATCTGCCACGGTTGGATTTTCGGACCGCTTCGGACCTCCTGGGGACGGAGGGGCTGTCGTCTTGGGACTGCTTCCCGGATACCTCGAAAGGCCCGATAGCAGTTTGGTGCACATGGTAACGCTGCTGCGCGAGCAAGGTTGGATGGAAGCAGGTGGCCATCCAGCGGGCGGATTTTTCCTCGACAATGTCGAAGCCTTGTTCGAGGCCATGGGGTCCATACAAGCGACCGGCCGCACAGTGGTGCTCATTGGCGTCACCTGGGCTTTGGTCGATGCGGCCGAAGCCTGGAAGCGCTCCGGGAGGCCACCGCTCACAGAAAGGGTTCACATCGCCATCACCGGGGGCATGAAGGGACGGCGAGAGGAGTGGGTGTCTGAACGGGTAAGGAGCACGATTCAAAGGGGATTTGGATGTCGGACTGTGGCAGGAGAATACGGCATGACGGAACTGCTCAGTCAGGCTTGGTCATTGAAAGATGGCCTGTACGAAACCCCGCCGTGGATGCGCATTCGCATCCGGCGCACCGACGATGCGCTGTCCATCAATGACTCCGGAGCAACAGGAGGAGTGGACGTCATCGACCTGGCCAATTTGGCAAGTTGTTCCTTTCTTTCCACGCAGGATTTGGCGAGGCCAAGCACACCAAAAATCGAGGGAATACAGGCCTTTGAGCTCTTGGGGAGGTTTGACCGTTCCGAGGTGAGGGGGTGCAATTTGCTCGTGGATTGAAGCCATCCTTTGGCATCCATCAAGTCGGCACCTAGCTTCGCGCCACCATGGAATCCGTCATCGCCTTGCTGGGGTTCACACTGGCCGCCTATTCGGTGGTTGGAAACGACAGCATCCAGACGCTGGGCACGTTTTTGACGTCCAACGAAGACAAGCCTTGGTGGTTGCTGTGGATCTTTGCCGGCGGCATCATGGCCATCGTGGTGACCATGGGCTACTTGGGCCTCGGGGAGTACCTCGGGGGCCGTGGTGGAGACCTCACATTTGGCAAGTATGCGGGCCTGTTTCAAGACCCCTCAAAGCCCATCGACTTTCCTACAATCAGCATCTGGTACGTTTTGCCACCCTTGGCATTGTTGGCCATTACGCGGTTGGGCATTCCTGTGAGCACCACCTTTTTGGTGCTGACCTTCTTTGCACCCAAAGCCTTGCCCAAAATGCTCGTCAAGAGCCTCGGGGGCTATGGTGTCGCTTTCATTTTTGCCATCCTGGCTTTTGTGGCGTTGAGCAGGATCACGGAGCGCTATTTCCTAAAGAATCCGATGGAAGAAGACCGCGGAATCCTGCGCTCGAAGCGGTTCTGGACGGTCACGCAATGGCTCGCTACGGGCTTCTTGTGGAGCCAGTGGCTGACGCAAGATTTGGTCAACATCTTGGTTTATTTGGGAGATCCCGCTGATGTCCCGCTGTGGAAGTTCTTGTTTGCCTTGGTGGTGTTGGTGGGCATGCTGGGCTACATCTTCTACCAGAGGGGCGGAGAGATCCAGAAGATCGTTCGGGTAAAGACCAATACGGCCGACATCCGGTCGGCCACGTTCATTGACCTCTTCTATGGATTGGTGTTGCTGACCTTCAAGTTTGATACGTTCGGCATCGGTGCCAAGGTGCCCATGAGCACCACTTGGGTGTTCCTTGGGATGTTGGCTGGCCGTGAAGTCGCCCTGCGTTTGCGCCTTCACGAACTGGACAGCACAAGGGTGTGGCCCATGGTACTCAGTGACCTTGGAAAGGCCACTTTGGGCCTGGTCATCAGCGTATTGCTGGTGGTATTCCTCTACTTGGTAGAGGGCAGAGAGCTGGCCGCTCTTTTTGGTTGATGGGCGTTAGCCTACAGCCCGAACCAAATAGTAGTTCTTCTTTCCGCGCTGCAGCAGCACAATGCCACTGCCAATGCAATCGTCGGTGCGGATGACCTTGCTTTGATCGACTTTGTTGCGGTTGACGCTCACGGAGTTTTCCTTGAGCGCACGGCGGGCTTCTCCGCTGCTGGTAAGAAAGGGGGCATCTCCGCCTGCGAGCAGGTCTATGATGCCGATTCCAGCCTCCAGGTCGTCTCGGGAAACTTCGCGCTGAGGCACCCCTTCAAAGACGCTCAGCAACTCAGCCTCAGGCAAAGCGCGCAAATCGTCTTCGGTACCCTTTCCGAACAACAAGGCCGTTGCGGCCAAAGCAGTTTGCAGGTCTTCTTCACCATGGATGCGCCGGGTCACATCGGCAGCGAGTTCCTTCTGGAGCAAGCGCGCACCGGGGTTTTCGGCATGGGCAGCCTCCAGCTCTTCGATGCGGTCGCGGTCCAGCAAAGTGAATATGCGGATGTACCGGGCGGCATCGTCATCGGCAGCATTGATCCAGTACTGATAGAATTTGTAAGCGCTCGTGCGGGCTTTGTCGATCCAGACATTGCCTCCTTCGCTTTTGCCAAATTTGGTGCCGTCGGACTTCGTGATCAGCGGCGCTGTCAGCGCGAAAGCATGGCCCTGGCCTTTCCGACGGATGAGCTCCGTACCGGTGGTCATGTTGCCCCATTGGTCGCTGCCTCCCATTTGAAGCATGCAGCCCATTTCCTTCCAGAGGTGGTAGAAGTCATAGCCTTGGACCAACTGATAGCTGAACTCCGTGAAGCTCATGCCGCTGTCGAGCCGGTTCTTCACAGAGTCCTTGGCCATCATGTAGTTGACGGTGATGTGTTTGCCGACGTCGCGAATGAAGTCCAGAAAGCTCAGGTCCTTGAACCAATCAAAGTTGTTGACCACCTGAGCGGCGCAAGGACCTTCGAAGTCCAAGAACCTTTCGAGCTGTGCACGTTGACACGACAGGTTGTGCTGCAGCGTATCCACATCCAAGAATTGACGCTCGGCGGTTTTGCCGCTGGGGTCTCCCACCATGCCGGTGGCACCCCCGACGAGGGCAACGGGGCGGTGTCCAGCGCGTTGCAGGTGAACCAGCAACATCACGGGCACCAGGTTGCCGATGTGCAACGAGTCTGCGGTGGGGTCGAAACCCACATAGCCCGTTGTTTGCTCCTTGGTGAGGTGCTCCTCGAGGCCAGGCATGGCGTCGTGCAGGAGCCCGCGCCACTTCAATTCGGCAATGAAATCCATAGGGCGCGAAAGATACACCGCAGGCCTTGCTGTTTTGGTTCCTCAGAGAACGGAGACGAGGTCTTCCATTTGCATGCTCCGCGAACCTTTGAGCAGAACCGTCCGCCCCGCCAAGGCGTTTGATTCTAGGGCAGTCCGCAGTCCGTCCATTCGTTCAAATGTTCGGTCGGCTGGTGCGTGCGCCGCAAAGTCGGTTCCAACCACCCAGCATTCGATGCCGCATTCTCGGGCCACATCCCTCACGAGCTGGTGCCCTTCTGCGGCGTGTTGCCCCAGTTCTTTCATGTCGCCAAGAATCGCCAGCGGCTGGGCGTGCTGGCCGGCCGCAAAGGCCCTCAAAGTCGACACCACCGAACTCGGGTTGGCATTGTAGCAGTCGACGATGACCACATTGCGCTGGGTTTCGACCGTTTCTCCCCTTTGGTCCACGGGCAAGAATGCCAGCAAGGCCGCATTGATTTTGGCAGGTTCTGTGCCGAAATAAGTGCCCACTGCAATGGCCGCTTTGATGTTGTCCAGTTGGTGTGCTCCGTGCAGTTGAACGTTCAGGCCTGCTGTATCGAGGTGCCAAGGCCCGGGCGTTTTGCCCCGATCAACCGTCCACAGCACAGGGGCATCGACTTGGTCTCCATGGCGCCACGCAAAGGGCGGGTGGTCCGTGGTGCCATACGGCGACACTTTGAGCCCATCGAGCTCAGACAAGGCCATCAGGTCCCGGTCTGCAGCATGAACGATCGCCGTCCCTTCAGATGCAGCCAACCACTTGAACAGTTCCTGCTTGCCCTTTTTGACCCCTTCAACACCACCAAAACCCTCCAAGTGGGCCAGTCCAACATTGGTGATCATGCCATGCGTAGGCTCAGCGATTTTGCACAGATTCGCGATTTCTCCTTGGTGATTGGCCCCCATTTCCACGAGGGCAAATTCAGTGTCGATGGGCATCGACAGCAGGGTGAGGGGCACGCCTATGTGGTTGTTCAGATTGCCATGGGTGGCGTGCACGTCCATATCCTGGCCCAGTACAGCCCGGATAAGCTCCTTGGTGGTGGTCTTCCCATTGCTCCCTGTCAAGCCAAAGACGGGGGCCTTGAAGCGCCGTCTGTGGGCTTGAGCCAAGAGTTGCAATGCGGTGAGACCATCCGCTACCTGCACGATGCCCGCTCCCTCAATGGTGGGGTCGTCCACGACGGCGGCGGTGCATCCTTTGGATATGGCCTCATGGGCAAAAGCGTTTCCATCGAAGCGCTCCCCTTTCAGAGCGATGTAGAGCAATCCTGGCCCGCATTTCCTGGAGTCAGTGGTGACACCTTTGGATCGGTCGAAGAGGGAGAGAAGTTGTTGTGGCGTGGCGCCTTCCATGGTCACAAGAAACAGCGAACCCCGCTTGATCTGGAGGTCAAGCGGGGTTCGGAATCAACATTGGTTGGTGCTTACTTGCCGCCAGCCATAACATTTCCTCTGGGTGAACCTACCCGGGTCATCGCACAGCGGAAACCGATGGTGGCCGAGCTCTGGTCTTCTTCCAAGAAGCGGCGGGTACCGGGGATGATCCAATAGGCCCTGTCGTTCCAGCTTCCGCCTTTGTAGACACGAACGTTGTCGTTGATCAAAGAGGTCGCCCCATAGTCGTAGACCAAGTCATCGCGATCGCTCAGCTCTGTCTGATCATAGGTGATGGAACTTTCGAGGTCTCCGTCGAGGTAGTCAATGTTGTCGGCCTCTTTGTAGTTGCGGCGGTCCAAGTTCTCTTCGAGTGTGACCTTACGGTAGCGCATCTCACCGGGCATGCCCATGATGTTCTGGGTCCATGCTTTGCGGAGGTCCGGAGCTGCTGGAGCTTCACTTTCCTCGATCAGGTCCAGGGCCTCGTCCATTTTGGTCATGGCTTCTTCGTCCCGCTTCACGCCCAAGTCCTCATTGGCACTTTCAATCTTGCTCATGAGGTTGTCGATGAGGTTCTGTCCCTCCGTGGTCAAAGAGCTGCCAGCCGTTTCCTGATACTCCTCGAGGTAAGCCTCAATGGCGGCGATGTCATACTCAACATAATCGAGCTTGTCCTTGACATTGCCTTCACTGTCCAGCAATTTGGTGGAGAAGACGTTTCCTCTAAATGGTCGGAATTCCTGAGCGTCTTGCAGGGTTCCAGGACGGTATACATCCATGACCCACTCGCTGACATTGCCCGCCATATTGTAGAGGCCATAGTCGTTGGGCGCATAGGAGTAAACCGGTGCTGTAACGTCGGCGTTGTCATTCAAAGCACCTGCCACACCCATATAGTCACCGCGGGCGCGCACAAAGTTGGCGTTGATCTCACCGTAGAACTTGCCACGGCTGTCATCGTTACGGACATAGTGTCCATCCCAAGGGTAGGTCCTGCGGCTGGTGATCAACTCCTCGCCACTGTTGCCGATGAGCGACAAAGCGGCGTATTCCCATTCAGCTTCAGTAGGCAGGCGATAGTCTGGCAGTAGGATGCCATCGGTCATCGCCACATTCCGGTAACCGACGCCATTGGGTCGGAGGTCCTTGATGCCGTCGGCTGCTTTTGCCGCTTCTTCATACTGACCGTCGAGGTAAGCTTCAGTACTGAAGAAGCTGTCGTCAACTTGGCCCGTGGGGTTGTGAACCAAGAATCCTTCCCGGACCATGATTTGCTCATTCACCCGGTCGGTCCTCCACTTGCAGAACTCGTTGGCCTGCAACCAAGACACACCCACGACAGGGTATTCTCTGTAGGCAGGGTGGCGCAAGTAATAGTCCACATAGGGCTCGTTGTAGGCCCGTGGATCCCTCCACACCAAGGTATCGGGCTTGGCGCGGTCTACAATTTCTGGGAATCCATCGCCGTAGACGCGGTTCAACCAGAACAGGTATTCCAACCAGTAGTAGTTGGTGACCTCCACCTCATCCATGTAGAATGAGCTGACCGTAACACGGCGTGGAATGTTGTCCCAAGCACCGGTGAGGTCGTCTTCGACCTGGCCCATTGTGAAGGTTCCACCTTCCACAAAAACGAGGCCTGGGCCTGTTTCTTGGCCGATATATGGAAGTTGCTGAAATCCGCCGTTTTCAGAGTCGTTGTACGCCCAGCCTGTTGAGCCAGAAGCACTTCCTTGGCAGGACGACAACAACGAAGCCACAGCAAATGCTGTGAGCGAAGTCAGGAGGATGAAATGGAGCTTTTGCATCGCTTTCTATATGAGTTTCCTTGCAGGGAATGGATTAGAATCCCGGACAGGGTGGGCTGCGGAATTTGATCCGTTTGGAACGGCAGTCGAAGTTCAAAGACATACTGACCTCATGTGACCCGCCAGTGGCAGGAGTGAGGTCGGATACGGTCACATCGTAGCTGTATCCAAACTTGATGACATCGGATTGCACTCCCAACGTAACGATAAACGCGTCCCGATATTGGGTACCGAGGATTCCGCGGTACCAAATTCCACCCACGATTGGGCCTTTGCTGACATAGCCACCGAAGTTGAGCTGTTGGAATTCGCCTTGGCGGCGGTACAGGATATTGGGAGAAATGAAGGCGCTGGCATAGCGGGCATCCCCATCGAGCGGGAGCAATGCTCCAAAGTGAGCGGTCAGCTTCATGGGCAGACGGCTCACTCCTACAACGAGGCTTTCATTGGGCTCATTCAAGTGGTGGGCAGCAAATCCGAAGTAGACTTTTTTGCTGAATCCAACAATGCCAGCACTGAAGTCGACCTGGCTGACTTTTCCTCCCCGGGGTTGGTCCTGGGTCTCGTAGATGAACCCTTTCCGGGGATCAATCATGTCGCCAAACGTCAATTGACTCCAGTCGAGGGCCTTTTGGAAATAGGTGGCCTCGAACCCGGCTTTGATCGAAAATTTCCGGCTGATCGCCTGCTGATAGCTGTAGATTCCACTGATTCGAGTGGTGCTCAGGGTGCCTCTTCCGGCCCGGTCGTTCATGACGACAAAACCAAGACCACCTGAAATACTCGGAATGTGCTGGTCGTATGCCGCCGCTGAAGTGACATAATTTCCGCTCATTGCGGGCCACTGATTCCGGTAGTTCATCACAAATCGCGGACACCGAGCCGCGCCGGCAAAGGCGGGGTTCAAATAGACCGGGTTTGAGTAGAATTGAGTGAATTCCGGGTCTTGGGCCGATGCTTTTTCCGGTGCAAACGTGCCGAGGCACGCCAATAGTAGCGCTAAGGCCGGGAGGCCAAAAACGCGGGATGCCGCGGAGGGTAAGGGCTGTTGGAGCTTCATGGCCGTGCAGTTTCCTGAGACACAAGTCTCGTGTATAAGATCGTGAAAATTACAAACTTGTGGGAATTGCCGAACATCTTTGCTTCGAAGCAACAAACAGAGCTGTTTTAACGTTGTTCGAACAAGAATTTTCGACCATCCCCATGACCCAAACGAAGCAGCAACAGAAACCGTTGCCTTGGACGGAATCAAAGCCATGTCATTTCCTGTTACGGATGACATGCGTTTTAGGTTTCCTCATCACGTTGAGCGGGGGCGTCTCTGCCCAGTTTACCTACGATTGGCCGGAGCACAGTGCACTCTCTGAAGGCCAGTGGTTCAAGTTGGCCACCGTGCGCACCGGGTTTCACAAAGTCGATGTCAATTTGATGTCCAGCCTGGGTTTGAACCCAGGAGATGTGAATCCCAGTCAGCTCAACCTGTATGGTCACGGTGGAGATGCGTTGCCCATTGACAATGCTTTGCCCCGGCCATTGGATTTGGTGCCTGTTCCCATCGAGATGGTCGATGATGGCGACGGCCAGTTTGATGGCAGTGACCATTTTGTCTTCATGGGCAATGGTCCTGAACAATGGAATTTCGATGATGTCACCGGGAAATGGCGACATGCGCTGAATCCGTGGTCAGATACCGCTTGGTATTACCTCCGAGTAGATGACACCGTTCCGGTCAGGGTGTCCAATGCGCCGGCCATCAGCGGAGACTTTGATACGGTCCTTGTCGAAACGGATTTCCACCTGTTCCACGAATTGGAGCAGAGCACCATCATCCGCTCAGGTCGCAATTTTTTTGGCGAAGTCTTCGATCAGAATCCCACCCACACCATACCCTTTCAGGTTCCAGATGTGGTGGCCAAAACAGCCCAGCTCGAAGTCAAGCTCATGGGCCGTTCTGTCGGCTCAGTGAGTCCCTACACGGTCTCGCTGGGTGACAGCAGTTGGACCATCACCCCTTCGGTCACCGGGTCGCAATCCCACGTTCCGCAAGCTCAAGTGGGAAGCGGTTTCTGGAATTGGACGCCTTCTTCGGAAGTGGTGCAAGTGGGCATCACCCTGGACGCACAAGTGGCCGATGCCAAAGGGTGGTTGGATTATGTCCGGTTGATTGGAACGCGCCAGGCGTCGATGTCGGGCTCGACCCAGCAAGAATTCATGCGCGCAGAGGTTGTAGCACCTGGACTCATCGCTGAGTGGTCGGTGGCGGAGGCCCAATCTGTTCAACGCATTTGGGACGTGACCGATCCGCAAGCTCCCATTGCGGTGCCGTTTTCTGTGGAAGGAGGCAATGCGAGGTTCAGGGTCACTTGCGATGCGCTGCGGTCATTCAGGGCTGGAACCGGTTCGGGATTCTACACGCCAACCCCCATTGGTCCCGTTCAAAACACCGATGTTCATGGCATACCCCAGGTCGACCTGGTGGTGATCACGCCGCCGGCATTGCGCGAAGCCGCCGACAGCTTGGCGGGCATTCACTTTGCAGAGGGATTGAGCGTAGCGGTTTTGGAGCCGTCTTTCATTTACGATTGCTTCAGTTCTGGAAGGGTCGATCCTACGGCATTCAAAATGCTCATGAAGATGCTCTTCGACCGCGCGGAGGGCAATCCCTCCTTGCAGCCGAGGTACCTGCAGTTGTTTGGGGACGGCACTTACCTCAACCGCAATTTGGCGCGCGAGGGCAACCTGCTGGTCTCGTTTCAAAGCGCCCAAAGCCATACCCCTACGCAGAGTTATGTGACCGATGACTATTTCGGTTTCTTGTCGGACATGGCGTCAGAACGATTGACCGACACTTTGGCGATTGGCGTCGGCCGCATACCGGCGAGCAGTTTGTCCGAAGCTTGGGACGCTGTTGGCAAAGTTTCGGCTTACCTCAGTGGCAATCCCGACCCCGATGGGGCGGCCTGCCTCAATGCGGGGCTTCCTGGCTCCGAAGAGGGCAATCCCTACGGGCCTTGGCGCAACCGAGTGTGCTTCGTAGCCGATGATTTCGATGGCAACAGTGGGGCCACAGAAACCGGCCACACAGTTTACAGCATAGGACACGCCCAAGGCATGGAGGAAGGACACGGCGCCTATGACCTCAAGCGGATTTTCATGGACGCTTATCCTCAGGTGGCAACCCCCGGTGGCGAGCGTTACCCGGAGGTCGAAATGGCCATTGACCGGCAGGTTCGCGAAGGCGCCCTGGTGATCAATTACATCGGCCATGGAGGCGAGCGCGGCTGGGCCCATGAGCGGGTCCTCAATACCTCCACCATCGGCGCATGGGACAACCTCGACCGCATGCCACTGTTTTTCACCGCCACCTGCGAACTCGCGCGGTTTGACGATCCCGAATTGGAAACGGCAGGGGAGATGATGGTCATGAACCCCAAAGGCGGGGCCATTGCCATGATGACCACAACCCGCGTGGTCTACAGTTTTGCCAATGAGCAGTTGAACACGGCCTTTTTCGCCGTCGCCTTTGACGCGCCCCCGGGAGAGCGCCAACGGCTTGGCGACATTTTGCGCCGGACAAAGAACCACCCCTCTTCGGGAGCCTCTTCAAACAAGCGCAATTTCACGTTGCTCGGCGATGTGGCCCTCACGCTGGCCACACCGAGCATGCAGGTCAGAACCAGCGAGGTCAATGGTGTGCCCATCGATGCCTGGGCGGATACCCTCAGCGCGCTGGAGCATGTCGTGGTCAAAGGATTTGTCGCCGATGCAGGGGGAAATCTATTGACCGACTTCAATGGCTACGTCTACCCCACGGTCTACGATCAGAAGTCACAAGTGACCACCCTCAACAACGATGGTGGCAGCTCTGGGGTTTCCTACAGCGAATGGCGCAACCGCATCCACGCGGGTGCCGTCACAGCAGAAGGAGGGGTCTTTGAATTTGAGTTCGTGGTGCCCCGCGACATCTCATACGACCCCGCTGCCGGGCGCATCAGCTATTACGCTGTAGATGGCGACCTCGATGCCCATGGATACACCGAAAACATCGTGATCGGGGGGGTTAATCCCAATGCCATTGCAGACAACGAGGGCCCTTCCATCGCCCTGTTTCTCAACGACACCAGCTTTGTCAATGGAGGCACAACGGACTCCAAACCGGTGTTGCTAGCCTACTTACAGGACGACCAAGGTTTGAATACCGTAGGCAATGGGATTGGCCACGACCTCAAAATGGTCTTGGATGATGGCAACGGGGAGGTGCTCAATGAATACTATCAAAGCGACCTCAATACCTACCAAAGTGGCAAGGTCGTATTTCCCATGAGTGGGATAGAACCTGGGCCCCACCAAATGGAGCTCAAGGCATGGGATGTGCACAACAACAGCGCCACAGCGGTCTTGGATTTTGTGGTGGTCGAGGAATTGGAAGTGTTTTTGGAAGGGCTCGTGAATTACCCGAATCCCATGAATGGCGCGGGAACCACCTTTAGATTTGACCACAACCAAGCCTGTGTTTCTCTGAATTTACGCCTCTCGATATACGATGGGACAGGAAACGCCGTTTGGGAGGGTGAGCAGACGATGACGCCCACCGGATACCGCGTGGATGGTTGGCATTGGAATGGGCGCACACAAAAAGGAAGCCCCCTCAATGCAGGCCTTTATGTCTATCGTTTGGATGTGGCAACGCCTGAAGGGCGTGAAGCTTCCAAAACGGGCCGTCTGGTTCTGCTCGATTGAACCATTTATCCGCACCGCACACTATTTTCGCACCAATCCCATGGATTTACGGAAATTCCTCCCCCTCATGGCCTTTGCCTTGCTGGCAACGATGGCGACACCGTCGCTACTACAGGCCCAGTTGACCCAAGTGGAGACAGCTGAACAGCTGCAGCTCAACACCATCACTACAGCGGTCCCTTTCCTGATGATCGCACCTGACAGCAGGAGTGGTGCTTTGGGAGATGCTGGAGTGGCCCTGTCTCCTGACGGCGCCGCCATGGCTTGGAACCCCGCCAGAATGGCATTTACGGACCAGACCTTTGAAGCCCACCTCGGCTATGCCCCTTGGTTGCGTCAATTGGTGGACGACATGTCTTTGGCCTACCTGAGCGGAACCCGCAAGCTCAACAAGCGTCAAGCCGTAGGCATGGCCCTGCGTTATTTTTCTCTGGGCAACATCACTTTTACCGACGTCAATGGAACAGCCATTCGGGATTTCAGCCCAAACGAGTTCTCCTTTGACTTTGGCTTTTCCCAGAAGTTCGGCGACAATTTTAGCGGCGGCTTCACAGCCCGTTACATCCACTCGAACCTGACTGGAGGCACCAACATTTTGGGCGCAGACAGCCGTCCAGGACGTTCTGTAGCTGTTGACGTCGGCGTGTTCCATTCCAACGACAGGGTCAAGTTTGGTGACCGCGATGGCCGGATGAATTGGGGGGTCTGCATCTCCAACGTAGGCGCCAAGATGAGCTACACCGAAACCGCTGAACGCGATTTCATCCCCACCAACCTCAAGTCCGGGGTGGCGGCAACGGTGTTTTTGGACGACTACAACAACCTGACGTTCACGCTAGACGCCAACAAGCTGCTCGTGCCCACTGCTCCAGCATATGGAGAAGGTGCCGACGACGATTTGATTGTCAGTGGATTTGACCCCAATGTGGGTGTGGCCTCAGGCATCCTTCAGAGCTTCTATGATGCACCTGGAATCGTGGAACGTCAGGGAGACGGGTCATACTTGGTGCAGCCGGGCAGCGTCTTCCGCGAAGAAATGCGCGAAGTCAACCTCGGAGGTGGCATCGAATACGATTACAATGGCGTGTTTGCCGTGCGCGGAGGCTATTTCTATGAGCACTTCACAAAGGGCAACCGGCAGTTCATCACCCTGGGCGCTGGCATCAAGTACACGGTCCTCGACATCGATTTGAGTTACCTCATCGCGACCACACAACAGAACCCTCTGGCCAATACCCTGCGCTTTTCTCTGAGGTTGGCGTTTGATGACGTTGTCGGAGGCAGCAACGACGACCCTTCCAACTTCTGATCCTTCCTGAATGGATCTGCGCATCGGTTACGGTTACGACGTTCACCAACTTGCCGAGGGCGAAGAATTGTGGTTGGGAGGCATTTTGGTCCCCAGTGATTTTGGAGCGGTTGGCCACAGCGATGCCGACGTCCTGCTTCACGTGTTGTGCGATGCCTTGTTTGGTGCCCGTGCCATGGGCGACATAGGGGCTCATTTTCCCGATACGGACCCAGCCTACAAGGGCATTGACAGCAAGTTGTTGCTCCGTGAGACCGTCTCAAAAGTCTGCACAGAAGGATGGGGTGTTGTCAATGTTGACGCGACCATTTGCCTCGAAAAGCCCAAGCTGAGGCCCCACATTGATGGCATGAGAATGTGCATCGCAGAATTGCTCAAAATCCCTGTGGATTGTGTGGGTGTCAAGGCCACAACCACAGAGCAGTTGGGCTTTGTTGGAACAGGGAAGGGCATCAGTGCACATGCGGTGGTGTTGTTAAGCCGTTAAGGTGCCTGTCCACTGAGGTTGCAGGGTTATATTTGTCTCTTGCAATTTGGGCATCATGACGACCACTACGCCTGCTAAGAAGACAACTTCCCGCAGTAAATCCGCCTCCAAGAAGGCGACAAAGCCAGCCTTTACAAAGGCTACCTATGTGAAATGGCACCGCGAGATGCTGCTGATGCGGCGTTTCGAGGAACGCTGTGGCCACCTCTACATCCAGCAGAAGTTTGGCGGATTTTGCCATCTGTATATCGGACAAGAAGCGGTCCTCGCGGGGATGGTCAAGGGGATCAAACCCAGTGACCGTGTGATCACCGCATACCGCGACCATGCGCATCCATTGATTTTGGGTACAGACCCTAAAATTGTCATGGCGGAGCTCTACGGCAAGAGAACCGGATCCAGCAAAGGCAAAGGAGGGTCCATGCACATGTTCGACAAGGAGCGCAACCTCTTCGGAGGTCACGGCATTGTAGGCGGACAGATTGGCTTGGGCGCTGGCATCGCGTTTGCTGACAAATACCGCAAGGAGGACCATGTCACCGTTTGCTTCTTTGGAGACGGAGCGGCCCGCCAAGGCATGTTGCACGAGACCTTCAACATGGCCATGACCTGGAAGCTCCCCGTCATCTATGTGGTGGAGAACAACAAGTACGCCATGGGCACGTCCGTTGAACGGACCACCAACGTTACAGACCTTTCCAAGTTGGGCGCCTCTTATGAGATGCCGGCGGAGTCTGTCGATGGCATGTCACCCGAGGCCGTGGCAGAAGCCATGAAGCGCGCTGCAGACCATTGTCGCACAGGCGAAGGGCCGTACCTCCTCGACATCCAGACTTATCGCTACAAAGGGCACTCCATGAGTGACCCCCAGAAATACCGCACAAAAGATGAGGTCGCTGAATTCCAACAGCGTGACCCCATCAACCATTGCGCCAAGGTGCTCCAAGACAACAAGTGGATGACTGAAGCCCAGCTCAAGGAGGTGGACAAAGAGGTCAAAGCCATTGTAGAGGAGGCCATTAAGTTTGCCGAAGAGAGCCCGCTTCCAGAGAAGCACGAGCTTTATGAAGACGTGTACGTCACTCCGGACTATCCATTTGTAAACGACTGACTCTAGCTGATATGGCAGAAATCGTACGCATGCCCAAGCTCAGTGACACCATGACCGAAGGAGTCGTGGCTGAGTGGCACAAGAAAGTGGGTGACCCGGTCGAATCCGGCGAGGTACTCGCGGAAATCGAGACCGACAAGGCGACCATGGAGTTCGAGTCTTTCCAAGACGGTGTGCTGCTGCACATTGGAGTGGACAAGGGCGCTACTGCAGCCGTGGACAGCATTCTGGCCATCCTAGGAGAGGCAGGAGAAGATGTGTCCAGCTTGCTCACAGCAGAGGCCGCAGCGCCAGCTGAAGCTGCTGCGCCCGCACCGACACCTGCGCCCGCTCCTGCCCCGGCAGCTCCGGTTCCTGCTCCAGCGGCTCCAGCTCCAGTAGCTGTGGCAGCTCCCGCAGCTGCTCCCGCTGTGCCGCTTCCGTCTTCCAATGGAAAGGTCAAAGCTTCGCCGCTTGCCGCCCGTTTGGCAGCAGAACGCAGCATTGACCTCGGTCGGGTGACCGGAACAGGCGAAGGTGGCCGCATCGTCAAGCGCGATATCGAAGCCTACGTTCCCGCTGCTGCTGGAGGTCTTGGCGCCGTAGAGTCTTCAACCGACACTCCTGTGTCGCAAATGCGCAAAACCATTGCGCGCCGCCTGGCTGAGTCCAAGTTCACTGCACCGCATTTCTACCTCAAGCTGTCTGTTGAGATGGACGCAGCGGTTGAAGCACGCAAAGCCATCAACGCCCAAGAAGGCGTCAAGGTGAGCTTCAATGACATGGTCGTAAAGGCCGTTTCATTGGCTTTGAAGAAGCATCCTGCCGTGAACAGCGCATGGATGGACACCTACATCCGCACCAATGACCACGTGCACATTGGTGTCGCCGTGGCGGTAGAGGACGGGTTGCTTGTCCCTGTGGTGCGCCATGCGGACCGCAAGTCGCTCACAGAAATTGGAGCAGAAGTCAAAGATTTTGCAGGCAAAGCCCGCGACAAGAAGCTGCAGCCCAGTGATTGGGAAGGCAACACCTTCACCATTTCCAACCTCGGCATGTTCGGCATCGAGGACTTTACGGCCATCATCAACCCACCAGATGCGTGCATCTTGGCAGTGGGAGGCATTTCAGACGTTCCAGTTGTTCGGGACGGTGCAGTCGTTCCAGGCAAAATCATGAAGCTCACTTTGAGCTGTGATCACCGCGCAGTAGACGGCGCCACGGGTGCAGCCTTCCTTCAGGAAGTCAAGTCTCTGTTGGAGCACCCTGTCCGCATGCTGGCCTAATTTCCGGCCACTATGCCGGAACCGCTGAGCGCTGCTACCCCGATCGAATTCCTCAAAGGAATAGGTCCAAAGCGGGCGGAAGCGTTGGTGGAAGATCTGGGCATCAGAACATGCGGTGACCTTTTGTTTCACCTGCCTTTTCGGTACGAAGACCGGACTAAGTTTCACCGGGTTTCGGAAGCAGTTCCGGGTCCTGTACAACTGCAATTGCGCGGTGTCATTCGGACGACAAACGAAGTCAAGCAAAAGCGCGGTAGCCGCCTCGAAGCTGAGTTTGTAGACGAACATGGCGACGCCCTTTCGCTGGTGTGGTTCAAGGGTGTCAAATGGGTCGCCCGCAACCTACCGGTGGGCAAGCCCTGCGTGGTATGGGGCCGCGTCTCGGAATTCAAGGGCGCGCGCAACATGGCCCATCCTGAAGTGCTTTCCTTGCAGGAGGTAAAGGCGGCCTCGGCCCTGCATCCCGTCTACGGATCAACCGAACGCTTGGGCCGCTTTGGATTGCATTCCAATGGCATAGGGCAGGCGGTGGTCAGGTTGATGGGAATGCTGAGGGATGCACACGGCCCCCAATGGATGGTCGAGACCTTGCCCGAAGAAATCTTGAAACTTCGGGGCATGCCGGGACTGGCTCCGGCGCTGGAACATGTGCACCGTCCCGCCGACGTGAATGCAGAGCGCTTGGGCCGATTTAGACTCAAATTCGAGGAGTTTTTGTTTCTCCAATTGCTCTTGGTTCAGCACCGGAACAAGCAAACGGTGCAGCAACCAGGCGCGGTCTTCGCGACCGTGGGTGAAATGTTCAACCGGTTCTATTCGGAGCGCATACCGTTTGAGCTCACGGGTGCCCAAAAGCGGGTCATTCGCGAAATCCGAGAAGACACGCGCAATGGCTTGCACATGAACCGGTTGCTGCAAGGCGACGTGGGCAGTGGCAAGACCATGGTGGCGCTGTTGACGGCCCTTATGGCCATCGACAACGGCTGCCAGGTGTGCATCATGGCCCCGACAGAAATCTTGGCGCAGCAACATTTCGAAGGGTTCCGGGAGATGTTGGGCGACCTCCCCGTCCGGGTCGAGATCCTGACGGGTTCGGTTAAAAAGGCCGACCGCAGGCCCATCCTCTCCGGCCTCGCCGAAGGAGCGGTGCATTTGCTGATCGGCACACATGCGGTTCTCGAGCCGGCTGTGGAGTTCGCAAATTTGGGACTCGTGGTCATCGATGAGCAGCATCGGTTTGGGGTGGCGCAAAGGGCGCGTTTGTGGGCAAAGGCCACCATACCCCCGCACATCCTCGTGATGACAGCCACGCCCATCCCCCGGACCTTGAGCATGACCGTTTACGGTGACCTCGATGTGAGCGTCATCGATGAACTGCCACCCGGCCGAAAGCCCATCCGCACGGTTCACCGCACCGATGCCCAACGGCTGGGCGTGTTTGGTTTCATGCGCGAGCAGATTGCCCAAGGCCGCCAAGTGTATGTGGTGTACCCGTTGATCGAAGAGTCTTCACAGCTCGACTACAAAGACTTAATGGACGGGTATGAAAGCCTCACCCGTCACTTCACACCGCCGGATTACCGATTGAGCATCGTGCACGGCCGCATGAAGGCAGAAGACAAAGACGCCGAGATGCGAAGGTTTGCCGAAGGCACTACGCAGATCATGGTGGCCACCACGGTGATCGAAGTGGGCGTCAACGTCCCCAACGCGTCGGTGATGGTGATCGAAAGTGCCGAGCGCTTCGGGTTGAGTCAGTTGCACCAGCTCAGAGGTCGCGTGGGTCGCGGTGCCGCCCAGAGTTTCTGCATTTTGATGAGCGACAAGGAGTTGGGCAAGGAAGCCCGCCGAAGGCTGGAGACCATGTGCCGCACACAGGACGGGTTTGAAATCGCAGAAGTTGATCTGGAGCTCAGGGGTCCTGGCGATTTGATGGGCACCAAGCAGAGTGGGGTGTTGGACCTCAAGGTGGCCGACCTCGTGAAGGACCGGGCGCTTCTGGAGGATGCACGTGACGTGGCCCGGCGGATCTTGAAGCAAGATCCAGATTTGAACCGCCCAGCCCATGCACTGCTGCGGACAGGAGTAGAGCGGTTGCGCGCAGCCCGGCCTGATTGGAGCCGCATTTCCTAGAGGGTGCAGGGCAGGTGATTTGGCGCGTGCTGTCCGCATCCATTGTAGGAATGGGGAAATTCTCCCAACGGCAACGTTCAATCGCAGGGCAGGGCACATAAATTGGCACCAATGAACGCGGGAGGAACAACTTTTTGGGTGGCCTTGATGGTGGCCTTGGGCCTGGCCGGTGGCAGCACATGGGCATTTTTGTCGGACACAGCATCTCCGGAGGAACCCAGCATTGAGCAAGCCCGTCCCGAAACCGACGCAACATTAGAAGTCGCCAGCGAACCCTTGGCAGCTGACCAGGACGTGGCAGCAGATGCTGAAGACGTAGAGGCGGATGTCACCTTCAGCTTTGCCAATGAGGTGGTTCGGTTTGAGGATGACATGTACTTGGAGCAGGACGACCTGTTCATGGTCACCTGCCGCAGTCCTGGGCGCGATGTGAAGTGGGAATACGAAATGGACGCGCCGCTGATTGCGGGCGTTCGAACAGATGCCAATGACGACGGACCTCGGGAGTTTCTACTGGTGGACTCCCGCCAAGGGGTCGGTCTCGATCCAGAAGGAAGGCCCATCACAGGGTTCAACATCAAACCTTCGGAGGCCATCACCAGCTTTGCCCTGGTAGATTATGAAGGCGATGGAAAAGAACGGTACCTCTTTGGCTTGGCCGATGGCCGGGTGTTGAATTACCGCAACTTGGGTGAGCCGACTCCGGGTTGGAAGCACGCATCCAAAGGCAAAGGAGTGCAAGCCATTGCCCATTTGCGCGCCGGCCGAAAGGACTACATCTGCACCGTCGATGAAGGGGGCGTCGTCATGTTGCTCAAGCGCAACGGTCAGCGCCGTGTTCGCACTCCAGTTCAACTGCACCGATCCGCTGGAAGCCGGGCGGTGGCCTTTGACGTGAGGGCCGACATAGGCTCGAGCACCATCATCGCCAGAAATGCAGAAGGCACGGTGGAGTCCCGCCAATTTGGGGACGGCGTCGCCCGCCCTGCTTCAGAAGCGGAGCAACAGCTCATGGAGGTGGCCGAAAGCCGCCTCTCCTCCGAAGATTAGGGTCTTAGTCCTGCAGGATGGCCCGCGAAATCACAATGCGCTGCACTTCGCTGGTGCCTTCGTAGATCTGCGTGATTTTGGAGTCACGCATGAGCCTTTCGACGTGGTATTCCTTGACGTATCCGTATCCGCCATGGATTTGTACCGCTTGGTCTGAAGCACGACCAGCCACTTCCGAAGCGTAGAGCTTGGCCATAGAACTGGCGAGGTCATAGTCCTGGCCTTGGTCCTTGAGCCAAGCGGCTTTCAAACACAGCATGCGCGCCGCTTCGACTTCGGTAGCCATGTCGGCCAACTTGAATGCGATGGCTTGGTGTTTGTGGATTTCCTTGCCAAATGCCTTGCGTTCTTTGGAATAGGCCAGGGCGAATTCCAAGGAGCCAGATGCAATGCCCAGGGCCTGCGCGGCAATGCCAATGCGGCCCCCAGAAAGGGTCTTCATGGCGAACTTGAAGCCAAACCCGTCTTCGCCAATGCGGTTGGCTTTGGGGACTTTGACGTCTTGGAACATCAAGGTGTGGGTGTCGCTGCCGCGGATGCCCATTTTATCTTCCTTGGCCCCCACGGTAAAGCCCTCCATGCCGCGTTCCAGAACGAGGCAGTTGATGCCGCGGTGCCCTTTGTCGGCATCGGTTTGGGCAATCACCAGATAGGTGCTTGCTGAACCGCCGTTGGTGATCCAATTCTTGGTGCCGTTCACGAGGTAGTGGTCCCCCATGTCAATGGCAGTGGTGCGCTGGCTGGTGGCATCGCTGCCCGCCTCTGGTTCGCTCAAACAGAAGGCTCCGATTTTTTTGCCGCTGGCCAAAGGTGTGAGGAATTTCTCCTTCTGTTCTTCAGTGCCAAACTCCTCCAATCCCCAGCATACCAAAGAGTTGTTCACGGAGACGGAGACCGAGGCGGAAGCGTCGATTTTGGACAGCTCTTCCATGGCGAGGACGTAGCTTACGGTGTCCATGCCACTACCTCCGTATTTGGGGTCCACCATCATGCCCATGAAACCCAGCTCACCGAGCTGCTTGATTTCCTCTGCGGGGAACCGCTGGGCATTGTCGCGCTCGATCACGCCTGGTTTCAGGACGTTTTGGGCGAAATCACGTGCGGCATCGCGTACCGCTTTCTGTTCTTCAGAGAGTTCCAGGATCATTGCAGGGAGGCTCGATATTTCTGTGTGCAAAGATAGCCCATACCCCCCGCTAAGCCGTGCGCATGGCTGAATCGACCTTGGCAGTTGGCACCATGTCCGGAACCTCTTGCGATGGGTTCGATGTCGCATTGTGCCGCATAGGGGCCGATGGGGACCATGTGGAGTTGTTGGAAATCAGGCAGGTGGACTATCCAATGCGGTGGAAAAACATCCTGCGACACCTCGGAGAATGCACCGAAGTTCAAGCCTTCGAAATCGAGGCTGAGTGGTCGGTATGGGTCTTGCAGGCCTTGAAAACCTGCCTCATCGATTGGAAATCCGCTCACGGAACGCCCCAACTGATCGGCTTTAGTGGCCACACCTGGTTCCACGAGCCGGGTGGCCGGGGTACTGCAGCCATCGGCGACGCCAAAATGCTCGCACAATCTTTGGGAATACCTGTGGTCGCAGATTACCGCACTGCCGATGTGGCGGCAGGTGGCCAAGGTGCTCCTCTCGTTCCATTGTTTGACGCCCATGCATTTGGCGCATTTGGATGTTGCATCAATCTTGGCGGCATCGCCAATGCGACGGTCCTGCCGCCTGAAACGGATCGGGTCCGCGCTTGGGATATAGTGGGCTGCAACTTGCTCTTGAACCGACAGGCCGGTCGGCTTGGGCTGGAATACGATGCCGATGGGGAGTCAGCGGCACAGGGCAAGTTGAATGCGGCAGCCAAATCGAAGCTGGACCAGTGGGCCTATTTACAGCGGGTTCCGCCCAAATCATTGGCCGCTGAGGACCTGTCAGCATTGCACGCCATTCTGGATGGCATTGACGCTCCCCAAGACGCTTTGTGCACCGCAGTGGAATGGATGGCAGAAGCCATAGGGGCTTCTTTGGACCTGAGCCCCTCTGGCGGTCGGGTGCTGGTCACTGGAGGCGGCGCCCATCACAAGGTTTTGGTGCAGCGCATTGCCCATTTCTTGCCAGCGGGCTGGACCCTCGAAGTCCCTGAGAGGATTTGGGTAGACGGCAAAGAAGCCGCAGCCTTTGCATGGCTTGCGTGGCGAACGGTCCGAAGACTCCCGACATCATTGGCCTCTGTGACTGGAGCCGATAGAGACGTTTGTGGAGGGAGGGTCTTCGGTAACTTCGCCGCACACCAGGAGGGGTTTGATCCCCGTTGAACGGAATGATGAAAGAACTGCTCGACCGCTACAGCCAAAGGCCGCCAGAAATTGTTTTTGAGTGGTCTGATTCTGAGACTGAGGCCCGTGGATGGGTTGTGATCAACAGTTTGCGCGGCGGCGCTGCAGGTGGCGGAACGCGGATGCGCAAAGGCTTGGACAAAGGAGAAGTCATTTCCCTCGCCAAGACCATGGAGATCAAGTTCACCGTCAGTGGACCTCAAATTGGGGGGGCGAAGAGTGGCATCAATTTTGACCCGAGCGACCCCCGCAAAGAAGGCGTGCTGCGCCGGTGGTACAAGGCCGTCACGCCATTGCTCAAGCATTACTACGGCACCGGAGGCGACCTCAACGTCGACGCGGGAAAAGAGGTCATTCCCATGACGGAGGCCTGCGGAGTTTGGCACCCTCAAGAGGGCGTGTTCAATGGCCATTTCAAGCCCAACGAAGCCCAGAAAGTGCGCCGCATTGGTCACCTGCGTCAGGGCGTAAGCCAAGTCATTGAAGACCCGGAATTTTTGCCCGATGGAGGCGGGGTTCGTTTCCGCGTTGCGGACATGATCACCGGGTATGGCGTCGCAGAATCGGTCCGTCATTTCTACAACCTCTACGGCGGTGAAGTCATGGGCAAGCGCGTTTTGGTGCAAGGCTGGGGCAACGTGGGGGCTGCAGCCGCTTTGTACCTCGCCAAGCAAGGGGCGGTCATTACGGGCATCGTAGACAGGGCTGGGGGCATTCTCAAGCCCGAAGGGATGGGTCTGAATGAGGTGCGCGCCTTGTTCCTTGCCAAGAGAGGCAACGCCTTGGTCGCCGACAACCTCATGCCGTTCGAGGACGTTCAGGCCGCGATTTGGGATGTGGGGGCAGAAGTGTTTTTGCCGTGTGCAGCTTCTCGTTTGGTCACTGAGGAACAACTTGACCGCATGCTCAAGGGCGGGCTTGAAGTGATTTCCGCAGGGGCCAACGTTCCCTTTGCGGACCCCGAAATTTTTCATGGTCCCATCGCCGACAAAGCGGACCACAGCTGCGCTGTGATCCCGGATTTCATTGCCAATTGTGGCATGGCGCGTGTGTTTGCCTACCTCATGGGAGACGGACAAGTGAGCCTTTCTGATGCGTCCATATTTGAGGACACATCGGATTGCATTCGTTCTGCCATGGAGCGCTGTCATGCGCGAAATCCCGAGACCCAAGGACTGTCCGCCACGGCCATGTCCATTGCACTTGAACAACTGGTCTAATTCACAGATTTCTTCAATATGGCCACCATACTCATAGTCATTTTCGTCGTTGGATACCTGTTCATTGCGCTTGAGCACAACCTGCACATAGACAAGGCCGCCAGCGCACTGATCACGGGAACCTTGTGCTGGGCAGTCCTTGTGCTCGGTTGGCACGAAGCCCCGGCGCACCTGCTGGAGTCTTACCAAGCCTTTGACCATGGCGACGGCGGACATGGCGCCCTCAAGGTGTTCTTTGAGCACAGGCTGCTCCACCACATGGAGGAAATCGCCAGCATTCTGTTCTTCTTGCTGGGGGCGATGACGATTGTGGAACTCGTGGACGCCCACAACGGCTTTGCGGTCATCACCGACAAAATCACGACCCGAAAGAAGGGCAAACTGCTGTGGATCATTGGGGTCCTGACCTTCTTTTTCTCTGCTGCATTGGACAACCTCACGACGTCCATTGTCATGATTTCGCTCTTGCGCAAACTGATCGCCGACAAGCCCACCCGATGGCTGTATGCTGGTGCGGTGATCATTTGTGCCAACGCCGGTGGCGCCTGGTCTCCCATCGGAGACGTCACGACCACCATGCTGTGGATTGGCGGCCAATTGACCACGCCGGTCATCGTAACCAACCTCATCCTCCCGAGCATCGTCTGCATGGTGGTGCCACTCACCATCATGTCCATCCGCATGAAGGGGGAGGTAGAGCGCCCCAAGTTGCTCGATCCCGATGAGGATTCAGACCCCACTACCAAAGGGGAGCGCAACCTCATTTTTGCGATGGGAGTGAGTGGATTGCTCTTTGTTCCCATCTTCAAGACGGTCACCCATTTGCCTCCATTTATGGGGATGATGATGTCCTTGGGCGTTTTGTGGCTGACGACAGAGGTGTTGCACCGGTCCAAGAATGACCAAGACCGCAAGACCTTGAGTGTGGTCGGTGTCCTGCGCAAAATTGACACGGCCTCCGTGATGTTCTTTTTGGGCATTCTGTTGGCCGTCGCTGCCTTGCAGGAAGCGGGCCATTTGATCTTGACCGCCGATTGGTTGCGCAACACCTTGGGCGATGTCTACCTCATCAACATCGCCATCGGACTGCTGTCGGCCATTGTGGACAATGTGCCGCTGGTGGCAGCGAGCATGGGCATGTACCCCATCGCCGATCCTGGGGCCACTGAGTGGTTGGCCTATTTCGTTCAAGACGGCTTGTTCTGGCAGTTTCTCGCCTATTGCGCTGGAACGGGCGGCAGTGCACTGATCATTGGCAGTGCTGCAGGTGTGGCCGTTATGGGGCTTGAGAAAATCGACTTCGTCTGGTACCTCAAGCGCATGAGCCTATTGGCCATTGCTGGTTACCTCGCAGGTGCGGGAGTTTACTGGCTCATGTTTGGCTTGGGCGCCTAAGGGCGCAAGTGTGAACACCGCGCGGGTGGAAACACGCGCGGGGCATATCGCAAGCGGCATACTGAAACCGCGACCTTCGGCGTTGGACTTCAAGCCCACGTCATGATCGCAACCCACATCCCCTCCTTCGTCCTGATGCGCATCCAGGACCTGACCCTCGGCGGCACCACTGTCCAAGACCCCGGGTCTGGAGCAGATGCGATGGCCGCTTCCGGTGAGGTCGTTACGCGCGATGTCTCCATTATGGAATTGCTCATCTCGGGTGGATGGTACATCATGCTGCCGCTGGCCATCATGAGCTTCATCGCGCTGTTCATCTTCTTTGAACGGTCCATGGCAATCCGCAAGGCCTCTAAAGAGGACAAGGATTTCATGGCCAAACTCAAGGATTACCTGTCGGCCGGGAACCTCGATTCTGCGCGCAACCTCTGCGAGCAAAGCGGCACCCCCATCGCGCGCATGCTGCACAAAGGCATTGCCCGCATTGGCAAACCGCTCAAAGACATTTCGACCAGCATCGAAAACGTGGGCAAGCTCGAGATCTATAGCATGGAGCGCAACTTGAGCACCTTGGCTACCATCGCAGGTGCCGCTCCCATGATTGGCTTCTTGGGAACGGTCATCGGCATGGTGAATGTCTTCCTCGACATGGAAAGTGCGGGCATGGTGCGCGTAGACGACATCTCTTCGGGGACAAAGCAGGCGATGATCACGACCATCGTCGGCCTGATCGTCGGCATCATCGCTTACATGGCTTACAACCACCTGGTGAGCCGGGTGAGCAAGGTGATCCACAAGATGGAAGCCAGCTCATTGGAATTCATTGACATTCTCGAGGAACCCGCCCGCTGATGAACCTCTCACAGCGCAACCAAGTGCAGTCCGGGGGCAACATGTCCTCGATGACGGACCTCGTGTTCCTCCTGCTCATCTTCTTCATCATCCTGTCGACGTTGGTGTCGAACGGGGTCAACGTGGACCTTCCCCAGAGCAAGGGCACGAGCAGTGCGAGCTCTCGGCTGACGGTGTCGATCAAACCCGATGGCAGTTATTACCTCAACGGGGTCGCGATTGCACGGGCTGACATTGAGCCCGCCTTGATGGTGAAGTTCTCTGATCAGGCCGATCCGGTGCTGTATTTGCAGGTAGACCAAGCCGTTCCCACTGGACAGACCGTCGAAGTCATCGGCTTGGCCAAGGCCAACGACTGGAAAGTCATGCTCGGGGCTCAACCCACCCGCTAAACCTGGAGATGTCAGGATTTGATTGGAACCGCCACCAGGAAGACCTGGAACGCAAGGAGCGCCGCCGCGCTGCCGTGCTGTCCACGGTAACGTACGCTGCCATTCTGGCGGCCTGCTTCTTTTTTGTGGCTTTCCAAGAAGTGACGCCTCCGCCGGGCGAGCAATTCGTCGCGGTGGGCATGGCGGATTTCGGAAACGTCGAGGAAGCAGGAGGTGACCGCGAGACCGAGGTGCCTTCGGAGCAAGTCGAAGAAGTGGTGGAACAAGAGGTCAGTGAGTCGACTGCAGAAGAAGTGGCCCCCGTGGAGACCATCGAGACCCAAGAGGTCAGCGAAGTGGATGTGCCCACGCAAGAAGAACCTGTAGAAACCCCCACAGAAGTGGAGGATCCAGACCCCGAGATTTCCGATGACCTGTCCAATGCGTTGAATCAGATGTTCAGCAATTCCGGTGGCGGAGGTTCAGAGGGACAACAACAAGGCACCGGCAACAGCGGCGCTGAGGACGGGCAGATTGAAGGCACCGGGGTTGTTTCTGGTGAATTCGGGGACAGCTTTTTGGAAGGAGGCACCATGGTCGGTGAACCCAACCTCGACAGGAAACCGGACGAAGAGGGGGTGGTGAGAATGAAAATCTATGTCGACAAATCAGGGGCGGTGACCGATGCCCGTTTTGATGCGGCCAACAGCACAACATCGAGCAGCCGGCTGGTGGCCCTCGCCAAAGAGGCGGCCTTGACGGCCAAGTTTAGCAGCCACCCAACCAAGCCGACGCGCATCGGCTGGATTCAGTTCAATTTCGAATTGCAGTAATCTGCAAGACCTGTGGATGACCGCCTTGACGCAATAAGTTTGGGCCATGGAATACGATGAGGTTTTGGAATGGCTGTACCAACAGCTGCCCATGTTTCAGCGGACCGGTCCGGTGCGTTATAGAATTGACCTCGCCAAAACCCACGGTCTTTGTGCCGCCCTCGGACACCCTGAGAAGGGCCTGAAAGTGATTCACATCGCAGGAACCAATGGCAAAGGTTCGGTGAGCCATGCAGTGGCAGCGACGCTGACCCGACGGGGCCTGAAGGTGGGGCTCTACACTTCTCCGCATTTGTCGGATCCCCGCGAGCGCATTCGGATAGATGGCGTCCTGATTTCCAAGCAGGAATTCACCGCATTTGTGGAGGACCACAGGTCCATTTGGGACGCACACCAGCCCAGTTTTTTCGAACTGATGTTCACCATGTCGCTCTGCCATTTCAGCAGCAAGGGCGCAGATGTAGTGGTGTTGGAAACAGGTATGGGAGGTCGACTGGATTCAACCAACATCTTTCCTGCACCGCTCGTGACGGCCATCACTTCCATAGGGTTGGACCATCAGCAGTTTTTGGGGCCCGATGTGAGGTCCATTGCCGGCGAGAAAGCGGGCATCCTCAAGGAAGGAGTACCATGCGTTGTGGGGGTGCTGCCGCCTGAAGCCCGTTCTGTGGTTTTGGAGCGTTCCATGCGGCTCGGGGTCGAAGTGTACGATGGGCTACCGGGAACCGCACCAATGGATGGGCCGGAGTGGCTTCAGAGGAATACTGCAGTGGCGCGGCGCATACTGTCGTTGCTGGGCAGCCAAGACAGCGACGAAGAGGTTCTGGTCGGAGGGCCTTCGGCTTGGGGCCTGCGGGGAAGGTGGCACCGGTGGAATGAAGACGTCATTCTGGATTGTGCCCACAACGTAGAAGGGCTCACGGCCACAGGAAAAGCCCTGGCAGCCATCAAGCGTCCATTGCGCATCGTGTTTGCCACCGTTGCCGACAAAGACGTGTCTGAAGCGCTCAGATGCCTCCCTGAGGCCAAGCAGCACTATTGGAGCGCGGCGGATATTCCAAGGGCGATGGGTGCAGCCGAACTGCAGCGCAAGGCGGACAGTGCAGGTCGCACTGGAGATGTATACAGCAGCGTTGGAGCAGCATTGCTGCAGGCCATGAAAGACCGCAGGGCAGACGAGCTTGTCGCCGTGATTGGCAGCGTGTTTACGGTGGGCGAAGCGCTGTCCGCCTTGGAATCAGATGCCGGAGGCCCTCAAGGGCATTGACATCCGTAGATTCCGAGCAGGATCAGCAAGTCCGTGGTGCCTACGAGGTCATCCAGGTCGATGTCTGCAGGGTGAGGACCAATGTTGCCAAAGTTGGCCAGCATGTACAGGACATCTTCCACGGTTTGTTCGCCATCGCCATCGAGGTCTCCCAAGCACCCGCCGTATGGCCCGAAGCCACAGGTGTTGTTGATGGATCCATCGAAGTATGAGTTGGCCAACGCTACGGATTGGGTGCCGCAAACGATGCCCATTTGACGTCCGCGGATGTCATCCGTTACGGGGTGTATGCCTCCCCAAATTCGAGAAAGGCTGCACTGGTCCGAAGCGTCATAATAGGTGGCCCATTGCAAGGTGACGTCAACGCTGGGGCCCACTTCAAAGACCAAGAAGTCGTCTTGGGGGCATTCAAATTCTCCCATGCCACCCGGGAAATAGGGGTCGCCGGTAACGGCAGTCAGCACTTCTGCCGCAGAGCGGCTGAAGGTGGAGTGCCCCGAAACGTATCCCGCAAAGGGAGGGGTCACAAAACTGGGCCGCTGATATGGCCACCAATTTTCGGCCAAGATCCAGCCCGCACCAGAAATGTTGCCGGTCGTATCCACGGGTACCTCGATGCCGTTCTCGGCTTCATATGTGTCGATGTAGTCCGGCCCTTTCCATGTAAAGACCTTGATTTTACCGATGTTTTCACCTCCCGTGCCCGCGAGGCTGTCGGTGTCATCAATCAACTCAATAAATCCAGGGTACAGTGGAATTCCACTGGGGCTGTAGCTCGGCAGCGCAGGGTCCGAGGATTGACCTTGGCCTGCCATGTAGCGGATGGCAGAGACAGGACGCACGTAATCGTAATACCCCTTGACGCTCCATGCAGCGATGGCAGCATCGTGGACCGCACCACCTAGGGTGAGGTAAGCCTTCACCTCGTATTCCAATGGATCGATTTCATCGCCTTCGCCCATCCAATCGTAGGTGAATTCAGGGTGTTCCATCACCTCGTTTAAAATGCTAAACCAATGGCCAGGTGGTGTTTCACTGTCGGGTCCATCTGCCCAGAATTCGGCCAGGATGCGCGAGTAGTCGCCCAGAGGGACTGATTGCTCCTCATAAGGGAGTCCCGTAACGGGGTTGAGGTCATGGCCCAATCCTGCGTCTCCACCATCGAGGTAGTTGTAGAATGTGCCATAATCGGACAGGCTTTCAGGGAATGCAGGGGCATTTCCAATGTTGGCGGGACTGACATCGACCATGACGCCATTGTAAGGATCGTGGTGGGACTGCCAAATGCTGACCATCGCGAAGTGATGCTTGTACATGCTGTCCGCATCGGCAGGTTGATCGCCTCCAATGTAGACTGGCGCACCGGGGTCCAACCAAGTGGGCCACGTTTCTCCATCGCGCTCATTCAGGACCATTTGGGTGTCTTCCAGCGCGAAGGGTGCCACCCAACCCCACTCGGGGCTTTGGAAAGGGGGTGAACTGTCCAATACTTGGCCAGATTGGTCCACAAAACCATTGATGGCCAGAGGCTGCCAACGGTTGGGGTCCGCAATCGTCGGGTTTCCCGGGTCAGAGACCACGAGTTGGTCATTGAACGGTTCGTAGTAAACGTTGAGGTAATCGAAGACTTCGTTGGCACCATCTTGAATCCCGAAAGCAATGACCTGTTCGGCGATGTAGTTTCCCAAGGCGGCTGGGGAGCCGTTCACATAATTGGTAGAGGTGAGGGAAGGGTCAAATCCGTTCGCTGTGAACAGAGAGTCAAAACGGGCCTGCGCCGTGACCACCCCTGGAGAGGAGGCGTAGCGGTGGGTCAACACCCTGTAAGCCGCATATGAGATGGCCTCCTTTCGGGCGTCAGGAATGTTCAGGAAGGGGAGGATGGACTCTGAAATGCCATCAAACTCGGCAGTGTATCCGTGCAGTGTTTTTCCCAGCAGTACCGTTTCGGCCACGTCATCATAGGCGGCCCATGCGTCGTACATCGCCAGAGAAACGTGGTACAAGTTCCGGGCGTGAATGGGCGGACGGGCAAAGTCCACACGGATTCCTTTGAGCTGAACTTCAATCCATTCATAGGCGATGTCGTGCTCACTTTCACCTTGGGCAAAGGCGGAGAGGGGGAGCAACAGAGCGAGTAAGAATGAGATGCGCATTAAGGGGGACTTCGTTTCGGGCAGTATTCTCATCATTGAATGCTGTCTGCAAGGGGTGACTAAAAACGCAAAGCTGACTGAGGACCTTGAAGGGCGGCAATGCTGCCGGCATCATTCAAGTGAGACAAGAACAAACCAAGCCCCTGGGCTCGGAAGCAATTCTTCTGGGTCTTACGACGGTCTCTAGCAAACATATCCTTCCTTAAGATACGCACTGTTTTGGCAACGGGGTGCCTTGGTGGGCGGTGAGGGACTCGAACCCCCGACCCCCTCGGTGTAAACGAGGTGCTCTGAACCAGCTGAGCTAACCGCCCTTAAGAGGTGCAAAAATAGGGCAAGGAAGTCCGAAATTGCCGACATGAATCGCACATCCGGATTGCGGGGTTGGTCGAAATGGCTTGTAGGGTGGGGTAGGCTGGAAAAAATCCGCGTCTCAGAGGCCCTGTTTTCACCGTATGTCGCGGCATGGAGAGGCGTACGCAAGTCTCAGGTTTTCAGTCAAATAAAGAGGGTGGAGCGGGCGCTCAGAAAGACGGAGGATGTGGTGGAGTTGCGCGATTTCGGAGCGGGTTGTCCGGCGGAGGGAAGATTGAGAAAATCTTCGGTATCCAGCATGGCCAAATCGGCTTCCTCGGACCCCCGCAAAGGCCAGTGGTTGATGGCGGCGGCCCAGGCAGCCGGGGTTGGCGGGCGCAATCCGGTGCGCATTTTGGAGTTGGGCACTTGTTTGGGGTCTGGAGGAGATTATCTGCTTTCTGGTGCTCCACAAGGTTCCTCCTATCTGGGTTTGGAGGGCAGCGCTTCTTTGGCCGATTGGACAAGACGCAGGTTGCAGCGACACTCCGATGCAGGAATGGATGTTCGCGTCGAAACCGGTCCGTTTGAACAGACCCTGCCTGCAGTGATTGCCGCCAAAAGGCCGTTTGACTTGGTCTTCCTTGACGGTTGTCACGAAGGTGAAATCCTCATGGACCAATGGCGGAAGATTCAACCTCTGTTGGCGCCCAATGGCTTGGTGGTGGTCGACGACATCCGCTGGTCCGTGGACATGCATGCCGCTTGGCTTCGGTTGGCTTCAGATCCTAAAATGGCAGCCTTGGACTTGTTTCGAATGGGGATCTTGACCCCAGATGCAGCAGCCGGACCCCGGGATGGCGCAGCGAGGGTGTCGTGGCGCCAAAGGGCCTGAATCCCAAAAGTGCAGCAGCCCTTTTCAGAGGGTACCTTCGCGCCGCAATGGATAAAACTGCTCTCATCATTCTCGACGGCTGGGGAATCGGTCTGCCCAACGACAACAATGCCGTTCACATGGCGCACACCCCATGTTTTGACGGGGTCATGGCGGATCATCCCCACGCGCGATTGACCACACACGGAGAGCAAGTTGGATTGCCCGAGGGACAAATGGGCAACAGCGAAGTGGGCCACCTCAACATCGGGGCCGGCAGGATCGTCTACCAAGACTTGCTGCGGATTGACCGGGCGGTTACCGACGGTTCATTGGCGACTGAGCCGACCTTGCAAGAGGCGATGGCGCGGGCCAAGGAGCCCGGACGCCGCTTGCATTTGATGGGACTCGTGAGCAAAGGCGGTGTGCACAGCCAGCAAGAACACCTTCATGCTTTGCTTCGCATTGCTGCCGATGCCGAAGTGCCAGATGTGGTGGTGCACGCCTTTACAGACGGCCGCGATACAGCTCCAAAGTTGGGTGCGGGTTACCTCCAAGAATTGGAGGAAGTGTGCGAAGAGACGGGCGCGGCCATTGCGACAGTGTGCGGCCGTTACTGGGCCATGGACCGAGACCACAGGTGGGAGCGCATTGCCAAAGCATACCACGCCATGGTTCACGGCAAGGGCCAGCCGTTTGAAAACGCGGCGATGGCCATGAAAGACGCCTATGGGGCAGGCACGACAGACGAGTTCGTGGAGCCCGCCGTGATGGAAGGGGTCGACGGGTTGCTGCGTCCGGGCGACGTGGTGTTCTGTTTCAATTTCAGGACGGACCGGTGTCGCCAAATCACAACAGCCTTGACCCAAGAGGCCTTCGACGCGCAAGGGATGGCTCCCATCGACTTGCACTATGTGACCATGACCAACTACGACGAGCGGTTCACGGGCGTCGAGGTGCTCTACGACAAACCCAACTTGGAGATGACCTTGGGAGAGGCCGTCTCGGCTGCTTCGGGTACACAGCTGCGTTTGGCGGAGACCGAGAAATACCCGCACGTGACGTTCTTCTTTAGCGGAGGGCGGGAACAGGAATTCCCAGGTGAAAAGCGCGCTGTGGTGCCTTCTCCAAAAGTGCCCACGTATGACCTTCAACCGACCATGAGTGCGGCAGGCGTTGCCGATGCGGCCATCGGTGCGATGGGCTCAGACGCTGCGCCCGATTTCGTGTGTTTGAATTTCGCCAATCCCGATATGGTGGGCCACACAGGAGTGTTTGAGGCCGTTGTGGCGGCGTGCGAAGAAACGGACCGACAGTTCTCTCGGGTGCTCGAAGCAGGGCGCTCGTCGGGATACCGGTTCGTCATCATTGCCGATCATGGCAATGCAGAGTACGCCCGCAACGGTGATGGAACACCCCACACGGCACACACCACCAACCTGGTCCCTGTGGTGGTCATCGAGCCCGAAGCACGTTCTGTGAGGGATGGAATTCTCGCGGATGTCGCACCTACGGTGTTGCATCTCATGGGAATCGAATCACCAGAGGAGATGACCGGAAGCAGTTTGATCGGCGCCTAAACGGGCATTGAACCTTTACTGCCGCTCCCGCATGAGCTGCACCGTTCCGCGGAAACTGGTGCCGTCGTTGCGGTCAAAAATGTAGTAGTAGGTCCCATCGGCGGCACCCACACCATCCCAAGTGGAGTCGTAATTCTCGTCGTAGAAAATTTCGCCTCCCCATCGGTTGTAGATCCTGATGCTGCTGCCCGGATAGCCCTCGATCCCCTCGATCACAAAACGGTCATTTTCCCCGTCATTGTTTGGGGTAAAGATGTTCGGAATGATGGTCTCGCAGGCTTCAGCGGTCACATCGACATCGGTCGTATTGCCACACTCGTCCTCGATGACCACGGTGATGGTGGTGTTGCCGCCGCCTACATACATGCTTCCGGTTCCGTTGGTAAACACCACATTGGAATCGGTTTCTGCGGTCAATGGCACGCCGTCAAGTCCCGAAAAAGTATACAGAAGGGTCCCGCCGTCCACGCCCAAGACGCCTTGTTGGAAGAGGCAGAAAGTGGCGTCGGCACTGACGATGGGTTCATAGGTGGGCACCACTACGGTCCAGTCGGCTTCATCGGTTTGCCCGCAAGCGTCTTCCGCACTGACCGTGAAGGTCTCATTGGTGCTCGGGCTCACATTGGCATTGCCACCATTAGAATTGTCGACGTTGCCGGACCAATCCCAGTCTACAGCGCCACTCCCAGAAACCACATCGGTTCCCAGTGACACTGGGTCACCTGGACAGTAAGGCGCATTTTCTTGGATGATTTCGACTTCGAGTGGCGTCGGGTTCACCAAGTCAATGGGGGTCACGGTAGAGTCTCCACAGACATCCGTCACGGTCAGGAAAATGGTCGTGGGTTCGAGGTCTTCGTATTGGATGGAGGTCGTGGTGTCCCCCGTACTCCAGAGGTATCCAAAGGGGGCATATCCCTGAATGACGGTCGCGGAAATTTGAACGGGTGGACACAGCGCCACTTCGTCTGGAACTTGCACCAACAGCGGGTCAGGGTCTTGAATGACGAGGGTGGCGGCGACCAGGGTAGAGTCCCCACACAAGTTGACATACAGGTACTCCAAAGTCACCGTTTCTGGCCCTTCTTCTATGCCGTCGGCAAAAACGTCAAGGGGGATTTGCTGCTCATTTTCCCCCACCTGAAATATGATGGTGGTGTCCAAGGTGGCGAAGTCAACCCCCTCTTCTGCCGTGCCGTAAACAAAGATGTCGAGGGTGTCGATCGAAGTGGTCACGGGCCGGATCACCGTAAAGGCGGCTTCGTTGCAGCCTTCGACCACAACAGTGTCTCCCAGAAATATCGGGGAGTCCCCGATGCTCGCAGACGCCTCGATGGTGGCGCCGTTGGACTGGAAAGAACCCGATTCCAGGATCACGATGGATTCCAGCGCTGTATCCGTACCGTCGGCAATGGCAAGTCTAATGTGGTAGGTTTCGCCGCAAATGACGGGGCTTTTCGCCGTCATAAGAACGGTGTAGCCGTTCTGACACAAAACAGAATTGGGATTGTTGTTGATGTAGAATTCTGAGTTGGTCACGTTGTTGACCGAACTGATCGTGATGGGCAACTGTGGGTCGGAATCGGGGACTTCGGCCAAGTTGATGGCATCATTGAGATAAGGTCCGTCAATCCCTGGTCCATCCAAGAAGAACCCGAAAATGTCATTGTACTGTGTGTTGATCCAAGTGAGGTACTCGTCGGATCCAAAGACATAATTGAAACGGATGGAGTCTCCCGTGGCTTCGAAATCGAACTCAATGGCGCAGATGTCATTGACGGAGCTCACGCTGAAGTTCTGCCCGATCAGGCCAGGAACGCTGTTGGCGATGTTGAGCAGGTCTGCATCTCCGGATACTTCCAGGCCATCATCGATGACATCTTCTTGACAGCCCATGTTGATGTTGGCCGGGTTAGATGCCACTTCGGTGCTGAGGATGAGTCCTTCAGTAATGGGGAATTCACCCGGGTCAAAACCCAAGATTTGACCAATTTGAACAGGGCTTCCGGTGAGTTCAATGTTGCTCGCTTCAATGCCTTCTCCGAGAAGAATGTCGTTGACGTAGGATTCTACGGTCAGCGTGCTGTTTACCTGGACTTGAGTCCAAGCAGAGGTGCAAGCGCCCAAGAACAATAAAACCAGAATTTGACAGAGGCGCATGTGCTTGGTGTTGGTGGGCGCAAAAGGACGTTCGAAACGTAAATTAAAGGCTTATTCATTTTTATCGTGCGCTCTGGACAGCGCACGAGGGGAAAAGACCGGTGCGTGTGCCGTTTCTTTGAATCATGCCAGCTTTGATTCAGGTACAAGATGTGTGGAAGACCTACCAGGTAGGCGACCAGCAAGTGCATGCCTTGAGGGGGTTGTCATTGGATGTAGCCAAAGGAGAGTATACCGCGTTGATGGGGCCATCTGGATCGGGCAAGTCGACCCTCATGAACATGCTGGGCTGTTTGGACACCCCAACATCAGGCAGGTATGAACTCGCCGGGGAGGATGTGGGTACGCTCGATGACGACGCCTTGGCGGACATCCGCAACCGCCGCATAGGGTTCATATTCCAAACGTTCAACCTGATGCCGCGCTACACGGCGCTCGAAAATGTGGCCCTGCCCATGGTGTATGCCGGCGTGGGGGCGGCCGAACGCACAGCCCGGGCGCAAGACGTTTTGAAGCAGGTCGGTTTGGGCGACAGGATGGACCACAAGCCGAATGAGCTTTCGGGGGGACAACGCCAAAGGGTGGCTGTGGCGCGGGCCTTGGTGAACCGGCCAGACCTGCTTTTGGCGGACGAACCCACAGGCAACCTCGACACCAAGACGTCGGTCGAAATCATGGCCCTTTTCGAGGAAATCCACGCGGCCGGCAATACGGTGATCGTCGTGACCCATGAAGAGGACATTGCCGCCCATGCCCACCGTGTCGTTCGCCTTCGTGATGGGGTGGTTTCTAGCGACGATCAACAACGCGCCATTTAAGGTGTGAATCGCCGCATCTTTGCAATGCAGCCGGAAGACTTCCGGAATAAAGTGATTGCAGTTCTTCAAAAGACGCCAAAGTGAAGCGCCATACGATTTCCCAATTGCTCGACACCGCCCTCGCAGGGGAGGAGGTGACCGTTTGTGGATGGGTCCGGACATTCCGGAATGACCAATTTCTCTCCATCAATGACGGGTCCAGCTTGTCCAATCTGCAGCTGGTGGTCGACCGTGAAAATACCAGCGAGGACCTGCGAAAGCGGCTCACAACCGGGGCCGCCATCTCAGCCGTTGGTGTTCTGATCGAAAGCCAGGGCAAGGGCCAAGCAACAGAAGTTGAGGTCAAGAAGCTGGAGGTCCTCGGGGATGCAGACCCAGAAGTGTACCCCATTCAGATGAAGCGGCACACGATGGAATTTCTCCGCGAGAAGGCCCACCTGAGGTTCCGCACCAGCACGTTCAATGCGGTGTTCCGTCTGCGCCATGGTTTGCAGTACGCCATCCACGAGTACTTCGATCAGAACGGATTCAACATGCTGCACACGCCCATTGTGACCGGCAGCGATGCCGAGGGCGCAGGGGAGATGTTTCAGGTGACCACACTGGACCTCGACAATGTGCCCCGCACAGAGGATGGGGCCGTTGACCACGGTGCGGATTTCTTTGGCAAAGCCGCCAACCTGACCGTCAGTGGCCAGCTCGAGGCTGAGTTGGGGGCCATGGCGCTGGGCAAAGTGTACACCTTTGGTCCCACCTTCCGCGCCGAAAACAGCAACACCTCCCGGCACTTGGCGGAGTTCTGGATGATCGAGCCCGAAGTGGCGTTCAACGATTTGGACGACAACATGGACCTCGCAGAGGATTGCCTGCGTTTTGTCTTGACCCGCATGTTGGAACGTTATCCCGCAGAGCTGGAGTTTTTGGCCAAGCGCGAGGCCGATGCCGAGAAGCAACTTCCTGCCGATCAGCGCAATGAAATGGGGCTCATCGAGCGCCTGCGCTTTGTGACAGAGAACCCCTTCATCCGCATCACCTACACCCAAGCGATTGACCTGCTTCGCAATTCCAAGCCCTTCAAAAAGAAGAAGTTTAAGTATCCAGTAGAGTGGGGGGTGGATTTGCAAAGCGAGCACGAGCGCTGGCTGGTAGAAAAGAAGTTCAAGCAGCCCGTGATCTTGACCGATTACCCGGCCGAAATCAAGGCCTTCTACATGCGGGCCAACGACGACGGCAAGACAGTGGCAGCCATGGACGTATTGGTTCCTGGCATCGGAGAGCTTGTAGGCGGCAGCCAGCGCGAGGAGCGGCTGGACCGCTTGCAGCAGAAATGCGCAGAATTCAACATTCCAGAAGACCATGTGTGGTGGTACCTCGACACCCGACGTTTCGGAACGGCCCCACACGCCGGTTTTGGACTCGGTTTCGAGCGCTTGGTGATGTTTGCTACTGGAATGACCAACATCCGAGACGTGATTCCATTTCCAAGGACCCCGCTCAACGCCGAATTCTAAATACTGCCACCCCGGTGGCCTGCGTTAACATCATATGCTCAATCAAAGCCTTCAACAAAAGCTCCAACAAAAGCTGAGTCCACAGCAGATTCAGTTGATGAAGCTGTTGCAGGTGCCCACTTTGGAGCTGGAGGCGCGGATCAAAGAGGAACTCGAGGCCAACCCCGCTTTGGAGGAGGGCCGTGAGGAAGAGGCGCAAGTGGATACGGCAGACGGATTGGATGATGACCGCGGAGAAACCCGCGACGATTTTGACTTTGATGCCTACCTCGATGACCCCACGCCGGGGTACCGTTACGCGGTCAACAACCACGCAGAACACGAGGACAGAGACACAGCATTTGGGGCAGGAGAAACTTTCTCGGACCGCTTGGCCGCGCAAGTGGGACTCCAACCTGTAACGGACCGGCAGCGCATGCTCGCCGCGTTTCTGATTGGCAACTTGGACGAGGCTGGTTACCTCAGAAGGGACCTCTATGCGATTTCCTCCGATTTGGCCTTTGGCCAAGGCGTGGAAGTGACCGAGGAGGAGCTGGAGGTGGTGTTGGCCATCGTGCAGCGGCTGGATCCGGCGGGAGTTGGTGCGCGCGACCTCAAGGAATGTCTCGTGCTGCAGCTCGATCGGAAATTGGAGGTGGCCGGCGTTGACGCCCGTGAAGGCCTGGCTTTGGCAAAGCGGATTTTGGATGAGCAGTTCGATGCCTTCACCAAAAAACACTACGACAAGCTCGTGGCCAGGCTCGATGTGGGGGAAGATGCCCTGCGCGCAGCCATGGCCGAAATCACACGGTTGAACCCCAAGCCCGGCAATTCAGGTGCCGACAACGCCCGCCCCATTCAAGCGGTTGTTCCAGACTTTCATGTGTCTGTAGAAGGAGACGAGCTGCGCCTTCAAATCAACGGGCGCAACGCTCCGGAGTTGAAGGTCTCCAACGAATACCGCGACATGATGCAGGGCTATGCGGCGGCGAAAGCGCCCGACCGCGCCCAGAAAGAAGCCATCACTTTTGTGAAACGCAAGGTCGATGCGGCCAAGTGGTTCATTGACGCCATCAAGCAGCGCCAAAACACGTTGCGCGTGACCATGCAGGCCATCCTGCATTTGCAAGAGGCCTATTTCCTGTCCGGCGACGAGACCCAACTCAGGCCCATGATCCTCAAGGACATTGCGGACCGCATCAACATGGACATCAGCACAGTATCGCGGGTGGCCAATTCCAAGTATGTCCAAACCCCTTACGGGACTTTCCTGCTCAAATCGCTGTTCAGCGAGTCTCTGACCACAGAGAGTGGAGAGGAAGTCTCGACCCGGGAGGTCAAGAAGATTTTGGAAGAAGCCGTGGACGCGGAAGACAAACGCAAGCCGCTCAGCGATGAGAAGCTCATGAACGTCTTGCAAGAGAAAGGATACCGCATCGCGCGGAGAACGGTAGCGAAATACCGAGAACAGCTGGGCATTCCCGTGGCCCGATTGCGCAAAGAGCTCTGATGCGGACTTTGGCGTTGGTGGTCTCTTATGTGCTGCACCCTTTGTGGGTGCCGCTCTTCCTGTTCTTGCTGTTGTGGTCGGTAGACCCCTGGTTGAGGTTGCAGCCGGCGATGATGGTGTACGTGACCTCCATTCTTCTGATCAATGCCCTGGCACCGGCGATTTCTATTTATGCCTTGCACCGAAGGGGGGCGCTGAGCGATTTGGAGGCCTCGCAGCGCAGTGAGCGGACCATCCCCTTCATTGTGGTGATGTTCTACCAAGTGCTGGGTTACTATGCACTTACGCGGCCAGGAGTGTTTCTCCCTTCGGAGGTTCTGGCGCTGGTGTTGGCCATGATGGGGTCTTTGGCAGTGGCGATGGTGCTGACCCGCTGGATCAAGGTAAGCATGCACCTGCTGGCCCAAGGGGGTGCATTGGGCGCCCTGTGGTCTTTCAACATGATGCACGACCTCGGACTGGGTGCCGTATTGCCCATCGGATTTGTGGTCGCAGGGCTGGTGGGCTGGTCGCGCATGCGGTTGGGTGTTCACACCCCCAAAGAACTCGCGTTGGGCTTCCTGCTGGGTTTTGCAGTGGTCCGGTCTTTTGTGGAATGGGGAGGCGTACCCTGAAGGTCAGGCGAGTTTTTCCTGCCAGCGCCAAGCGTCGGCGAGGCACTCTTCCAATGATCGCTTGGTGCGCCATCCGAGCAAGTCCTCCGCCTTCGATGCGTCGGCATAAATGGCCATGACATCGCCGGGGCGGCGGTCTCCAAATCGGTGAGGCACAGCGCGGCCAGTCGCTGTTTCAAAGGCAGAGATCACTTCCTTGACGCTGCTTCCCTTTCCTGTTCCGAGGTTAAAGGCTTCCATAGCACCGCTGTGGCCTTCCAGCCATTGCAAGGCCGCTACATGGGCCTCGGCGAGGTCGCAGACGTGCAAGTAATCCCGAATGCAAGTGCCGTCCGCCGTGGGATAGTCTTCACCAAAAACGGTCAATTCCGACCTCAATCCAGCCACGCTTTGTGTGAGGAACGGCACGAGGTTAGCAGGGGTTCCGATGGGAAGCTCTCCAATCTCTGCCGAAGGGTGCGCACCGATGGGGTTGAAGTACCGCAGCAAGGCGATGCCCAATTCGCCTTGTCCGGCAGCGTGGCTGTAACCCAGCAACGTCTCGCATGCCTGCTTGGTGAATCCATAGGGCGAGGCGGCGGGCTGTATGGGCGCAGTTTCGCCGACAGGCAGTGCCGTGGCTTCGCCATAAACGGTGCAAGAGGAGCTGAACACGAGGTGTTGAACACCGGCCTTGCGCAGCATCTGGGTCAGTTTGGCTGTTGCGCCAATGTTGTTCGAAAAGTATTGTTCTGGAGCCTCCACGCTCTCGCCCACAGCTTTGTCCGCCGCGAAGTGAATGGCGCCGTGAACGGGGGTCTTGAAGACAGCCTTCATGCCCTCCTCGTCTGCACAGTCCACGGCGTGAAACTCCACGCGATGGCCCAGGATGCGCTCAAGACCATCCAACACCTCTGGCCGGCTGTTGCGCAGGTCGTCCACGATGACAGGCACATAACCTGCTTCGGTCAACGCAACGGCGGTGTGCGAGCCTATAAAGCCTGCTCCTCCTGTCACAAGAATGCGCCGTGGGATATCGTTTTGGGACATGCTGCAAATATCGGTAACCCTAACGGGGTTTCCCCCGTAATACCGACGTCGGATTCTGTTCGACACGGTTCCACAATGCACGCGAATCACTATAACCTCGATTACCTCAAGCAGGTGTTCCAAGGCAACGATGCCATGGTGCTGCGCATTCTCGATATTTTCGAGGAGGAGGTGCCGAAGTATTTCGCGGAAATGTCCCTGCTCGCCGATGCGGGTCAATGGGGCGGACTGCATCCGTTGGCACACAAAGCCAAGAGCAGCATTGGCATGCTCGGTATGCAGCGGCTTTTGACAGAAGTATTGGTGGTCGAAAACTTGTCCCGTACCGAGGGTGATGTGGCGGAACTGAGCGCCGCCCTGTCCCGTGCCAAGACCCAACTCGGCACCGCCCTTGAAGCCCTGCGTTCAGACCGTGCTGGCGGTTTGCTGCACAGCCCAAAGTTGGGATCGGAAGGGCAGGATAAGGCTGTTGACCGCCACAACGATGGCCGGCTTTACCGCGCTTAAAGGCCGCACGGTTCATTTGTAAAGAGCGAGGTTTCCACCGTGGCGCGGTATTTTTGCGCCATGCCTTCTGCATTGTCCCAAGAATTTGTTGATGCTGCTCACGCGCACGGCATTTCACAGAGCGAGTTAAACCGTCAATGGGACCGCTTACAAGGAGGCCCGTCGCATTGTGCGCCACAAGCGCCATGTCAGCGTGGCGATGGCATTAAAACGCTTTCTGAAAAGGCCATGCAACGGTTGGCAGAGCGCGGCAGTGCCATCGGGCACGGAAAAGCCGTGCGGTTGGTGCCGGCCAGTGGCGCCGCAAGTCGGATGTTCAAGGCCTTGGCTTCCGGCAACGAAGCCGCGGTGGAACAGCTCGATGCCCAATGGGAGAGGTTCCCTTTTCTTGCCGCAGCAGAAGCTACCGGGAATTGTGATACGCCAGCAGAAAAGTTGGCGGCCATCATGGACCGATTGGGTTTGGCTGACATGCCCAAAGGCGGGCTTCCCTTTCACAAATACCCCGGTGAGACGCGCACAGCCTTTGAAGAGCACATGCACGAATGGAAGTCGACCCTTCCGGGGGTCACGTCTCCCCCCGTGCACTTCACTTTGCCGGAAGAAGGTCGCGCACTGTGGAAGGAGCGCATCGAAGGTTGGGCCACAAAAATTGGGGTTGCGGTGAGCACGTCTGTGCAACATTCATCAACCGATACCATGGCAGTGGGAACGGATGGAAGGCCTTTTCTGCGAGAAGATGGTACGCCGTTGTTTCGCCCCGGCGGTCACGGTGCCTTGCTGCGCAACCTGAGCGATGTGGCACAATCCCATCCCGGTGCTTTTGTGAGCATCAAAAACATCGACAACGTGCGTCCCACCACAGCCCATGCCGAGGTGCTGCCTTGGCGCAAAGCCTTGTTGGGCCTCACTGCGGAGCTTGACGAGGCCCGGACATTGGCAGTCAAGGCACTGGACGAGGGGAATTCAAGGCCCGCTGAGTTGTGGCTTGGTCGGGGCATCGCCCATCCCTCAGATCCGCGGCCTGACGGCATAGAGGCACTGCGCTCCGCCCTAGAGCGGCCCATGCTTGTGGCGGGAATGGTACGCAATGAAGGTGAGCCTGGCGGAGGCCCTTTCTGGCTACGCGATGACGAGGGAACACTTCGGGCGCAAATTGTGGAGTCTGCAGAGATGGACCTGGGCAATCCGCGCATTGGAAATTGCATCGCAGGGGCCACCCACTTCAATCCCGTTGACCTCATTTGTTTGATGCACGATACCCAAGGGGTCCCGTATGACTTGGCTGAGTTTGTGGACCACCGCAGGGATTTTCTGGTGTCCAAATCCCATGCGGGCAAGCCGCTCATTGGTTTGGAACATCCGGGATTGTGGAACGGTGCCATGGGACGTTGGAACACCTTGTTTGTAGAGGTGCCATCCAGAACCTTTGCACCTGTGAAGACCGTTTTTGATTTGCTTCGCCCGGCCCATCAGGCTTGAATCAAAAAAGGCCGCCTTCGGGTGAAGACGGCCTTTTCAGGGAGGAGTTTATGGAGCAGTTATCCTTTCAGGATGCGAATGGAAACAGACTGGCGACCGCTCAAAAGGCGCAAGCTGTAGATGCCAGGTCGCAGGTCACCCAAGTCGGTGAAGCGCACAGGGGCTTCCAACTGACCCGCTGTCAGCGAGATGGACTTGATGGGCATGCCTTGGTGATCCAAGACCTGCAAACGGGCGCCCTCTTGGACGGTTCCCCGGACTTTCGCGCTGAGGGCATCCCCAAACGGAATGGGGTATGCAGTCAACGAAAGTGCAGCGCGGCCGTCGTCGGTGCCCAACACATCCTCTGCGGTCGCAGACTCAAGTCCAGCGGCCATGGCGATGTTAAATGGAACGGTATGTCCGTTCATATACAAACGGCCAAAGTCCGTGTTGTCGACGCCTTTCGCAAGCAAAGCGATGCGGCTGCCTTCTGGGCAATTCACACGCAAAGAGAGCTGTTGGCCCTTGCGCACACTGCCTTTGTCAAAAGTGAGCGAGAGTTCACCATCGGTGACATCTTCACTTGTGAACGTGCCTTCTGCAAGGACATCACCATTGAAATGTGCGAGTGTGTAGGTATAGTCAAAGCCAGGCTTTACAAATGGTGCAGCCAATTTTGCCTCAACCACACGTCCACGATCGCAAGCATAGAAAGTCTGCAAAAATGAACCGCCAACAACATTGAGGACGCCATTGGACTGGCGCTGTGCAGCGTGGCAGTCTCCTGAAACGTCCAAATCCAGACCTGCAGCATTGCGGCTCATGGCGTTGGTGGGAGGGTTGATGTTTCCAACGTCCGCCTTGCGTCCGTCATTGGCCTCATTCAATTGAGGTGTCGCACTGCGCACACCGAGCGTGAACTTGGCGTTCTTGGCCAGGTATTGACCTTGGAGGCGGGCCTCGCCTACAAACATGTCGGCATCCTCCGTTCCAGGGACCACACATGAGGCACCATTTTGGGCGCGGACGACCAGCGTGAACTGCTCGTTCATCAGTGTGGGGATCGACAAGTTGTTGAGCACGAAACTCGTGCCGTTATAGTTGTCTGCAGTAATGGTATGCATGGCCTTGGGCGTGAAGGTGTCGTCCAAAATGGCCACATCGAAAAAACCACCATTGAATTCTGCGCTGGCAATGATCTCCACCATGGAGATGGTGCCTTTGGCGCAAGTCCTCAGGTTTTGTGTCATCTGCACACCGTCGATATAGATGGCAGTATTAATATGGTCTTGCTCAACCTTGCACAGGTCGTCCTGTGGAGATGCAGCAGAGGCCGTTTGAAGAAGGAGGCCAAAGAGGCCGAGAAGAAGGGAAAAAGAGCGAATCATATTGAAAAGATTTATGTGGATTCAGGCTCCTTTACGGGGGGGGCTTCATTTCGGTTGCATTCCAACCGAAATAATCTGCGGAATTAGGATTTAAACAACTGAAAAAGAGTGGATTAAGAATATAAAAATTGTTTAGGACTGTGCAAATTCCCACACGGAATTTGCACCTGGATACTCCGTAGTATCGTGGTTGGAGGCCACCACCAACGTCCTTCCGCGGCGCCAATCGGCCACCAATGATTGGTACCAAGCCTTGCCCGCTTTGTCCAAGTGAGATGTGGGTTCATCCAAGAACAAGGCACTGGCATCTGTGGTAAAGGCCAATGCCAATGCCAGCCTCTGGCGCATTCCAGAACTCAGGTCGCTGACACGCACGGCCCCTTTGTCCGAAAGCAGCGCCAATTCCAATACTTGTTGATGGGTGGTACCGGTGATGGACCGCCTCAAGCGCTGGTGCAATGCAATGTGCTCGGCCACTTCTAAATCGGCAATCAGCCCTTGGTCAGGTGCGCAATACGCCATTTGAGTGGGGACGTCCATGGCGCTGATGGCCCGGCCTCCCAAGTTCCAGGTCAGCCCGCCTTCGCTGGGCCTGTCAAAGGCACACATGATCCTCAATAGGCTAGACTTACCGCTGCCATTGGCGCCCAGGATGGCTTGAATACTGCCCGCTGTTACCTCTAGGTCGACCTTGCGCAAGACCCACTGTCTGCCGTGTCGCTTTCCGACTTGCTTCAGGTCGATGGCCAGCGGAAGTTCCTGCATCAGAATGGGCCGCGAACGATGCCCTTGTCCGAGGCGCGGATGAAGTCGAGGACGGTCTCCTTGGCATCGCTGACTGGCAATTCCAGTTCGGCGACTTTGAGGGCTTGAGACATGTTGCCTCCCGTTATATAAAGGGTCCTGTATATGTCTTCCACTGCGCGCACGAATTCGTCGGGAAACCCTCTGCGCCGGAGGCCGATCGCGTTGACCCCGATGTAGCTCAAAGGCTCACGGGCCACCTTGACAAAAGGAGGAATGTTCTTTCGCACCAAGGATCCGCCCGCTACAAAGGCGTGTTGGCCGATCCGCACAAATTGCTGCACCGCTACAACACCTTCGATGATCACCCAGTCTTCCACGGTCACATGGCCAGCGATGTTGGCGTTGTTGGCCAGGACACAGTGGTCTCCCACAACCGCATCGTGGGCCACGTGGGTGTAGGCCATGAGCAGACAGTGAGAACCCACTTTTGTGGTCATCCGGTCGGTGGTGCCCCTGTTGATGGTGCAGCATTCGCGAATGGTGGTATGGTCGCCCACCACAGCGGTTGTGTTTTCGCCGGCGTATTTCAGGTCTTGAGGTACACCACCGATCACCGCCCCCGGGAAAATCCGGCAATGCGCGCCAATGCGCGAACCCGACAGAATGGTAGCGTTGGGACCGATCCACGTTTCTGAACCAATGTGGGCATTGGCTTCAACGGTGGCAAAAGGGCCAATGGTAACCCCTTCTCCTATGGTGGCATCGGGATGAACGGATGCCATCGGTGAGATCAACGGCGCTGTCTCGGCTTGATTCATGCTTCGGAAGATGAAGGGACCCGGTCCCTGATGATTTGAGCCAGCATTTCCGCCTCGGAGACCAGCTTGTCTCCCACATATGCGCGTCCAGTCATGTGCACCAAGCCCCTTCGGATGGGGCTGGCCAGCTGCAATTTGAACAGGACGGTGTCACCGGGAACGACCTTCTGCTTAAACCGGACATTGTCGATTTTCATGAAGTAGGTCGACCAGTTTTCAGGATCCTCGACGCCGCTCAACGCAAAAATCCCTCCCACTTGGGCCATGGCTTCGATTTGAAGCACGCCCGGCATAACAGGGTTGCCGGGGAAATGCCCCTGAAAGAAGGGCTCGTTCATGGTGACGTTTTTCAAGCCCGTGATGCTGTCATCATGGCGCTCGATGATTTTGTCGACCAACAAGAAAGGGTAACGGTGCGGGAGCAGGTTCTCGATGTCTTGAATGTCCATCACCGGCTCCACCCGAGGGTCATAGCGCGGAATGCCGGCTTCGGCATTTTTCTTGCGCTTGAGCAACTGGGCAAAAGCGACGTTGCCCGCGTGGCCTGGGCGGGCTGCGAGGATGTGCCCTTCGACAAAAAACCCGGTCAATGCGAGGTCGCCCACGATGTCCAGCAACTTGTGCCTGGCGGGCTCGTTCTCAAACTGCAGGGTCGTGTTGTTCAAGACTCCAATCTTTCCGGGCTCTACTTTGAGGCTGTCTTTCCCAGACAATGCCGCGACTTCGTCAAGTTCTTCCTGGCTGTATTCCTTTTCTGCCAGAACAATGGCGTTGTCCAAGTCACCTCCTTTAATGAGGCCTTGTTCGAGCAGGGACTTGACCTCTTTGAGAAAGACAAAAGTCCGGCACCGGCTGATCTCGCGCACGAACTGGCCCATGTGGTGCATGGTGGCGTGCTGCGTACCCAAAATGGGGCTGTGATAATCCACCATTACGGTGGCGCGAAATTCATTGTGAACTGGAGGTACCGCCAGCATCTCAACGCCCTTGCCATCGTGATAGGTGACCGACTCGGTCAGCCTAAAGATGTGCCGGTCTGCTTCCAAATCCACCGCGCCGACTTCCTCGATGTGCGCCACAAAAGGCCAGCTGCTGCCATCCATGATGGGGACCTCTGGGCCGGTCATTTCGATCAAAGCGTTGTCGATGCCACAGCCATACAAGGCAGCCAACAGGTGTTCGGTGGTGTAGATCCGGATGCCGCCTTTTTCCAAGGTTGTGCCGCGCCGGGTCTCCACCACCAGGTCGCAATTCGCAGGGACCAAGGGCTGGCCCTCAGCGTCCATTCTTTGAAATACATACCCGTGGTCAGCAGGCGCAGGTTTGACCGTCAACTTTGTGGTTTGACCCGTATGAAGACCGATGCCCTCGATGCTGAAGGCGCTCGCCAAAGTCCGCTGCTGGACAGGGGCTTGGTTGGGTGCTGGTAAATTCTCCTTCTTCATGGTATTGACGGATTTCAGAGGCGGGGCTTGGAGTCAGCCTTGTTTGAACCTTGAGCCTGTCCACTTCGGGTAAATTCCCTCGCGAGTTTGCGAATGGCAAGCTGCATGTGCTGGTGCTTCCGGATGGGCTGGGCAGGATTGCCCTGCATCACCTGATTGGGAGTGGTGATGCTCGCTGTGATGCCACTCTTGGCAGCCACTTTGGTGCCGTTGGCGATTTTGATGTGGCCGTTGATGCCCACCTGGCCTCCAATCATACAATGGGACCCAATCTCGGTGGATCCCGCGATTCCCGTTTGGGCCGCGATCACAGTGTGCTTTCCGATCCGGACGTTGTGGGCCACTTGTATGAGGTTGTCCAATTTCACGCCTTCATCGAGGACGGTGGATCCCAAAGTGGCCCGGTCAATGGTGGTGCCTGCTCCAATTTCACATCCGGCAGCTATGGTGACATTGCCCAGTTGCGGGATTTTTTCAAATCCAGAATCAGTAGGGGCAAACCCAAAACCGTCAGCGCCAATGGTGGCGCCAATTTGAAGGATGCAATGGTCTCCGACCGTGCATTGGTCTCCAATGACGCTCCGCATGCCCAAAATGACATCAGCGCCAATGCTGCAGCCCTCTCCGACGATGCTGCCCGTCATCATTTTGGTTCCGGCGCCCACTTTGCTGCCTGAGCCTACATAGCAATGGGCACCTATGCTCACACCCATGCCAATCTCAGCAGAGTCGGCGATGACTGCTGACGGGTGAATTTGAGTCTCAGCAGATTGATCGGTTTCACCGCCACCAAACGCCTGCATGAGTTTGGCCATGGCGGCGTAAGGGTCGTCCACCCGAATCAAGCACGTACCGGCTTGCACTGGGGCTGATGGGACAAATTCCTTGGATACCAGCACGGCACTCGCTCCAGTCGTATAGAGGTGTCCTTCATAGGCCAAGTTGGCCAGAAAAGTCAAGTCGCCTTTGGACGCATCCTCAATACCGGCAAATCCTGAGAGTGCCTGAGCGGGGACATCGTCCAGTTGGCCGTCGAGTAAATGGGCAACGTCGAGGGTGGTTACCTCCATGGTGCGAAATTAAGGCGCAGAGCCGCGTCGCGCTGCGGGGTTAGAGATGCAGAGGAAAATCAGGCGTCAGGAAGCTGCAACAAGGCCTCTTCAAAGTCTGAAAGGGCTACGGTCACATCTATTTTGGGGCAGCCCGGGCCGTCGAGGAGCACCACCTTTACTTGGTCTCCAAGGTTCTTTTTGTCACTGCGCATCCGTTCCCAAAGGGTCGTGGCATCGGGGGGGACGCAAGGAAGCGGAATGAGCTCTGCCAACGACCGAGATACCCCGTCAAAATCTCCGGGTTTGCTTTTTGGACAGCCGGCGTGCAGTTCGCTCATTTTGAGGGCAACACGCATTCCCCAAGCCACGGCTTCACCATGTTTGAGATCCTCGGATTGTGCGATGGCCCAAGACTCTAGGGCATGGCCTGAAGTGTGTCCAAAATTGAGGGTTTTCCGGGTTCCGTTGGTTTCCAAAGCGTCCTGGTTTACGATGTGTGCTTTGATGCCAATAGAATGCAGAATGGCTGCTTCAAATGCATCGGAATGGGCGTTACTCAAGGTGTTTTCCCAAGGCAATTCCATGGCGCTTGCGGAAGTGAGCAGGATGTGCTTGATGTGCTCTGCCCATCCATTTGACATTTCACGGGCATTGAGCGTATCCAAGAAGGCAGTGTGAATGCTGACCCCCACCGGAGATGAGAAAGTGCCAATCCTGTTTTTTAGTCCGCGAAAGTTGATGCCTGTTTTCCCGCCGATCGAAGCATCCACCATAGAAAGAAGGGTGGTGGGGATCAGCCAGAAATCGATGCCTCTGAGGTAAGTGCTGCTCGCAAATGCCGTCAAGTCGGTAATGGTTCCTCCACCCAATGCGATGACGAGGCCATGCCGGTCCATGCCCATGCCTTCAAAGCTGTCCCAAAGTGCATGGGCATGTTCGATGGATTTGATGGTTTCCCCGTGCTGCCCCAAACGCAAGAACTGCGTGCCTGGAGGGAGGTGAGGATTCAGCAATGGGAGGCAACATTTTTCGGTCAAGGGGTCGGTCACCACCACGACGGATGTGGGCGTGTGTTCATCCAGCCAGTTTCTCAACGCTTTGAACTGGGGATCCACGTGGATTTCAGGGGGGAGTGCCAATGCAGCCTTCATTTGAAAAAGGTCTAAAATGAAACAAGCGGACCGAAGTCCGCCTGTCTTTTGGGTGTGGTACCACCTGGATTCGAACCAGGGACACATGGATTTTCAATCCATTGCTCTACCACCTGAGCTATGGTACCCAAAGGGGCCGCAAATGTAGCAAAATTTCTTTCCGGGCAGGACCATGCGGCGGGACATAATCTAGAGGGTGGTAAGGTCTTGCCTGCAGAAATATATAATACTTAACTGCAGGCCTGATAATCCCCCACGAGAGAGATATAAAAAAAATAAGATTCGATAGAATAAGTAAAAACATCGACGAAACGAGGTGATTGTGGTCACTCGCCTGGATGGATTTTGTAAGTGGGGCCAATTATTGCTTTGAACGCAATTAAATTCGAGACTCTCATTGGAGAAATTTTAACCGCGCTTAACCAAATACGCTTGACATGATGCCCAAAACCATCAACCTGGTTGCAGCCCTCTTCTGCTGTCTAACCACCGTCTTTTCCCAGCAGCAAGTTGTTGTGAATTCCGCTCCAGCCCCAGAGGGCTACGCACTCGAAGTCGAAGTTGTCTCAGAAGACCTCGGCGTTATAGTGGGTGCGCTCGGCGTAACTGACCTCACCGGGTACAGCTGTACGAGGCTTTACGTCACCATGAACAATGCGACGGACTTCATGTCCTCCGTTTCTGGTGATGCGACCAATCCAACTTATGTCAACACCACCTCCAGCTTCTTTCATGCTGAACTGGGCGGTGCGACTCCAGGTGGCATAAATCCTGTTATCTACGCTTTCTATCCTGACCTGCCTTATGACAGCTGGGTCACCGTGGGATTGGAGCAATCCTTCAATGCCGGTGCTGGCGAAGCGGCGGTGTCCGTCGTCCAATCAGGCGACAATCCCTGGTCTACCAACTTCGATCCAGGCTTTGGCGCTGCCGGAGCGAGCATTGCCATTGACGATGCCATCGGCGGAGCATGGTATGCATTGAACGGAGACGCCAACGGTGTCGCTGGCGATGACCTGCGCGTATTGGTGGGGCAGTTCACCACCGATGGCGACCTGAGCGGTCAATTGTACTGCCAGGTCTTCATCGAGGGAGATGGATCTGTCGAATTTCGCGACACCTTTTACTTTGGAGCAGGTGGCCCAATTTTGGGCTGTACCGACGCTACCGCTTGTAACTACGACGAGCTGGCAACAGACGACGATGGTTCCTGCGAGTTACCGCTCGACCTCTACGGCAGCATCTACGTCGATTGTGATGGCGCTTGTTTGAGCGACTCCGACACCGACGGCATTTGTGATGAGGACGAAGTGGTCGGTTGCCAAGACGAGCTAGCATGCAATTACAACCCTGAGGCTACAGATGCCGGGACATGTGAGTTTGCAGAGGCAGGTTTGGACTGTGATGGCAACTGCCTCAACGACGCAGACGGGGACCAGGTTTGTGATGAGGACGAAGTGGATGGCTGCGACGATGCCACGGCCTGTAACTATGACCCCACAGCTACGGAAGATGATGGCTCCTGTACCTATCC
>JAKMCX010000104.1 GCA_022428285.1 Flavobacteriales bacterium
CCCACAGTGCCCTGGCTTCCGGAGTGGGGCAGATCGACAATTTCCTGCTGGTGGATTGCGCGGAGTGCTATTCCGTCAATTTCCGAAACAACGCCACCATCACCCTGCCTTTGACCACTGCGGGTCAGGACACGTTGGACGCTGGTGCCACGTATGAATTCTGGTGGAGAACCGCGGATGTGCTGCCCGGAGAGACCTACAAGTTCGGAGACATCTTCAAGGTCATCGGAGACGATGCCTCCGGGGAGGTTACCATGCGCATCATGGAGGATTTGGATGATCCGACCAACCTGGGCAATGCCAAGTTCCAGGTCCAAGGTCCGGAAGGCATCATGCGCAGGATTCCCGAGCAGGAAGTCTTCAATGAATTCCAGATCATTCCTGGGCATTGGTACCACAGTACCCTCGCGCTGGGTCTGCCGAATGAATCAGGAGGTTCCAAGGGTTACTTCACCCTGCGGAGCACCCACAACGATCCATTGGACAACCCCGACAATGACCCGTGGAACAACCCCAAACACTTCGACTTCGCCAACTCCGGATTGGCAGAATTTGAGGAGCCATTCGTAATTCCTCCAGTGAATCCCGACCAGCCCTTCAATCCGGTATCGCTGGTGCTGGGCGGATCCGATGTCCTCATACACCGGGTCTCCGTTTGGAGGGATGTCCTTCCCGATACCATCTCTTACAATCTGTTCGCAGGGGACTCCTTGCGGAGCGCCAAATTCAACGCGCTCAACATGCCTACGGATAATGGAGAATGGCTGTCACCCGATGCAGGAGAGATCCCCTTCTCCAAGCTCGCCTCCGTTTTGGTACCCGACAACGGCGGAAGGTTTGTAGACCAAATGCTGGGCAAGCACCTCCATCCGGGAGGATCCAACGGAATCACGGAGACCGTCACCTCTTCCATGTTCGTGGGAACCGAATTGTTGGAAGGAGCCGGCGGCCTCGTCATCAACGGCAACGATGGTGCCGACGTGCTGCCGACCATCAACAGAAAGTCGATCAACAGAGCGCCTTATGGTCAATGCAACCCGGGTTGCAACAGACTCTACGATGCCTGCAACTTCAACCCGTTCGCAAACCAATTCACCGATTGCGAGCTGGTTTGTTCCGGAGACAACTTGATTTCGGACTTCGTGAATTCCGGACGCATTCTCTATGATGAGATCCGTGCTTGGGAGAAGGCCCCATTCTATGCCTACAACGAGAACAAGCGCATCATATCGGGATCGCCATTCTATCAGGTTCCATATAGGAGCTGGGAAGCAGCTGAATTCTGGATGCAGCGTTATCCGAAGAACTTCACCGAGGGCCTCATCATGATGTACGATGCGGATGAGGGGTTGGGCAACATCCTCTATGACCGCGCCAAGTATCAGCAGGACGACGAGGGATGGATCAGCCACAATGCCGTGCTCTACAACCAGGAATTCAGCGTGGAGTATCCGGATACGACTTGGTACCATGTGCCGGACATCACCCGCAATTACTTCGCTGACAGCCAGCCGCGACCCCTGCCCTTGACACTTGGAGCATGGGCCTACAGCAATGGAAGTGCAGGCGGTGAATACGCCATTGAGAACATCAAATACACGGGAACAGGCGATTTCTTCGATATCAAACCGAGCAAGACTTCTGACGGGTTCACCCACATTTTCGAACCTGCCCAGCGCACCACGCTCATTGGAGACGTACTCCAATTGAGCGAGGATCAGGATTTCGTAGACAAATCCGCTTTCGAGGCGGAAGTCGACGTCCGTTATCGTGACCTCTTTGCCGGACAGGATGATTACTCGGGGGAAGGAACCTATACCCCATCGGACTGCGTTGTGCCTGGAGTCAGGTTTATGATTGACGGCTCTTTGGCCATGGGAGATGACAACCAACCGATTGAATCCGATTCCCTGGGACGTGCCACATTGACTGTTCCGAGAGGAACCCACACCATTGAACCGGTCATGACCCATGTGGTGGACCCGGGAACGGAAGACGACCATTTCTTTGCCAGCACATCGAATGGCGGCAAGCAAATCTTCATATCCGGACCAATGCCGCGCAGTGCCTCAGGCGACGCATCTCCTGAACTCACCTTCATTGACATCACCACCCGCAGAACCATCGGCAGGGTGGTGACCGGAATGACAATGGCGTCGCAAGCATGGGACAACAGTGACAACAACATTGGCCGTGCAATCTTCCAGCTCACTCCGCATACGAAAGCAGAAGGGCAAGAAACCTATGCGCAAGACAAACGATGCTCTGCAGTTCGCATTACAACCGATCTAAAAGGTCAGTACGACGCACAGGTTCTCCCTTCCTATTACCGCATCTCTACCCCGCGGGACAATCTAGGAGAAGGTGCTTTTGCCTTTGAAGCGACTGGCGGGTTCAAGGAATTCGACGTGGAAGGATGGGCACTCGAAGAACCAGACCATCACAGCTCAGCGGAGCCTTGGGTGGCGGCATTCCATACCTACATCGGAGCCATGGAAAATGGTCAATATCCAGATGACCTGAACATTGCCACCGTCTGGGACCTCACAAAAAAGACGCCTTGGAATCAAGCACAAAACTACCCAGATGACGAAGGCGTAACCGATGCCGAGGCCATGCCCGCGGATTATAATCCAAACGATGAGATCACAGTGGACGATGTCTATCTGAGACAAGACCTCGTGTATTCTCCAGAGCTGCAACTTTCTGTCAGCCAGATGGCCTTATCTGACGGAGGAGATTCTTGTACCGCTGAGTCTGCTTTTCATGCAGACTTCCTCATAGACAATTATGTCCTAGGAGAAACCGAGCTCAAGGAGTCCAACGGAGATAAGAAGTTCGTCCTGCCTCTGGAAACCCACTTCCACCTCTACAAGGAGTATGTCACACAGAACGATGACAGCTTATCTGGGGCGGTTCCTTTTGGCGCCGGCTTGCCCGTTTTCATTTCCAAAAAGATGTATTGCACACAAATGAGTGCGGTACAAGACGTGAAAGTCGAACTCTACAATCAAAACGGAACCCTCTCCTACAGCTATGAGAGCAAGGAACCTGTGTCCGGTGATGGCATTCAAATCCAAATCAACAATGGATTGGCCAGAGACACGGAGAATACACTGATCACACTGAACCAAGACACGGTCTCCTATGCGTTCATCGCAACGGACCCGACGCACCAGAACAGAACAACTGGCGTGTACATCCCAACCGGCACGTGGAACATGTCCCTGATTCGAAATGACGTCCAGATCGACAACTGGCTCCCATTCGACGGCGTGATTCCTTCGACTTTGAGCATCGATGATCTGGACCAAGTTCCAATGCTCCACTATGATTACTACACACATGAGGGCTTGACTGGAATGTTGGTCGGCAGCTATCTCGCTTCCGAGCCTGTCCCCATCTCCTCAGATGCGACACTCGACTTCATTTTGAGAGATCCTCCAGGGGACGGCTCTTCATGTTCGATTGTCCAAGGCTCCAAAATGGCATTCTCAAAAGATGTCCAATTCAGTGACCAAGCCACAGGCACCAAAAACAGAACAACCGATGGCGCACTTTCAACCCAACTAAACGGGGCACTTCTTTTGGCCCCCATGGGCGTCGGACCCCAAGCTGGTTCAGAGATAAAAGTGGAAGCTGGCTCCAATGGCGAGCGTTCTTATGCTTACTCGATGTCCGAGGATGAGACCATTTCTTATTCAGAGGACCTCAATTTCACTCAAACCGTATCCACCTCCTCGGCGCCGCAGAGCTATGGGTATGGTGAGAATCAGGACCTTTACTACGGCACAGTTCGAAACACGGCGATGGCCACACACCGAAGGTTTGGCTTTGCCCCCACTGAACACGTGGCAGAAATGGCCACGATTGCGAACATGTCTTCTGACTTGGGCATCGCCGGGGAACGCGTGAGTCCAGTTGCCGCCGTTTGGCGAGACCTCGATGATGATGGCTTTGCGGACGCCCTTCCTTTCATGGAAATCACTAATGGGAGCAATGGGGAGGTCATCTCGACCGGCAACGTCATGGGCTTCACGCCCCACTGGGCAACGGACGTCAAGCAGTCTTCCATGCCTGCGAGCTACTTCTCAAAGACGGAGTACACCATCAAGAATGTAGACATCGTCATGCTCGAGGCAGCCAGAGATGCCTATTTCACCAGTCATGAGGATTATTACGAGTGGCCCACTGGCGCCGCATCCAATAGCGCTACCACATGGTCATATCCTCCGGGCATGAAGCTGGCCAACAACGATGACCACCGATGGGAGTTGTTCCATGCGGACTGGATGGAAGAGATGAAAACGACCTATCCCAATTTCCCGACCCAGTCAAGCACCTTGGCGAAAGGCTACCAATATCCTGCAACAGCGATGTCCATTGAACAGGTCGAGTTCATCATCAACCAGATGGACTTGAGCGGTCAAGGATTCAGCGAAGCCTACCTCAGCAGAATCATGTACGAATCCGTTCTGGGTGACGACCGTGTCGGACCCGGCTACCGATTTGTGGCCGATGAATCCGATCTCGTGGCCGCACGCTCCGCCACAAGCAACGATGATTTGACCCTCATCGATTTGGATTCGGTTCGGTATTACAACATGCAGATTGCTACCTGGTCATTGATCATTGCGGAAAATGAATTTGAAAAGCTCAACGCACGAAAGTTCATTTTTGACAACCTAGATCAATTTGACGATGTGGAGGAGCTTTCTACATGGGCGGAAGACTTGGAGAGCAGTGCATCGTCAGTCAACCAATACTCATTGTCTGATTTCGACTTCGATTCCCAGACTCTTGAGGGAATCGACATTTCCATCAACAATGACCAGTCCATTTGGGAGAGTGCCGACTTTGAGCCCTTCTTCCTGAATTTCAGCGGTGGTGGGTCCAGCTTCACTCAATCCCTGTCTCGAAATCAAGTGTTGTCTCAGACCAAGAGCGTCTCTCTGAGCAGCACCAAAACGAAGAAGACAGGCCTTAAACTCAAAATGAATACCACCGGGTTCTCATCAGGTTGGTCGGAAGGGTCTGTCTTTAACGAAACCAGAAAGCAAAGTGAATCCAATTCCACATCTCTCACATACAGTTACACTCTGACAGACAACGATGAGGCCGACTTCTTCCTCGTTGCGGTGATTCCCGGAAGAGGGATGAATGGTCCGCTTTTCCTGACGCTTGGTGGCGCATCGTCTTGCTCCCATGAGGCCGCGGATTATGCAGACTTTGAAGAATGGTATCCCGCATTGCTCCCCTCCTCGTATCACGTCAATCCGACATTGCTTTCTTGTCAGACAGATGCACGAAAGATCACTGAGCCCGTTTGGAACCGTGACCTCGACCTCTCTCAAATGGTGGCCGCTGCCAACTCGGGAGACGCGGCAAACAACACGTTCCTTGGAACAGTAAACAATGCCATCGTGAACATATCTGGCGATTGTGGCACGTTGGTTTCCAATCATTTCGATGCCTTGGGCAGGCTTAACCAAGTCGTCGCTTTGTGCACGGGAGAGATGATCAACATCGTCATCGACTCTGCAGGAGATGTCATCGAAGCATCAGCGATTTGTCATGCTGACGCGCTCGAAAACATCCTGACTGGAGGCTTTGGAGCTGCCGCATTTGGTGGGAACTTTGGTCTTCCTGCAGGTGCTGACTGCGTCAATGCATCCGGGAACGCAGCTTCTGATTTTGTAGGCAACACAGCCGGCCTCGCGGCAGATTGCGCGGAAACTGGAATCAGTGTGGTCGAAGATTTGCTCGAAAACGGCATTCAAAACGGGCTGTCCTGTGCCAGCGCCATTGACGGGGGCTTGCACTCCATCATGGATGCCACCATCGAAACTGGCGAGGCTACTCTCGAAGAAGCTGGAGATCAGCTGGCCATGATGGCCATCAGCGGCGTCGCGACGACGGCCTACAACGCGGCTAGTGGCAACTTCGGAGGCGCCATTGCCAGCGGCATCATTTCTGCGACTTCAATTGCCGCTGTTGCGATTGATGCCTTTGCGACGGAAGTCTGGGAACAAGAGTGGCAAGCGGACTTTGCGGACGCGACTGCGGGAGAGTCCCTCTCCTATGATCAATTGTCGCAGCTTTCCCTGGCCACCCAAGAAAGGTCACTGTTCGTGGCTCCTGGAATGTGCGAGGACATCTTCACAGAGAACGACTCTGTGAGAAACGCACTGTTCATAGTCCGGCCTGCAACGGTTCCACTGGAAGTCCCTGATATCTCGATTTCCTACGACAACCCCAATGGAACCAACTACGTCGAAGCCAAGACCGTTTTGGCCAACGCCCCCATGGACGAACCCGTTGCCATGACCCTGCACCTCCGAAACATGTCCCCTCCCCTATGGGGAGCTGGTTCTTCGTTCGTGGTGCAAAACTCCAATACCGACAATCAAATGGGGGCCAACGTGAGCATTGCCGGCGGCTCTGCGGCTCAAACCTTGTTCGCCCAACCCAACTGGTCTGAGAACGCACCGGATGGAGGGGCTTATGAAATGCCCATCGTTTTTGAACACAACGGCATCGACCAACCTCAATTCAACTTCGACACTTTGACCATAGCCATGAAGTCGGTGTGCGATGCCTTACGAAAGGACGTCGTCAATGTGGTGCTCGACTTTGAACCGGCTTGCAGCGATCTGAGTCTGGTTGAGCCGTATGACAACTGGACAGCCACTTTAGACCAAGTCACCAGTGGTCCATTTGAATCACAAACCACACTGCCCGTTCAAGTCGACATTGCGTCTCCCAACATGAAAAATTGGTTGGTGCAAGACCTCAACAACCCGCAGGATGACCATTCCAATGGCATTGGTGCTGTGCAAGTTCAATACCGCACCGAAAACGGCTTTGCATGGAATGTCCTGAGCAATGTCGACGCCTTTGGAACCCAGTCTACCGTGGTGGTGGACTCCACAGGTGCCCTGCCAGAGACCATTGAAATGGACTGGCCTCCTGGGGTTGCGGAATCCCTTTGCAACCTCTCGGGAACGGAATGTCTAGGATATGAAGGTGAGGTCTACTTGCGCGCGAAGAGCTTCTGCCAAAATGAATTCGCCCAATCCAAACTGTCCAATGTGGTCTCAGGTTATGTGGATTTCATTCGACCTGAGCTCTACGGTTCTGTTTTACCGGCGGATGGCTTCTATCAGCAAGGCGATGAACTCACCCTGCGTTGGAGCGAAGCCATGGACATCTCCGATCCGCTCTTCAGTCTGCACACCGACTCCATCCAGTTGAGGGCCACGCAGAATGTGGATTACACCAGGAACACAGGTGGCGTTCAGTTCAGTGGGGACGAGCACATTGCCATCGTGGAAGGGCCGCACCTCGATGCGCACTACACCGATGATGGCATGATCGGCTACCCTGGCTGGAGCATGTCGTGGAAAATGTGGGGCGGAGGCTTGTATGCATTGGAAGACACCACTTCCGAGGCCTTGAGCAACCCAATGGACTCCCGCAGTGCATTGGAGGAATTGCTGCCCAGTAATCCTGGAAAGCGCATCATTCTGGTCGCACCTCATCAGTATGCCGACCTGGGATTGACCTTCAATGCGAACGGAACGGTATTCACCCAAGGCGACATGGACCAGACCGGAGTGATGGGTAGCCTCGTGGGATTAGATCAATTCCGATTGACGGCCAAAGCTGCCAATGGATCTAACTCGCAGGAAACGGTAAGCCTGACCAACAGCAACACCCAATGGAACGGCCTGTGGAACACGATTGAACTGGTGTTCATCCCGAATCCCGCCTTGTACGGTCACGATTGGAAGGTCTACCTGAACGGCACTTTGACAGGCATAGGCTTCCTGCCCGAACTGGGCATTGAGGGCACCCGAATCACCTTGGGCAATGGCTGGGCGAGTGGACAGGCTTCGGGAGATGCATTGCAGTTGCCGTTGCAGGACTTCCGTCTCTGGAACAGCCAGCGGGAGACCTATGCCTCGGAGACCCCTGAATTCATCATTACAGGACAGGAAATCGGCCTCCAGGCTTGGCTGCCCTTCAATGAACTCAGCGGCACACCGGTGGATCGGGCGCGGGGCAGAGACATCATCATGGATGCCCGGTGGTACAGCCCGGATGGCGGACATGCCATGGACTTCTCGGACAACCTCAATGGCAATGCCGTGGTCGAATTCTCCGGTTCCAATTGGACGCCGGACGGAACGCGGAACACCACCATGGAATTCTGGTTCAGACCGGGAGACCACGACGAGTGCATCCTGAGTGTCAATGGAGATGCGAACCCTGCGGTGGACCTTAATATGGTCGCTTGGCAAGCTTTCATTGATGATCAAGGCCGTTTGGGAATGGCCAATGGCCCGGACACCTTGCGCAGTCCGGAAGCCATTTCGGATGCTTGGCACCATGTGGCCTTGACCCGCCGATACAATGGAACGGTGCAGCTCTTCCTCGACGGTGAGGAAATCGCGGCTGACCCGGCGTATGACCACGGTAAGCTGATCCCCTGTGTCGTGCATCTCGGCGGACGCAGCTCACTCGCGGGTGGCGTCTCTCCCTGCACGGACTTGGGGAACATCCAATTCCTCACGGATGACATCTTCGGAAATGAAGAGTCACTGGGTTGGGGCATCGTCAATGGGACCGTCTCCGAGGTATACGGCGACACCACGGTGGTGAACCTCATCGATTATGCGGCGGCACTGCAAGTGGACTCGGTGACCTGTGCCGATGCCTGCACCAACCTCAGCGCAACGGATACACCGCCCAATGGCTTTACGGATTTCTTTACCGGTCAATTGGATGAATTCCGGGTGTGGAATACCGCATTGGACCAGCAGACCATTAAGAAGCAGATGCGTGAAGGGGTTTACAACTACGAGAACCTCGTCCTGCACATGCCTTTCGAGGAGCGGTTGCTCGATGATGGCAATACCGTGGTCGGACTTGACGACTGCTATTTCTATGCCCCGTATGATGGTTTCGATTACTTCAATGATGCTTCGTCCATGTTGACGAGCAATGGCTTCTCTCCCATCGAGTTGAACAACATCAGCTTCGGCGCCAGTGTTGCAGACAAGGTCCAGGATGAGAATGCCCCCCTCATGCAAAGTGAGCCGCAATTGTCCACGAGCCAGGTTGGCGATGTGGCGTCGGTCAGTTGGAACAGCCAGCACGACGAGTGCATCATCGAGCTCAATGAGGAGCGACTGTACAAGTACGAGGACCAATTGGTGACCTTCATCCTGCCCCGGACACAGGTGCGGGATGAGCGGGGCAATGCCACGGCCGGTGACATCGTATTTGAAATGCTCGTGGACCGAAACCCGCTCAAATGGAGCGAAGAAGTGGCTTCCATCGAGAGCGAATTCGACGGTGACGCGATCACCTATGAAACAGCCATTCTCAACATAGGCAACACCTCCAAGTACTTTGAAATCGATGGTTTGCCGAACTGGATGGAAGTCTATCCTTCGAGCGGTCAAATCCCCGCCAGCGGTCAAGTCATGGTCTCATTCACTGCGCCAGAGGACCTGCCCATTGGCATGTACGAAATCGATGCGCGACTGAAAGGAGGTCTGCCCTGCGGCAACAACAGTTCGGGTGGATTCTGCTACGCGGAACGCTTCACGATGAACATTGATGTCTCTGTCACACCTCCTGACCTCGAAGTGGATGCCAGCGCGTTTGAGCACATCATGCCGCTGACGACCAAGGCGTATGTCAACAACATAGCAAGCGTGGACGACCGTGATATCGTCATGGCATACATCAATGGTGAGTTGAGAGGTTTCGCAAACCTAGACCTGCACGTGGCCGGTCAGAACCTCGCATTCTTGTCCGTACACTACGACGAAGGTGAAGAAAACGAGGAGGTCGAATTCCATGTCTGGGATGCTTCATTCGGCATGACACGCGCTGAAGTGGGCACCCACTGGCCGACCCTCGAGGACGACACATTGGTGCAGCCCAACCTGAATGGCATCGGCAACCTGTTCGAGCCGCTGCTGTTGCGCTCCACCAACCGCATGGCCGTCTCCACCGCACTGTATCCCGGTTGGAACTGGGTCAGCGTAAACGTGGTCGACACCCCTTCGACATTCTCTGTGGAAAGTGCCTTCGACGATGTCGCCTACCTCGACATCCTGCAAGTCAAGAACCACGAGAGTGCCTTCAAGATTCCTTCAGATGAACTCAACACCGGATGGGAACAAAACGGCGGGATCGAGACGAGTGTCAACACGCGCTACATGGTCCGCATGTCCAATGAGGACCCTGAGGCCATGTGGGTGATGACCAACGAAGGATTCGCACCACATCCGAACGATGAGAAGTGGCAGCAGAATCTGGTCTACGGCTGGAACGACATCGGATACTTGCCACACCAGTCCTTCACTGTGACCAAATCCCTGCGCCATGTGGCCGATGCAGACTCCATCCTAAGTTTCAATGACTTGGTTCAGAGTCGATCCGATGGCTTCGCCATGTATGCGGGGGACGGACAATGGGTGGGTTCACTGAACACCATGAGGCCAGGTCAGGGATACCGACTCCGGTTGGGTGCGGCTGCCGAGACAGATCCCGGTGTCGGCGAACCCGCGGGAACCCTCGTATGGCCTACTTCCATTGGCATGGAGTACCTCACCTTGAGAGGCGCACTAGGCGATATGCAATGGCCCATGGATGTGGAGGACTTCGAGTCCACCATGCTCGGTGTATACCGCTTGGAACTGCCTGAAGAGCGACCACAATCGCTGGCCGACTTCTTGGGGGTCTTCGTGGAGGGCCCGGAAGGTGCCATCTGCATTGGACAGGGGCTCCCCATGGATACCGACCAAGGCCTGCTCTACTTCATTACGGCATTCGGATCGCCAGCCTCTGACCTCTTCCAAGGTGAAGTCACCTTCAGATGGTTCAGCGGCTTCAGCGAACTCGAATTCGTGGCGGATGAAATCCTTGAGTTCGAGACGGACAAAGTCCATGGCGATTTGAACGACCCATTCCTCTTGCATTTCCGAGAATCCGGAATCACACCTGAGGGCACGGGGCCTCAATCTTTGGTGGCATTCCCGAACCCGTTCAGGGACGAGTTGACCATCCACTGGCATGGAGAAGAGGATATCGTCACCATCCAAGTGGAGAACGCCAGTGGTCAAGTGGTGGAAGTACTCAACTGCAATGGCCTCGGCGAAGGTCCCTGCCGTTGGGTCACCCAACACCTCGCCTCTGGAGTCTACACTGTACATGCCATTACCGAATCTGGTCACCATACCGTACGTGTGGTCAAGTAATTCATGAATCAATGAAACGCAGTAGCCTGATTCAACGCTGTTTGGCACTTCATGTCGCTCTCCTCTTTTTGGGGGGAGTGACAGGAAGTGCCGGTGCCCAGTGCACCGTGCAGCAACTGAATCAATGGGGGGCAAATTGCGGAAGTGGCTTCCAAAAAGGACAGTCCTTCATCATGCCCCAAGACGGACGCGTCACGTCCATTCAGCTTCACACCTGTAACGGTTTGGAGTCCACATTGGTGCTCAGAGAATACAATGCCCAAACCGACCAAACCTGGAATGACGGGACCCTCATCGCTACAGCTGCCGAGACTTTTTCAGCCACGGGAGAATTGGACGATTGCAACTCCAACCTGAGTGGATTCGGAAGCTACACCAGCAAGACATTCACCTTTGACGATGTGGCCCTCATTGGGGGCACTACATACTTGTTCGAACTGACATCGGGGGCAGGCGCCACTAGCTGCAGCAGCTATACTGACGGAGCGGCTTACGCGCCGGGCGGCATCAACGCGAGCTTTGACCTGCCTTTCGTGCTGGAGTACTGTCCAGGAAGTATTGTTGTGGGGTGCATCGACCCCAACGGATGCAATTACAACCCTTCCGCAGATGCATCTGACGGCACCTGCACCTATCCTGACTATGCCCTCGATTGCGATGGCAACTGCTTGAACGACGATGACTCCAACGGCATCTGCAACGAGTTTGAGGTGGGTGGATGCATGGACAATACCCAATGCAACTATGACGCTCAAGCCACCTTCGACGATGGCAGCTGCGCCGAATTGGACTGTCACGGCACATGTGGCGGAACCGCATTCGTAGATACAGATTGCGGATGCATCGGTGGAGAAACCGGTATTCCAGCCAACAGCTGCACCCAAGGGTGCAACACAGACTTCATCTATCATTTTCCGGAGAATTTGACCGGAGGATTGCGACGTGGTCAGTCCTTCACCGCCGACGTCAATGGTTCATTGCTGCGTGTGGACCTGCTCGTCTGCCGGGGACTGGAAAGCGCGTTGAACCTGCGTCTGCCTGGCCCCACCTACGCCTTTGACTGGAATGAAGGAACCCTATTGAGCACCTCTACTACGGTCGTTCCTGCCAATACAACATCGGACCAATGCAACGTGAGTTCCTTTGGCTTCAGCAGCTACGAATTGCACTCCTTTGAATTCTCGGATGTCGGTGTGGTGGCCGGAGAAACCTACATCCTTGAACTCTCCTCAGGCGTAGCCGCTGGGCAAGTTGCGGACCCGTATTCCGGTGGAATGAGCTTTGTGCAAACGGGAGGTGAGGGCTCCATCGACCTTTCTTTCGGTGTGTACATCTGTGAGGGGCCCGTGACGTTGGGCTGCACCGATGACGCGGCGTGCAATTACAACGCTTCCGCCAATGTCGAAGACGAATCCTGCCTTTACCTCGATTGCCAGGGAACGTGCGGAGGTTCCGCCTACCTGGATCCCCTTTGCGGCTGTCTTGACTCCCAAGCGGAAGCTGGAGGTTGCACGGGCTGTCTCGACCCTGCAGCCTGCAACTATGATGCGGAGGCCACCGTTGATGACGGCTCCTGTGCAACGCTGGACTGCGAGGGCAATTGCGGTGGCAATGCGGTGATCACCAGTTGTGGATGCGCAGGGGGCAATACAGGCATCAACCCAGCACATTGCGTGGACGGCTGTATCACGGATCCATTGGGCAGCACAGCTACAGCCTGCGGCCCAGGGTTGCTCATCGGGCAGGGCTTCACCGCTGCTACCTCCGGCGAATTAAAACAGGTACACATGCGGGTGTGCTGTGCTTCAGATGCGGTATTAGAACTGCGCGAAATGAGCGACGACCCTTGTGGGTCCAGCACGGGCTGGAATCAAGGAAATCTCCTCTACACAAGCAGCACCCTCTCAGCCACCTGCTCGGGCCTATCCGAATGTCTGACTTCGGGAGGAACGGACGGATACGTGGAGCACACCTTCGATATGGGAGGCATTCTTCAAGCGGGCAGAGACTACGCCCTTCATTTGTCCAGCGGATATGCCGTGGCCTCGTGCAGCCCGCACATCAGCTCGGGATATGCCTACAATGGAGCGGGTGCCATGTCCGGTTTTGATGTGAGTTGCGAACTGTTCATCTGCTCGGATAATATCGTCTGGGGATGCACAGATGCCTCAGCCTGCTCAGGGTATGACCCTTCAGCCACACATGACGACGGATCCTGCGTCTACTCAGACTGCCATGGAGACTGTGGAGGAACCGCCTTCGACGATGCGGAATGTGGCTGCATCGGAGGTAACACGGGCATTCGGGAACAGCAGTGTTCGGATGGTGTATTGCTCTCAGCACAAGCCTATGATCCTCCTGTCTGCATCAACACGGCCTCTGGCCAAACTTTCAGCTCAGAACAAGATGGTTTCATGAAGGGCCTCCATGTCTTTGCGGAAAATGACGAGGTGCTCGAAGCCGAACTGCAAATTGCAGATGGACCACAAGCCGGTACTTCCATCGGAACCGTTACCTCACCTTCCCTTCCTGATGAATGTGGACAGTCCTACACACTCTGGCGTAAGCTCGATTTCGGTGAAATCCCAATCCAACTGAACCGGCAGTACATCTTGATGCTCCACCAAGGCGAAGCCCGCTTGACCTGTTCGGCGGAATACACCAACGGCACAGCTTTGACTTCCGGAAGTTTCACTCCCATTTCCAATGGTGACCTTTCCTTCAGAATGGTCTACAGAGAGCCCGCGCCCGGCGAGTTGGTGTGGGGATGCATGGACCCCTCAGCTTGCAATTATGATGCTTTAGCCACACACGATGACGGGAGTTGCACCTCTTTGGACTGCCACGGAGACTGCGGAGGAAGTGCCTATGTCATTGCGGACTGCGGCTGTGTGGAAGGCAATACCGGTGTGGCAGCAGGTTCATGCTACGGATGCACCAACCCTACCGCATGCAACTATGACGCAGGAGCCTCCATCGATGACGGGTCCTGTGGGATTTTTGACTGCAACGGAGACTGCGGGGGAAGTGCCATCAACCACCCCGAATGCGGGTGCATTGGCGGCAACACCAACGTGGATCCTGGCACATGCCTCGACAAATGCCAAGGCGTCCTCAGCATCAACCTGCTGGACCCCGCGGCCCCGCAAAGCGGAGCTGCTTTAGGCGGCAGTGGCCAGACGTTCACATTGGCAGAGACTGCGTTTTTGACCGCTTTGCGGTTTGCCCAAAATTTCGAGCCGCCAAGTAGCCTGACTGTTGAACTTCGTGCGGTTGATGCTCCCGATGTTCACGATGGAACCTTGCTTGCCAGTGAAACCCACGATACATGGTCAGCCGGTGACAATACGGTATTCCTTGAATGGGACAACCCAGTAATCCTTCAGGCCAACACTCCCTATGCTTTGGTGCTGCTGGGTGCCGGATGGTCCGTTCCCAAACACACAGGTGACATCTATGCAGACGGAGGCTCATTCACCTCTTCCGAAGAAACAGCTGCAGGAGCAGATCTCCTCCTGGACATATACACCTGCACAGACTTGCGCGGATGCACAAGCAGCTCTGCCTGCAATTATGAGGATTGGGCAACCGAAGACAACGGAACCTGCTACTATGCTCCATTGGGGGTTGATTGCGATGGCTTCGCCTGTGCACAGGATGCAGATGGAGATGGAATTTGTGCCCAATATGACACCGACGACAATGATCCCAGTGTTTGCATCGATTCAGATGAGGACGGGTGTGACGACTGTTCTTCTGGAAGTTTCAACCTGCTGACGGACGGACCCGACGTGGACGGAGACGGCATTTGCGACGGTTCCGATTTGTGCGAAGACCCTGCCGCAGACAATTATGATGATCCCGCCAATGAAGTATGCCGGGGCACCTGCGACAATGCCCCCATATTCGAAGGCATCACAAGTGGCGTCCTGCCCACAGGTCCCTACAATGCTGATGGCACCATAGTACTCGTCGTCTCGGCTGGAAGTTTGCCGTACGAACCCGCAAGTACATTCGAAGCGGTCACACTGCAGCTGGTCGGGGTGAACGGCGCGCCCGATTACCTGTTTGACTTGCTCAATCAGCCACAGCTGATTCTACCGGGGATATACACCGCCACCGTTTACAACGCAGAGGGATGTCAAGGCGTGGCAGCCGCGCCAGGCGGAACCACCTTTGGACAAGCGCCCGTCGAACACACGCTCCGCTTGAATTACCGCCTCTGCTGCGGCAACTGTGGTGTCTACGATTCGGATACGGATGGAATTTGTGACAATGAGGACAATTGCATCGACAAGACCTCTACCGTCTACAACGACCCAAACAACATCCCCTGCGAATAAAGGCTGTCATTCAGACCCGATATTCGCACTGGATACCATAGAAATGATTCAAAAGGAGCGCACCCCATTACCCCGTAGGTTTCACCCTATGCGGGTTCTTCCCTTTTGGGTAGCTGTGGCCCTGTTGACAGCCTGCTCGAGCAACAAAGACATCATCGTCTTAGACGCGGAACAGTCGGCACTGCTCGATTCCATCGCCATGTTCACCGAGACCTTGCCGGATGAACAACTCGGCCAGTTTCGGGGACACCGGGCCGGTATTGAGCCGGACGGCTTCAACAGCAGTCATGCGCTTCACCTGCAGTGGTGGCAGGGTCCACAGCACGAAAATGAAGTTCAATTGCCCTGGCCAAATGGTGCTTCACGCAACCTATCCACCGTGGAACATGCGGGTGGAATCAGCCTAAGAATCAAAAAAGTCACAGCAAACCGCACACCCCCCACCCTTTCCCTGCAGTGGGTGGACAGCCGCAAACACAAGAGTGCCGCCCACATTGCTCCAAAACATGCTGAGCGCTGGCCCGTGGATACGACGTGGCAGGAAATGCGCATTCCTTTTTCCGATTTCAGAAGGGGGCGTTCCCACACGGATTGGTCCAACATCGAAGCCCTTGAACTGCGGATGGATGAATTCGGGGATGTGCTGATCGACGATATTCGGGTGGTGCCCCACGCGCCCCGCAAAACGATGCGGAAATGGCTCAAGAAGAATCCCCCCATTCCTCCGTCAACACGCAAATTCCTCCTCTTCGAGGAAGAACTCAACTGCGTGTGGGGTATGGGCGAATTTGAGCCTTATCGGAATTTCCAGGTCAAAGAAAAAAGGGGCCGCAACAAGACCATCGGGTTGGACATGGAATGGGATTTCAACCGTGACCCCCTTTCTGGAAAGCTACCAAAACTGGCCCCAAACCAAGTCGGCTTCAGTTGGAACCGCTGGCAATCGATGGCCCCGCCTGCCCAGCCCGATGCCGCCTTCATCGTCTTCAAACTGCGCAACATCGGGGTCAACCCGGGCCCCACAGCCCCCCTTCCC
>JAKMCX010000105.1 GCA_022428285.1 Flavobacteriales bacterium
TCCACAGTGACATCCATGTCGTAGTTGCAGGCATCAGCGTCGGTACAACCCTGGCAACTGTAATCGCAAGAACCATCGTCAATGGTCGCGTCCATGTCGTAGTTGCAAGACGCTGAGTCAGTGCAACCCGCACATGATGTGGACTCGCAAGAACCATCATCAATGGTCGCATCCATATCGTAATTGCAGGCTCCTGAATCGGTACAACCCTGACAGCTCTAGAATTCGCAAGTGCCGTCATCATCTGTGGCATTCGAGTTGTAGTTGCATGCAGCCATGTCGGTGCACCCACTTGTTTCCAATACGTCGCAAATGCCGTCCATGTCAGCATCGTTGATGCAGGCTCCATCACAGTCGAGGTAAGCCTCGTCTGGATAGGTACACGAGCCGTCATCTGCTCCTGCGTTCTCATCGTAATTGCACGCTGTAGCATCCGTACAACCAGGGTCCTCGGATGAAGGATAGACGAAAGTGGGCCGCTCCCCGTCTTCCAAATATTCGTTCAAGCCATCCCCTTCCACGAAGATCTGCGTGTACAAGGACATGGAGATATCTCCGTCCGTGGTGAACTGGCCGACCAACACTTTTAGGTCGGAACCCGCAATGCCATTGGCATCACCGTTCAATGCATACCATGCACCTCCAATGGCGTCATCGATGACGATGTTGGCTCCAGGAGCACCTGCCCCTGGATCAAAATTGGTGGTCCATGGATTGACACCCGATTGCACCGTTGATACGCCTGCTTCTCCTGCTCCGGCGTCTGGAACACCTTCCAAACCGATGGTCACCCAGCTGTCATAAGGCAGCTCAGGGTAAAAACCGAACAACACTGGATTGATCCCATTTGGGGTGGCACCGCCCAATTCCGCATGGAAAAAGTTGTCGGTTGTCGAGGTCACATCTGATGGGTTGTTCGCGTCGCCTGAGACAGAGCTGAGGAAATCATCCTCGTTTGCCATGGTGATGTAGGCGCGGTAACAGGTGTAACCTGTCAAGTCAGTGGTGCCCAAAGCACCTGCTAAAATGCCGATGTCCTCAGACACGACTTCCACCTCCAACCCATACTGGGCTGAAAGCATTGATGGTAAGAGGCACAGGGCCAAGAGCAGCTTATGAAGCTTCATGAGTTTGGGGTTGGTTCAATTCGTCGAATGCAAAGTCCACAGATTATTGACGCATGAAACGTAGGAAGACACTGTCATTTCAACATTTCATTCTGAATGACTCGCGTTTTGGTATAATACCAAATAGAAAAGGGCAGCCATGGGCTGCCCTTTTCCAAAGTATGTTGATGCGAATTACTGCTTGACGATGCGCATCACCTGAGCGGCGTTGGCCACATTCATCTGCAGGTAATAGACGCCGGCCTCTACTGAAGAGAGATCGAGCATGTGCACATATTGTCCAGTGAGGTTGCCCAAGTCTTCACGGCTCACTTCGCGGCCGAGACCGTCGGTAAGTACAGCCAGAACAGACTCTCCTGTGAGCCCCTCCATGCTCACTGTAACGTTGCCATTGGTTGGGTTCGGGAACAAGTTCAGGTCAATCAAGCGCACCATTTCTTCGATGCCGCTGACCACCACGATGGTGGTGCTTGTGAACTCACAACCATTGCCGTCTGTGATGGTGACCTCATAGTCTCCTGCAGCAATGCCACTTGGATCTTCGTCTGTTCCTGTAAATCCAGGACCTGACCAGCTGTATCCGTAGGGTGGTGTACCTCCCTCTACTGAAATGTCGAGAACACCATCAGCCTCAGAACCGTTGGCTCCATCATTGGCTTCAACTGTCACCACAATGGCATCAGGAGCGTCTACAGTAAATGTGGCAGAACCTGCGCACTCTGCATCGTCCTGCACAGTGATGGTGTAATCCCCTGGCAACAAACCGTCGAATCCGGCATTGGGACCGAAGCTTCCATTGTCAATGGCGTAGGTGTAACCCATTCCGCTGCCGCCTGCTGCGGTCACGTCAATGACACCGTCTTCACTGTCACTGCACAAAACGTCCGTGACTGTGGCAGAGGGCACAATTTCGCTGGGGCCAGAGAGGTCTACAGAAGCGTCGAATGAACAGCCATTGCCGTCCACAACTTCAATCGCGTAGTTGCCTGCTCCGATCATGTCCAAAGAGACCATGTCCAGCGTGTCACCAGCATAGACGTATGAGATGGGCGAAGAACCGCCTTGAACCTCAACTGTGATGGAACCATCTGAATCACCGAAACAGCTGGGGCTGATCAATTCTTCTTGTGCCACGAACTGCGGAGGAGTGGTGACCTCGATGTCCATCAAGGTGTCCAAACAACCGTTGACATCCTGTGCGTAGAACGTGTAAACGCCTGGGCTCAGATCAAAGGTGGTGTTCTCATCATAAGAGACGCCGTCTGCACTGTAAGTGGTGTTGTCGCCGCTTCCTCCGAAGTAGTTCAATACCACAATGCCATCCTGAGAATCCGGACAGTTGGTCGGGACAATGGCTTGGGCATAGAGGCTGAATGGCTGTGGCTGCTCGATGGAGATGCCTGGAGTGTTGTCTACACATCCGTTCTCGTCAATGGCATACACGGTGTAGAGACCAACACCAATGTTTTCGAACAAGAGGTTCTCGCTGCCGTTCTCGAAGTAAGGGAGGCCACCTGTATCTACAGGAGCTTCCAAACTGTAGGTCACCATTCCTGTACCGCCAGTGCTGTTGCCGCTCAACACAGCATCCGTTTCACCGTTACAGCTGATGGGGTCAGACAAGCTGGCCATGACATCGAGGGCCTCAGGGCTACCGACGGTTACCATGGCTTCAGTTGAACATCCCACGTTGTCGGTCACTGTGATGGTCAATTCGCCCGCTACTACGCCTCCAAAGAGACCTGTTGCGTTCTCGGAAATGCCGTTTGAGAAGGTCAAACTTCCCTGGCCTCCTGATACGATGACAGAAGCAAAACCATCAGCATAACCGCTGCAACTGACGTCGTTGGAAGCTGTTTCGGTGACGACCAGTTGGGTGCCGGGGTAATCACATGCATAGACGCAAGAACCATTGTCCTCGTTGGCATCCATGTCGTAGTTATTGGCATTGCTATCGGTGCAACCGAAAACGGCGTCTGGAACACTGCTAAAAGGGATGGTTACCAGTGAGTCGTTCGCCTGAACACCGCCTACGAATGTGGCTACACTCACCACACCATAGAGCACAGTGTCCGTGGTGAACTGGCCAATGAGCACGAGGCTGTCCTCACCAGCATAAGCATTGCTGTTGGGAAACAGAGGGAACCAACTCCCACCAGTCTGCGTGTCAATGATGATGTCAGAGCCTGTACCGCCATCTCCTGGTTCAAATTCAGGAATCCAGTTCGCGGAAGGGTCACCCACGGCGTTGATCGGCGCTTCGCCATTGCCGGAAACCGCGGGAGCAGTCATGCCAATGGTAATGAAGCTGTCGTACTCTAGGTCTGCGAACAGAGCAAACAATGCAGGATTGTATCCTTCGTTGTCCCGTCCTCCGATTTCAGCATTGAAGAAGTTATCTCCTCCCTGAATCTTGGTGGGGTAGTCTACATCGCCATAAACAGCTGTCAAGAAGTCATCATCGGATGCGAACTTGACGTAGACACGGTAGGTGTTGTAGCCTGTGAGGTCCGTTGTACCTACCATGCCGATGTTTTCGGCGTAAGTCTCAACGACAATTTCTGTGGCTTGAGAATAAGCAAGGGTGCTGCAGCATGCTGCCAAAACACCGAGTAGCAATCGCTTCATGCGTTGGATCGTGTTAATTGTGAATCTTGGTGCAATATAACGGCGTAGTACTTTAAGAATGCTGACTTTAGTCATCATAGAATGCAGGGGATTTCCACGATTGA
>JAKMCX010000132.1 GCA_022428285.1 Flavobacteriales bacterium
TCCACAGACTGTTGCAGTCCTTGTTGCACCTGTTCCAATTGCAACTGGGCTTGCTGGATGCCGACCTGGCTCCGTCGAATGCCGTTGCGGACAGACCAACCGTTGAAAATGGGCACCGACAGGCTAAAGAAGAGGCTTTGGTTGACGTTCTGAGTGATCTGATCGGAAAAGGGCCGCGTGCGGAACTCATTGTAAGACAATGCGCTCGAAACGACAGGCTCCATAGAGTTCTCGGTGAAACCAATGGTAAAGAACTCCAACGTGGGGTCGCCAAGTGGCTCTTGTGCGGCGCCTGAGAATCCCGATCCATAGCTCCAACTTGTGCTGAGCCGGGGGAGGCCCACCGTCTTGGCCAGGTCTTCGTTGATCTGCTGCTGGCGCACGCGCGATTCCCCTGCTTTGACTTCGGGGAAGTTCGTCAGGGCCGTTTGAAGGATGTTGTCGATGGATGGCAAGGCAGGGATGGCGCCGATGCTGCTCAGGTCGGGCCGTGCGATGCTCAGGTTTTCTGCATCGGAGGGGCTCAGCCGCATGGCTTGTGCCAACTGTAGTTTGGCAAGGGCGACTTCACCTTCCGATGAAATGCGCGCGCTTTGGTCAGATGCGAGTTGGGCCTGCAGGTCGAGCAAGTCTGCTTCGGGAGCGGCGCCGGCATCTACAAAAGCACGGATGCGCCCCACTTGGGTTTCCGTTGTTTGCACGTTGAGGTCGGCGATCTCCAGAGCATCTTCAGCAAACATCAATGAGAGGAAGGCACTGGCCACCTGAAGGGCGATGTCGTTGCGTGTTTTGTCGAGGTCAAATTCTGCAGCAACACGGCGCTCTTCGGCTTGATCAAGCCTCAGGTGGTTGGACATGCCGTTGTACAGCGTCAGCCCTGTTCCGATGCCCACACTGTTGGACCGGATGCGGGACGTCGCAAATTGGTTGGTAAAAGGGTCAATGGTCTGGCCCCAATTGTAACCGTGGGATGCGCTGCCGTTCAAGGAGGGCAGGAATGCAGCCTTGGCTTCGTCTACATCGACGTCGTTGAGTTCAAGGCCGATGTTCCCTTGCTGCACCAAAAGGTTGTTTTGCTGGGCATGGGATACAGCGCGGTCCAAGGTCCAAGTTGACGTCTGGGCCAAACTGGACAGGGCGATGGACGCAAAGAAGAGGGCGGTGGTGAAACGAAGGGGACTCTTGGAGGCCGTCATCGCGGAAAAGCAGGGTGCTGTGGGCATTTCCCTGCGAAAGTACGTCTTGTGCGCATGGTGCACACGAGGCGGGTAGATGTCAGTATTGCGTGACTTCGATTTCGACCCTTCGGTTGGCTTCGTGTTGCCAAGCGTAAATGGGGTCTGGGAAGAGCAGTCCTTCTGCTCCTCCGCCTTTTGCGGTCAATCTTGAGGATGCAATTCCTTGGTCAACGAGCCATTGGATCATGACTCCAGCGCGCTGAATGCTGGCTTTGCGGTAAAAACTCCGGGATTTGCGTCCGTCGGCGCCATTGACGTGTCCAATGATGTCCAGCTTGACGGTGGGGTTTTCTTGCATCCATTTAAGGAGCTCTTCTGCTACGCCTTGCGACCTGGGGTGAAGGCGGCTTTGATTTCCAATGAAGTGGATGCCGAGGATGTCGGTTCGCTGACCCACTTGAATGGGCCTGAGGTTGATTTTAATGTTGGGCTCTCGGAGTAAGTCAGGATAGAAAGTTTCGGAGTGAAACATGCAGCCGGTTTTGTTGCCAATCAAGGTGTGGCGGCGATGGGGTACAATGCGGAGTACGGTGTCTTGGACTTCCAACCACCGTCCAGGTCGCCGGCTGTGGTACCCAAACAGGACGATGTCACAGACATCGGGTGCCCCATTCGAAGCTACGGAGAGCCTGTAGCTGCCGTACTCTAAGACGGTCTCATTGGGGTTGATGGCCCTCTCGGCTTGAAACTGTGCCGATGAGGGCAGACCATAGAGTAGAAGGATGGAAAGGGCGAGAATGGCGAGGGCGAATTCTGGCCATTGATCTCTTTTGACAAGCTGGTTAAGCATGTCTCTAATTTACACATTATTCTACCAAACTCCTATTTTTATAGATGAAATATCCAAAAATACCGAGGAGAATGTAAGGCACGGTCATGATGTAAAGTATGCCTTGGTTGATTCCACGCCCCACTGCTCCCGCGGCAGCGCTGTCTTCGGCCACGGCTTTGCACATCACGCATTGTCCCGCAGCCACATCAGCCAACGCAAGCAGAATTACAAGCAAGAACAATGGTGATGGTCGGCGCATCAATAGGGGTAATATGGCGAGATCATCCAAAATACGACAACACCGGTAGCTGTGACATACAGCCACATGGGCATGGTGATTTTGGCGATGCGGCGGTGCCGCTCAATGTCTCCCGCGAGGCCACGGGCGTAGCTGAACAGTGCCAGGGGGACGATGACTGCAGAGAGGAGGATGTGGCTGAGAAGGATCGCTAAATAGACGGTTCGGATGGTCCCTTCTCCACCAAACTTGGTAGACTCCGTAAGCAGGTGGAAAGCCACATAACTGACCAGAAACAAAGCGGACAGTGCCAATGCCGCTGTGTTGAGTGCTTTGTGTCGCGCGACATTTCCGCGGCGAATGGCCAGCAAAGACGCCGTGAGACAACAGAATGCCGTGCCGTTGAGCAGGGCATTGAGTCGGGGCAGCCAATACACCTGCCGCAGGGTTTCTTCGGAAAGCCCTTCGGCGGGGGGAATCAGGTACAGCCCCGTGACGAGGAGGGGGACGGCGATGGACAAGGTCCAAACAAACCTTTGGACGGCGCGTGGGTGAGGGGCTTGGCGGGTCATGGTTGAACTTGATTGGCAGTGGAAGCCTTTTGCTTGGCCAGTACCTGCATCAAATCTTCAAACATTTGGTCAACGTCCGAAGTTCTCGTGCCGTCATAAGTGCCGCGCAGGTGTCCCTGGGCATCCACGAGGATGACCTGGTCGCTGTGAAAGAAACCACCAGCAGCAGTATCGCTTGCAAGGGCGGTCAGCAAATAGCCTTCTTGCAACAACGGGTAGAGGTCTTCTTCTGGGCCTGTCAAGAATTTCCACACTTCGCCGTCTGCCCCAAGTCGCTCCCCATATTCCTTCATGCGCTCGGGCGTGTCGTTCTGTGGGTCTACAGTATGGCTGATGATGCGCACGTCATCTTGTAATCCTGCAGCCCAGATCCGGTCGTGGACCCGTGCCAGTTGAGAACTGATCACCGGACAGATGGTGGGGCAAGAAGTGAAAAAGGCATCGACCAACCTCACTTTGCCTTCGAGGTCGCGGTGGCTGTATTCGCTGCTGTCTTGGTCGGTGAGGGAGAACTTGGGAACAGTAAACGGGAGGTCTCCAAGTTCTGGCCCTAGAAAGGGAAGTGGCGGGGCAGCGACCCAGTCCCGTTCTCTTTTCTCCCGTTCTTTTTTGCGCTTTTTGAGCAGGGCGATGTCTTCCACGGCATCTCCGATTTCATGCTCGCTCGAGGCCAGGTATTTCTGCCTCACATACCCCTTGTCGTCCATCAACAGGAGCGTGGCGACATTGAAGGGGTCGGCAGAATCTCGTGGGATGCCCAAGCCAGCTCCGATGATGCGGTCAATGGCGGCTTGATCGCCGGTCAGAAAACGCCACTTGTCGGGGAATCGGTTGTACCGTTCGTTTTGTTGTACGTAATCCTGCAGCCGTTTGGGCGTGTCATGGGCAGCGTCTAGGGTAAAGCAGAGCAGCCCGACATCGGGTTCGTCGCGATACCGCCAATTGGCCCACAGCAGTTGCTGGGTAAAGGCGGCCAGCTGGGGGGAAGTGGCCGTATCGGTGGTCATGAAGGCCACCAACCAAAAGGTGCCTTCGAGTGAAGACCGGTCCACCGGCCTGCCCAATTGGTCTTGGAGGGAAAATTCCGGGACCCGTCGTGCCCCTTGTGCCGTCGTGATTCTCTCGCCTTGTTGGTCGAAGAAATCGAGGTCGCTGAATTCGTGTTTCATGCCCTTTCCCAACAACAGGAGCAAGAGCAATGGCAAACCCGGAAGGGCGATGACCAAAAGAAAGCGGCGCAAGGGTCGGCGCGGAGGGGAATGGCGCTCACCCATGGATGCAGCAGTGGATTAGTGGAACATCAAGTCCATCCCGTAGTGGGCCAATCCTTCCGTGATCGCAATGAAGATCAGGTAGAGGATGAACACGAAATAGGGGATGATGACGGCATTGCGCAAGTTCTTACGCTCGTCGCCGAGGTGCATGAAGGACATCACGATGTAGCCTGCCTTGAACAGGGTCAATACGATGAAAGTCCACTTGATGGCGGTCCATGTAAAGGTCTCAGACCTCTTGAACATGACGCCCATGCCTACCTCAATGGCGGTAATCACCGAAAGGATCACGGTCACGAGGTAAATCTTTTTGCGGATGGCCACACCTTCCTCTTCGCTGTGGTGCGCGTTGAGGGCGTAGCTGTCGTTTACAATGAGATCGTCGCGCTCCATATCAGATGAGGTAGAAGAAGGTGAATACAAACACCCAAACAAGGTCGACAAAGTGCCAGTAGAGGCCCACTTTCTCGACCATTTCGTAGTGCTTTCGGCGTTCCATGACGCGGTTCAGCACCATCAAGAACACCACCAAATTGATGACCACACCAGAGAAGACGTGGAAACCGTGGAAACCGGTGATGAAGAAGAAGAAGTTGCTGTAGCCTTGCTGGGTGGCGTATTCGCTGTGGTTGATGCCACCCCAGTCGGCACCCAATCCTGGAATCGGAGCACCAAAAGCGAAGTTCTCGGAACGGGCATTCCAAAGTGCCATCATGGCGTCACCTTCGACCTCGGTTTCGTTCTCGATGTACTTGTTGACGCGCAGACTGTGCAGGTGGGCTTCGTGCGGATGGTCGCCCAGCTCTGTGAGCACCACATGTCCACCTTCTTCTGAGAGTGGCACGGTGATGGGATCCAGGAGGTGCATCTCCATGAGGTGCCCAAAGTGGTGGTCCATGTAGACCCGTTCTCCTGCCGCCAATGTCATGGCATCTCCGTCAGGAGTGGTGATGGTCACTTCCTTGGCCAGGTTAAAGCACCCGCCGCCGCCGTGGATGAAGTGGCTCCACTCCCAGGCTTGCGAGCTCAAGAAGAAGATGCCTCCGATCACGGTGAGCCCCATCCATTTGAGAACCGATGACCGGTCGTTTCTGTGGCCTGCCTCTACGGCCAAGACCATGGTGACAGAGCTTACAATGAGGATGAAAGTCATGAGCGCGACGTACGCGAGTGGGTATTCTCCCTCTAGACCTGGAAGGGCACGGAAGGCTTGTTCCCCAATGGGCCAAGGGTCTACCGAGCTCGCCCGCCAAAAGGCGTAGGCGATCAAGAGTCCTCCAAACGTCAAAGCGTCTGATACGAGGAAATACCACATCATCATTTTACCGTAGCTGACGCTAAACGGCGAGCGTCCTCCTCCCCAGAGAACCTCTTTAGAAATTGCTGTTTTTGCCTCTCCGGACATGACGCTGATTTGCGCCGCAATATTACGTCATCCTCAATGGATGAGGAAGAGGAAAGCGAACAGGTATACCCACAACAGGCCTAAGAAGTGCCAGTAGACACCACCGGTGTGTAACCTGATGGTATCGTCGGGTGTGATTTTGCCGTTGAGAACCCTGATGCCATTGACCACCAGATAGGCCAGTCCTAGGGCCAAATGGAACAAATGGATGAGGATGAGGATGAACAAATAGCCTGCCGAAGAATTGGAAGTGCGCACCACATCGAGGGTGATGTCGCGCGCCATCAAAACGTCATCAGAGGCAAACAATTGGTTCGTTTCTGGGCGATAGTTCAGTGGGGTGCCGTCCTGAACGATCGTGTAATCTGTGCCCCATTGAGCGGGACCGTCCATGAGTTGGTCAATGCTGTTCCACCTGTAGGCCTTGGCGCCGGAGGCGAGTTCATCCACGGTCCAGCCCATGCCTTTTTGTTGCAATTCGCCCCAGCCGTCCAGTTGCATTACGGTGAAACCGATGCCCAGGAGAAAGGTGATGGCGAGGTGAATGAAGCTGGCCTTGGTGTTTCCCTTTTTCATGGCCTGGAGACTCAGCCACATCGGCAGGGAACTCGCCACGATCAGGGCGTTGCTGATCCACAAAGTGCGCGGGGCCTCGATGTGCACCCAGAATTGGCCCACGTTGGAGACGATGTACGCCGAAGTGAATCCGGCAAAGAGCATGACGACAGCAAAGACGATGAAGTACATCAGCATCTTCTTTGTGCGGTCTCTGACAGCAGGGTCGAGTCCTT
>JAKMCX010000137.1 GCA_022428285.1 Flavobacteriales bacterium
GGCCCTGATGTGTCCTACCACGGGCATCAGTTACCCCGAGCCCGAGCCCAACCTCTTTTCCTTCAATTCGCCCTACGGTGCGTGCCCCAGTTGCAATGGCTTGGGCCAGGTGGCAGAAGCCGACCGCGCCTTGATGATTCCCGACGGCACAAAAAACCTGCGCCAAGGTGGTCTGGCTCCACTCGGGGCGCTCAAAGCCGGATGGACACGCGATGTGGTCAAGGCGCTGCTCGTTGCAGGTGGACACTCGGAGCGGACGCCGATGGATGACGTCGACGAGGCTACTTTATCGAAGATCCTGTACGGCGACGATCAACCCGTTGTCTTGCCCGGAAAGGCGGGCACGAAGGAACGCAAAGTGCGGTTTGATGGCGTCATTGCCACCATTGAGCGCGCCGCCAAAGACGGCTCTGGTGCCCCCCTGCGCCGATGGGCCCAGCGCTTTTTGCACAAGCGCCCCTGTCACGCCTGCGAAGGCTCGCGGTTGCAGCCCACTGCCCACCAGTTTCGCATCGCCGGATCCACCCTGCCCGAGGTGGTGGGCATGGACCTGGTCGACTTGGCCAAATGGGCGCAAGAGGCCGCTTCCTCGATGGACGAGCGGCAGGCGGCCATCGGTGCAGAACCGCTCAAAGAGATCGCGGCCCGTCTGGGTTTCCTGCTCGACATGGGCCTCGACTACCTCACGCTGGACCGTCCGGCGCGGACCTTGAGCGGAGGCGAGGCACAGCGCATCAGGCTGGCCACACAGATAGGCTCCAAGCTCACGGGCGTCTTGTACATCCTCGATGAGCCGAGCATCGGCCTGCACCAACGCGACAACCAGCGCCTGATCGACAGCCTCAAAACGCTGCGCGATGTGGGCAATACGGTCATCGTGGTGGAACACGACGAGGACATGATGCGCCAAGCCGACCACCTCATCGACATCGGTCCGGGTGCCGGCAAACACGGCGGCATGGTCGTGGCGCAAGGCCCGCCTTCGGAACACCTGTCCCAAGGCAGCGTCACGGCGGAATTCATCGATGGGCGCAGGCACATCCCCATTCCCAAAAAACGCCGCAAGGGCAACCGCAAGAAGCTGTCCTTGCTGGGGGCCAGCGGTCACAATTTGAAAGAGGTGGACCTCAAGATGCCGCTGGGCACTTTGATCTGCGTCACCGGAGTCAGCGGCAGCGGCAAGAGCAGCCTGGTCAACCAGACCCTCCACCCCGCCCTGCACAACCACTATTTCGAGGAAACGAAGCGCCCCCTGCCGTTCAAAAAAATCAACGGCCTGCAACACCTCGACAAGGTCATCGCCATTGATCAAAGTCCCATTGGCCGAACACCCCGGTCCAATCCTGCGACCTACACAGGGGTCTTCAACGAAATTCGGAACCTTTTCACCCAGCTTCCTGAAGCCAAGATCCGGGGATACAAGCCGGGCAGGTTCTCCTTCAACGTGACAGGTGGCCGCTGCGAAACCTGCAAAGGCGCTGGGCTGCGGACCATAGAAATGAACTTCCTCCCCGATGTGCATGTCCCGTGCGACGATTGTGGCGGAAAGCGCTACAACCGCGAGACGGTGGAGGTGCGCTACCGCGGCAAGTCCATCGCCGACATCTTGGGCATGACCGTAGAAGAAGCCCTGGCGTTTTTTGATGCCTACCCCAAAATCAAGCGGGTATGCAGCACCCTCCGCGATGTGGGGCTCGGGTACATCACCCTGGGCCAGCCTTCCACCACCTTGTCGGGTGGAGAAGCCCAGCGTGTCAAGCTCGCCACGGAGCTGGCCCGAAAGGACACCGGAAACACATTCTACATCCTGGACGAGCCCACCACTGGCCTGCACTTTCAGGATGTAGAGATGCTGTTGAATGTCCTGCACCGTTTGGTCGGACAAGGCAATACCGTGTTGGTCATCGAGCATCAACTCGATGTCATTTGCAATGCCGACTACGTGATCGATATCGGTCCCGAGGGAGGACATGGCGGTGGACACATTGTCACAGAAGGCACCCCAGAAGAAGTAGCGCAAAGCGCAAAAGGGGCCACTGCACCGCACATCGCGGCCACATTGGAGATGAGGGACTCCGTATAATTTTTCGTATCTTGATAGGTCATGGTTAGAAAAACACACAATGACCCGAGGAGCTGGAATGACATCAAAGCACACGACAGCTGGTCCATCTTTAAGATCATGTCCGAGTTCGTGGAAGGCTTTGCTGGCCTGCAGCGTGTAGGACCTTGCATTAGCATTTTTGGTTCCGCGCGGAAAGGCGTGGACGACCCCGATTACAAGCTCGCCACAGAGGTGGGCAAGCAGCTGGTTGAAAGTGGATACGGCGTGATTACTGGAGGCGGACCGGGCATCATGGAAGCCGGAAACAAAGGCGCCCACGAAGCGGGTGGCGTCTCGGTAGGACTCAACATGAGGTTGCCCCACGAGCAGCACCACAACCCCTACATCAGCCCAGAAACGAGCCTTGAATTTGACTACTTCTTCGTCAGGAAGGTGATGTTCATGAAGTACAGCCAAGGCTACATCGTGCTGCCCGGTGGATTCGGAACCTTGGACGAGCTCTTTGAAGCCATCACCCTGATTCAAACCGCCAAGTCCAAGCGCTTCCCCATCGTGCTGGTGCGCAAGAAGTTTTGGGAAGGGCTCATGGATTGGATCAAGGCGACCTTGCTTGAGCAAAACGCCACCATCAGCGCCAAGGACCTGGACCTGATCCACTTGGTCGACACACCCGAAGAAGCGGTGGCGGTCATCGACACCTTCTACAAGACCTATGTCTTGAAGCCCAACTTCTAACCGCGCAACCTTGCCGGCCCCGGCTGAGTTTGGACCCCATGACCGCGCTGCACAAGACCCTGCCGTTTCTGCTCTTGATCCTCTGCAGCTGCGAAGGCGCCACCTATGTGCGGCACCATTTTGAAAATGGCACTGGGGACACCCTCAAAATGGTCTTTCGGGGCCAGAATTCATGGGTGGACTCTACCGTGATGGAGCTTCCTCCCGCGGGAGAGACCACCTTGTGGACCTTGGACCAACGCGGCAAGTGTTTTGACTGCAGCATCTACTACTCGCCCTATGCGCTCATGGATTCCTTGGTTTTGGTTGAAGGCCAATGGCTCCAATACCCCGAGCCCCAGCACTGGTTCTCGGAGACCGACGAAGGCACGAATTGGATTGAGTTTGACCACCGGTTGCGCATTACCCCCAACATGGTGGTTCAATAAAAAATCACAGGCAGCTTGAGCTGTGCCGGCAGGACGCGAATTTTGGGCATCAACCCCATCGATCATGCGACTTGCACTTCCCCTCTTGGCCCTCCTTCTCCCCCTGGGCCTTTTGTCACAATCTCCCTACGACCTGACCGTGTTGAGTCAGCCTTACGCACCCCTGCAAGGGGCCACGGCTTTGTCGCCAGCAGAATTTGACGAGGAAGGAGGATGGGACGATCCCGAGTTTACCGCCCCCATCGGGTTTGAATTTGAGATGGTGGGAAATACCATCTCGGAAATGACCCAATATGGCCTCGGATCCGTGCTGCTGGGATTGACCTTGGACCCCAAGGCAGGCGCCTTGCTGCACGGCGTGATGCCCACCAATTACGACCTGGCGGACCGGGCCATTAGCGGCGGCACCCCCTCCACCATCCAATGGGCCACCACGGGAGAACCGGGCAACCAGGTGTTCACCATTGAGTGGGCCGAAGCGGGCATGTACGACGAGGTCTTTGGACCGGACAGCGTCGCCCCGTCTTATGTCAACATTCAAGTCCGTTTGTTCGAGGCGGACAACAGCATCGAATTCCACTATGGACCTTCGGACATCTCCGACGCCATCACATCGTTTGAACCACAGGTTTCGGGGCTGTTTTTGAACCTCGATTTTGACACCTACGTGTCCACCATTGTGGCGTTGGAAGGCAGCGCAGAAGCGCCAACCTTGGAGGTCATTGCCAACATCGAAGACTGGTATTACGGTCCTGCTTTGCTCAGCTACCCCACCGACGGTACGGTGTACCGGTTTGGACCCAATGGCACCTCCCTCAGCGTAGACGACACCCCATCGGCTGGGTTGAGTTTCTACCCCAACCCTGCGGTGCACGCCCTCAACGTGAGGTTTACCGGCATGCGCCCATGGCGCGTTCTGGACCTGGCAGGCCGCGTGTTGATGACCGGAACAAACCAAGGCGGCGTCCAATTGGACATGGCTCCACTGGCCTCGGGCACCTACATCCTCTCTGTGGAGGGCGCCCCTGCGCAGCGGTTCATCCGACAGTGAGTCCTGACATCCTGACATTGAAACCGCCGGCCCTCTGACAGGTCGGCGGTTTTTTTGTGTCCCAGCGGGCGCGGCACGCCTTTTGAGTATGGCCCGGTGTCTCACGACATCAACATTTAGAACGAACAGCATGCAACAAGGCCAGATCAACGTACAGACGGAAAACATCTTTCCGATCATCAAGAAGTTCCTGTACAGCGACCACGAGATTTTTCTGAGGGAGCTCGTCTCCAACGCCGTCGACGCCACCC
>JAKMCX010000139.1 GCA_022428285.1 Flavobacteriales bacterium
CTGCGTAGTTGCAGGCGTTGGTGCTAGAGCAGTTGTCATTGCCGTCGCAGATGCTGTCGTTATCGGCGTCGCTGACAACAGTACTTCCCGTTCCGTCGCTGTTGGCACAGCTCTCACAGCCGGTCGGAGTGATGCAGGCCACATTGCTGACTTCTGCGTAGTTGCAGGCATTGGTGTCAGAGCAGTTGTCACTGGCGTCACATACGCCGTCATTATCGGAGTCGTTGGAATCTGTGCCTCCGGTTCCGTCGGTGTTGGTACAAGTTTGACAGCCGGTTGGGGTGATACAGGCTGCGTTGCTGGCATCTGCATAGTTACAGGCGCTGGTATTAAAGCAGTTGTCGCTTGCGTCGGTGTCGCACAAGCCGTCATTGTCAGCGTCGGTATCAACATTGCCACAACCGCAAACTCCAGGTGCCGTCTTAGCAGCATCGTTGGGACAGCCATCTACAGCATTACAAGTGCCATCAGAGTCGTCATCATTGGCATCTGTGCCTCCGGTTCCGTCGGTGTTGGTGCAGGTCTGACAACCGGTTGGGGTGATGCAGGCCGCGTTGCTGACGTCTGAATAGTTGCAGGCACTGGTGTCAAAGCAGTTGTCGCTTGCGTCGGTGTCGCACAAACCGTCATTGTCAACGTCGGTGTCAACGTTGCCGCAACCACAAGTTCCAGGCGCGGTTTTGTTAGGGTCGTTGGGACAGAGGTCTGCAGAATTGCAAGTGCCGTCAGAGTCGTCGTCATTGGGATTTACTCCTCCGGTTCCGTCGATGTTGGTGCAGGTCTCACAACCGGTTGGGGTGATGCAGGCTGTGTTGCTGACGTCGGCATAATTACAAGCACTGGTGTCAAAGCAGTTGTCGCTTGCGTCGGTGTCGCACAAACCGTCATTGTCAGCGTCGGTATCAACATTGCCGCAACCACAGATTCCCGGAGCCGTCTTGTTGCCATCGTTCGGGCACAAATCTGCTGAATCACAGGTTCCGTCGTCGTCGGCGTCATTGTCAACTACCGTGCCTGTTCCTGTGCCGTCTGAGCAGGTCTCACAAACACCGTCAAGCAGGAGACAATTTGCATTGCCTGGATCGGCATAATTGCAGGCCGCTGTATTCGAGCAGTTGTCTGAAAGGTCGCACAATCCATCTGCATCTGAGTCCGTACCATCATTGTTAGGTGTATTGTCAGCCGATGGTCCGAAGCCATCCACACCAATGCTACAGTCATCACAACCGTCATTGTCACTGTCTTCGCAGACAAAAGGATCGAGGGAGTCGTCGTCGTCGTCGTCCAACACGCCGTCGTTGTCGTCGTCTGTGTCTTCTGCATCGCATGTGCCGTCACTGTCAGTATCGGTGGCGGTTACTGTGACCGAAAAAGAGAAGCTTGCCGATCTGCCGTTGACATCCGTTGTGTTGTACGTGACTATTGTTGTTCCAAAATCAAACGAGTCACCAGATGAGTGCGTGCTGGTGGTGGAAGCAATACCGCAGTTGTCCACAGGGTTGGGATCTGACCACACCACTTCAGTACTGCATGAACCAGCATCGGCGTCCTGTGTGATGTCTGGTGTCGGAGCGCCAAAGGTGGGATCTTGGTTGTCAATGACCGTGACCGAGAAACTCTGGGCATTCAAGTTGCCCGAAGTGTCCATGGCGGTGTAAGTCACTATGGTCGTGCCCACAGCAAAATACCCACCAGGAGCTGCTGTGCCCACAAAGCTCATCAGCTCGCAGTTGTCTGCAGCTGTTGGAATGGTCCATGAGGCGGTAGCTCCGCAGTCATCTGCATCAGCGTTCAGCACCAGGTTGCTGGGCATGCCCGTGATGGTAGGAGACTCATTGTCAGGTGAACATTGAGCCCATGAGGTCGAATTGAATGACCCAAGGGAGAGTAGGCATAAGCCTATGGAAGCGATGAAGACGCGCATCGGTACAGAATTTGGCACTTGCAAACTACTCCGAAGTCTGTATAACCACGCATGTTTAGTCGTGTTCAGCCGGCTGTTTATCTAGTTATACTCTCCGCTCACAAAATAAATTGGGCAAAAATGAAAAGCCCCGCTCAAGGCAGGGCTTTTCGTGACACTGTTAAGACGTGCTCAGATTATGCTTTGTCGCGGCTTAAATCCACTACCGTTGGCGTCGCGATGAAGATGGAACTGTAGGTTCCAACCACCACACCAATCATGAGGGCAAAGATGAAGCCTTTGATGTTGTCTCCTCCGAAAAGGAAGATGGTCAGCAACACCACAAATGTGCTCAATGAGGTGTTGATCGTGCGGCTCAACGTGCTGTTCAAGGCCAGGTTGAATACCTCTTTGCGGTCCTTTTTACTGCCGTAGAGTGTGAAGTACTCTCGAATGCGGTCAAAAACAACCACCGTGTCGTTGATGGAGTAACCAATGACGGTCAGAATCGCCGCAATGAAGGCCTGGTCAATTTCCATCGTAAAGGGCAGAATCCCGTAAAAGATGCTGAACAAAGAGAGCACGATGAGTACGTCGTGAACCATGGCAACAAGTGCCCCCAAACCGTATTGCCACTTGCGGAAACGGATGAAGATGTAGAGGAAGATGACGATCAGAGAGAACACAGTCGCGTTGGTAGCGCCACGGCGGAAGTCATCGCTGATGGTGCCGTCGACCTTATTGTACCTGTCCACGGTGTAATCGATTCCCAACGTTCCCAGTCCAGAGGCAAGTGCATTCTGGATGCGCTCATCTTGGTCTTCGGCTTCACTTTCGATCAGGAAGTTTGACATGATCCGCACTTGGCGGTCATTCTCCTTGGTCTGCACCAAGGGGTTGCCGGGTGTGCCGTCTTCAGTAAACGCGACGCTCAATGCATCCCGGACTTGCTGAACGTCCACCGTCTCCTCGAAGGAAACGTCGAATGTGGTGCCGCCAGAGAACTCTACACCGTAGTTGAGTCCTTTGGTAGACAAGCTGGCCAATCCTCCGGCGATGACCAACGCGCTTGCGATGTACGCCATTTTGCGTCGGGCGATAAACGGTACCGCCGTATTGGTGAACCAGTTTTCGGTCAACTTGGAAGAGAAGGACATGCCCTTCTTGTTTTCCATCCGGCTATAGAACACCAAACGCGTCAGCACGATTGCGCTGAACAATGATGTGAAAATACCGACCATCAGTGTGGTGGCGAATCCGCGAATGGCACCGCTACCGAAGCTGTAAAGAATGATGGCGGTCAACAACGTGGTGATGTTGGCGTCGATGATGGCGCTGTATGCCTTGCTGTAGCCTTCTTTCACTGCGCCCGCGAGACCCTTGCCTGAGCGCATCTCTTCTCGAACGCGCTCATATATAAGTACGTTGGCGTCCACGGCCATACCGATGGTCAAAACGATACCTGCAATGCCAGGGAGTGTCAATGCAGCACCCAAAGATGCCAGTGCACCAATCAAGAAGAAGAGGTTGGCGATCAAAGCAATGTTGCTGACCACACCAGCTCCTCGGTAGTAGAAGATCATGTAGACCAATACCACCAGCAGGGCAAAGACGAAAGAGCTCAGACCGGCACGGATGTTTTCCTCACCGAGCTGTGGTCCGACAGAAACTTCGTCGACGATGCGGGCAGGGGCAGGGAGCGAACCGGCCTTGAGCAAACTGGACAAGTCCTCTGCCTCGACGAGCTTTTGCTCTGCAGATTGGCCAGTGCCAAAGCTGATTTGTGATCGGCCATTCAAAATGGCACTGTTGACGTTGGGAGCGGAGAACACCAGGTTGTCCAAGACTACAGCTACAGCGCGGTTGTTGTCTGCAGAAGCGGCTTTTGTCATTTGGCCCCAGATGGAGGCACCCTCGCCGTTCATCGTCATGTTGCAAACGATGTCGCCGATTTCGTCATAGCCTACCCGGGCATCCACGATGCTCTTGCCGTCCAACTTGGCCTTGCCGCGGCCGCTTTGGTCTTGGATGGCGTGCAAAGTGGCCACACCTCCATCGGTCTTCGCACTCCACAGCAAGCGGAGGTCGGATCCAAGAGCAGTGCGCACCTCTGGCATTTTGAGGACGTCATTCACCTTTCCTGTGTCGGCTTCGACAGCAAATCCAACGATGCTCGTCTTGGCTTGCTGGTTGGGCTGCATGACGGCGAACAGAGGGTTCTTGGCCCTCAAAGACTCCGTGTCGAGTGTGCTGTCGGCTGGAGCGCCTTCGTCATAAAGGTCAGGGCGCAGTGCGCGTCCTGCAGCAGCATTTGCATCTGCGATCCTTTGAACGATTTCATCATTGAACCAAGTCTCCCAGAACTCGAGGTTGGCGGTAGACTTGAGTTGCTTCCTGGCACGGGCAGGATCGTCGATGCCTGGAAGCTCGACCAAGATGCGTCCGCTAAAGGACAGCTTCTGGACGTTGGGTTGCGCAACACCGAGCTGGTCAATCCTTTTGCGGATGATGTTCTCTGTGTTGTTGATGGCCGTTTCTGATTCGGCACGAAGGATGGCGAGGATCTCCTCATCGGTGCTCTTCTGTGGGAAGAGGTCTCGGCTCTCCATGTTGTAGAAGATGCGCCAGAGTTCACCTGCAGCGCCGTTGGCTGCCCATGCTTCACCGAAGAGCGTCACGAAATCCGCATTGGAATTCTTGCGCTCTGCTTTTGCATCGGAGATGGACTTGCGGAACGACTCATTCGTGCTGTAGTCCGCCAAGGCGATGATCAAATCAGGGATGGAAACCTCGAGGGTCACGCTCATGCCACCACGGAGGTCGAGTCCGAGGTTGAGCTCGCGCTCTTTGGCATCCTTGTAGGACTTGCCGAAAATGGGGACAATGGCGGAATCACCTTTGACGCGGAGGTAAGTTTTGGCTTCCTCTGCGGCGGTGGCATCGAATGCCTCCTCGGAGATGGTTCCCGCGGCGAGCATTTGTTCTGCTTCGTAGACGCCCTGTTGCTGTGCTTCTTTCTCAAACTGACTTGAGAAGTAGTTGAAGCTCAACGTGTACAGGGTGGCCAATGCGAGCAGCACCGTAAAGATTAAGACGGCACTCTTATTCTGCATGGTTCAGGTGTTTTTCAAAGGTGCGCAAAGATAGATAAAACCGGTCGGCCTGAACGGCGGCTTCTACCAATGGGCAGGGGGTTTGGATTAACTTCGCCAACATGGGGCAAGCACTCGGTTTTCGAGGACGGACAATACGCTGTGTAAGCGGAAAGGGTTACGCGGCGTTCAAAGTATTTTCCATGGCGTTGGCTTTGGGCGTGTTTTCTGGTGCCACTTTGGTCCGTGCACAGTCTGTTCAACTTGCAGTAATGCAGTACAAAGGGGGCGGCGATTGGTACTCCAACCCAACCAGTGTGCCCAACCTTGTCACTTTCTGTAACGATGAGCTCGGGACGCGCATCGATGAAGAGGTGCCTTATGTAGAAGTGGGGTCTCCAGCGGTGTTCAATTATCCCTTCATCCATATGACCGGCCATGGCAATGTGGTCTTTAGCCCGTCTGAAGCCCGAAACCTCAGGACGTGGCTCGAAGCTGGAGGGTTTTTGCACATCAGCGACAACTATGGCATGGATGCCTTTGTCCGCAAGGAGATGCGCAAGGTGTTTCCCGATCTGGATTGGGTGGAATTGCCCTTTGAGCATCCCGTGTACCACGCGGCGTTTGATTTTGAAGACGGCCCTCCAAAGGTGCACGAGCACGACGGCGATGCTGCGCAGGGTTTTGGCCTGCTGTTGGATGGCAGGTTGGTCTGCTACTATGATGTAGAATGTGACCTCGGCGACGGTTGGGAAGACTATGCCGTGCACCGGGACCCTGAAGCCGTGCGGCGCAGGGCCCTCGAAATGGGGGCCAACCTGATCACCTTCGCCATGAAAGGCGGGAGGGACGATTGACCCCACCGCTTCATACGATCAAGTGGTCTTTGCTTTTCTGAGCATGGTGGTTCGGCCACCCTCAACCGGGCAAGCTGGTCAAAACGGGGTGCGCGAAATGGCCTGGCCCCTCTGGGACTGTTAGGGTGGACTCCTCCTGATGTACGGCGTCTCTGAGCCACACTGCGGTGAGGGCATTGTTTTCGCTATGGGTCGATTGAATCACGTCTCCAGTTCTCAAGCCGACATTCCAAGCGGGACTGTCTGGCCAGCACGCCTTGACTTCCAACCTTCCTTCACGGCCTTTGCCACACAGGGCCCCGCAACGCGCCAATGGGTTTTGGTGGGGTTCGAGGGTGGCTTGAATGCCTTGGTGGAGAAGTGCGTCAGCGATGGAGGGCCATGTGGGTGCTGTGCCTTCACAAAAGTCCGTCCTTAGAGCGGCAATTTCTTCTGCAAACTCTGGCTTGTGCTCGCCTGCGCGACGCTCGAGGTGAGCCCACCAATCGGTTTCAGTCAAGCTCCGTCGGCTTTGGGGCCCAGTCAGCTCAGCCAAGGCGTCTATGAGCCATCCTGCTCCTGCGCGGTTCAAGGTGATGTCGCACAAAAAGGCCAAGACGGCCCCCTCTACATAAATGTTGCCCCTGCGGTGCCGCACCCCCAAGGT
>JAKMCX010000180.1 GCA_022428285.1 Flavobacteriales bacterium
GCACAGGGGTAGGTGATGCCGCCGATGACCAAGGCCATTTCGCTGATCACGGGTATGGCATACCAGCGGAGACCGATTGCATCGATTCCAGTGTGCTCAGGGTGGGTGATGTCGACTTCTGGAAATTGTTCAGGGTGGGCCGCAAAGTGATCCAGAGGCGAGGTCTCCTGGTCATCAATCCAGATGGACCAAGGAAGGGGCGTATGTGCACCCCGTTGGGCTGGGTTCCATCCCTGTGACAACATGCGCTCGGTAAACTCCGTGGAATGCGGGTCACCGATCACGGTTCCGTCGTCCTGTTTGAACCCGGCGTACCGCAACAATTGGTGGTTTCCAACGCGGACAGGGTCAGGCTTGTGAGGCTCTCCCGGCATGCGGGGAGGAAATACGGTGATGACACTCTCCAAATCGCCGCCTTTCCAAGCTGTACCCAAGTGGTTTTGAAGGGCATCTGCGACACCTGCGCGGGTGCGGATGTTCCTGCAATCCTGGATTTTCAGGGTGCGCCACATGTGCCTTCCGATACAGCGGTTGCTGCTGCGCCATGCCCATTGCACACCAAATCTGAGCTCTTCATCGGTGTGGGTATACGTTCCCGTTTCCTCGATTTCTTTCGCGATGAGGTCGAGGCGAGTAGAAACATCTGAAGCCTCCATTTTGAAGCGTGCGTCGGTGGCCATATCGGCGAGAAAGGCTCCAGCTTGAGAAAGCAGGGTACTATGGGCTGAGTGGAACGACTTCATGAGACAAGCATTTAACGGCAGAAACAAATCTAGGTTCACCCAAGGTGGACAAGACGGAATGTCCAAGCATGACCCCCATCATCTGGGGGCATGACTTTTGTCAGCGGCCAATAATATTTCTTGGGAATAATCCATACCCCGGCCTTTTCATCATTGATATCTGGGTTCGATGTTTGTACCATGATGAACCGTTACCTGTCTTTAGAGGGCGCCATCGGTGCCGAACTCCAAACTTCCCTCACACCCGCAGATGCCATCGCGCTCCTGAAGGACGGTGTGAGAAGGTCCACTACAGGAGAAACCAGCCAACGCAACAGGGCGGCTTTGCTCACCGATGCGGCAGGAGGTCAGTATCCCTATGCAGCGGTGCTTTCTTGCATCGACAGCCGTGCACCCGTAGAGCAGATTTTCGATGCCGCATCTGGGGACCTGTTCGTGGCCCGTGTTGCAGGCAATGTGGCCTCACCAGATTTGACAGCCAGCTTGGAATACGCCACCAAGTATGCCGGCAGCAAGGCCATCCTCGTCTTGGGGCACACCCGCTGCGGTGCTGTGAAAGGCGCTTGGGCTGGTCTTGAGGATGGGCACCTGACAGGACTGCTTGGTCGCATTCAGCCCGCTGTGGACGCCACCAAGGCAGAAGTAGGAGCTGCGGATTCAGCCGAGAACCTCGACCGCTGTTCCCAGGTCAACGTGCGCAAAACCATGGCCGCCTTGCGCAGCGAAAGCAGCATTCTCGCTGGGTTGGAAGACGAAGGCAAAATCGCCATTGTTGGCGGTGTCTACGACGTAGCTACGGGCGAAGTGGAATGGCTCGACTGAACCAGCCAGCATTCCATTAAGAAAGGAATGGGGCCTCGAGGCTTCGGTTAGCGGGCAAGTTTGACCCTGCCGGCGCCGGCTTTGTCGGCGATGCTCAAGACGTGAATGCCTCTGGCGGCGAAGGGTACGGTCCCGTCTGAACTGTATCCGGAGGAGACCCACCTTCCACTGAGGTCGAAGATGGTCCATTCAAATCCCGCCCGGTGCAACACGCGCCAACCTTCTGGAAGAACAGCAATCTCGAGGGGCTCAGCTTCTGCATGAGAAGGCAGATTCATCCCTGTGGATATGGTGCCTTTTCGGTAGTGGACGGTTCCCTCAGATGGGCGTTGGTAGACGAGGTGAACGGTGTTTTCATGGATCCGCACAACAGGGCGGCGGCTGTGTCCAGAGAGGTCTTCGGTCACCTCAATAGCAGCAGAAACCCATTCGTTGGGCGCTGAAGTTGCATTGCTCCCTACAGCCACGACGATGCCATAACCTCCGAGGTTTCTCTCCCAAGCGGCAACACTGTATTGCCCGTCGGCATCTACAGAAGGATTGTTTTCGAGGTGGGTGGTTCCGGGCTGTATCCGGTCTGACCCCATCAGGGACCATTCCTCTAAATCAACGGTTGACCAATAGACCCTGCTGCCTCCTTCGCCGGCAGACATGAACACCACCATGAGCGTGCCATCTGCCAAAATGCAGGTCTCCGCTTCAGATGCAGGGCAAGCGTTGATGTTCCAATCTGTGGGGTCGATGTCCAGGGCTTCGGTCCAGTTTCCAAGCCCATCGGTTCTGACCATCCAGAAATCGCGGATGTTGTCATTGTTGTTGCGCACGATATCGTAGTTCCGGCCGCCGTGACTGAAAGGCATGGACGCGCAGCACTCGCAGACCGCTTCACCCTCCATGGCTTGCCCCGCATCCACAGGTGCAGAGAAGGTCCCACTCGCTGCTTCCCAAAAGAGGGCCCCTTCCAATACAGGAGCAGGCCCCCATTTCACGGTGACCCAAGGCTGCTGGTCGCCATCAAATGCGGGAACAGGCATGAAATGGTCCACCGTGGCTTCGGGTGCTACAGGAATTGGACTGTCCCATGAAGTGCCGCCGTCTTCGGAGAGCACCAGCCTGCCGCCATTGGCCCATTGTCCTGACAATTGATACGACACGGCGATGCGGTCACCCGAAACCGCCATTCGCGGTCCTTCGGCGTCATTGATGAACAGTCCTGCCTCGCTGGTGACGGCCACGGGTCCATCAAATCCAGAACCATTCCATCGGGTGCAATAAAGGCCGCCATTGGCTCCGCTCTTTCCATGGAGGATCACGGGCGCCCCGCCGTTGTCAAGCACCATGCGGAGGTTGGTATAGCCGAAATCTGAAGGGGCAATCGCTACTGGATCTTCCCAACTGATGGAGGTTTGAGACAAGAGCGGACTGGACAAGAAAAGGGCCAAAGCAACCAGAATAGCATTGCGCATGAGGGGAAGTTAATGCGGCATTCCATTTTCTGGCTTTCGCTAAATTCACTCCCATGAAAGATTTACATCTCCTTCGTCAGGTCGCATATGCCGCCACATTTTTGATGTTGTGCGGAGCTGCGCAAGCTCAGGTTTTGACCTGTGCAGAAATCCAGGGTGGGTCGGACGTGAGTCCCTACGAAGGACAGGAGGTGACTGTCACAGGGAAGGTGACGGTCTTTTTCGGTGACATCTGGTACTTACAAGATGACTACGGCCCCTGGAATGGCCTCATGTGTGTCGGCCCCGATGTGTTGATCGACGCCAACCCACCTTGGTGGAATGCGCCCCGTCAGCCGGAGGTAGGGGATGTGCTGCAGTTGACAGGCACCATTTATGAAACAGATGGCAACACTCAGATGATGGACATCACCGAGTTTGTGTTCAATGACTTTTGGAATGCCACCGCTGCGGGAGTGGGGGTGACTGTTGCTGAGATGATGGACGAAAGTTTAGAAGGGACCCGCGCCAGGTTGGATCCTGTGACCGTGATGACCGCTCCGGAAGATGGCGTGTGGACGGTGTCTGATGCTACCGGAACCTTGAAGGTCTATGGTGTCGATACCGACGATCCAGGCCTCAATGAGGATGCTGATGGCCCAACCCCTGGCGATGTCTACCGCATTTACGGTGCTGTGCGCCAAATTGGAGAGGAGTACGTCTTGGACCTGAGCGACATCGACACGTTGTCTCTCGCCGTGGGGGTTGGCGAAAGAAAAGGGCTGGAAGTGCTGCTGATGCCCAATCCTGCGCGCGATGCAGTGCGCATTTCAGGACTGGATCAGCCTGGGGTGTGGGATGTTTATGATGCCATGGGCCGAACAGTGCGCACAGGCCAGACTTCAGGTGCTTTTACGCTGTCCTTGGAAGGCCTGTTGCCAGGCAGGTACACCGTACAACTCAGTGTTGACGGCGAATCCATTCGCAAGCCGCTGGTGGTGCACTGATACAGCAGCCCTGCTGACCCCATATAGAGGGAGTCAGTCCTCTATGGATTCGATGTAATCCTGGTTTTCCCGAACGCGCTGCATGGGGTTGGCAGCATCGCGGCCATAACTCCGGGTAGCGTCATTGTAGAGGTCGATGCGCTGCGGACGCACATTGCGCGGCCAGGCATTGTTGGACAAGTCCGTGTCGGCGGTTTCCAAGTAGGGGTCGAGGGTGATGGACACCGCCTCTTGCGGGGTCACAAACACCTTGGTGACTTCCTTGCTGCCTTTGCGCCAAATCTCCACGGGAACGCGGCGAACATCGGTGGTTCCATCTTCATAGGTGAATCCCACAATAACCGGCATCACGAGCCCTCCGAGGTTTTCGAAGGTCAATTGGTAAAAGTGCTTCCCTGAAGACAGCATTTTGAGTTCTTCCTCATCCAATTGGGCCACATAGTCCTTGTATTCCTCGCGCTCAATTTCCATCACAGCATAAGGATCTACGGTGGTGTAGTGGTCGTTGAGTTCGGGGCGCGCCTCAAGCCTGCTCTCCGCGATGTAAGTCTCATCCCGCGTCAAAGAGATGTCCTCGGGTTGGGCGTCTTGTTCGGCCTTGGCGAGTGCTTTTTCTACGTCGGGGTCTCCTGAAGAGATCTGATACCACTGGATGTCTTTGAGTGAAAGGTCCACATGGTCGTTGGTGTAGAACCATCCGCGCCAGAACCAATCCAAGTCTACGCTGGAGGCATCTTCCATCGTACGGAAAAGGTCGGCAGGTGTGGGGCGCTTGAAAGCCCATCGGCGTCCATACTCTTTGAAGGCGTAATCGAACAGTTCGCGGCCCATGACGGTTTCGCGCAGAATGTTGAGGGCCGTGGCGGGCTTCCCGTAGGCATTGGGGCCAAACTGGAAGATGCTTTCAGAGTTGGTCATGATGGGAGAAATCCGCTTGGGATCACCCCCCATGTAATTGGTGATTTTTCGCGCTGGACCGCGGCGGGTAGGGTAGTTCCGGTCGAATTCCTTTTCCGCGAGGTATTGCACAAAGGTGTTCAGGCCCTCGTCCATCCATGTCCATTGGCGCTCATCCGAATTGATGATCATGGGGTAGAAGTTGTGTCCCACCTCGTGTATGATGACAGAGACCATGCCGTGCTTGGTTCGGGCACTGTATGTGCCGTCGGGTTCGGGCCGACCACCATTGAAGCAGATCATCGGATACTCCATGCCGATCCACTTGGTGTGGACGCTGATGGCCACCGGGTACGGGTACTCACAAGCGAATTCAGAATAGGTGAGGAGGGTCTGGGCTACGGCCTCAGTGCTGTATTGCTCCCACAATGGGTTGCCCTCTTTGGGGTAGTAGCTCATGGCGAGCGGGGTGCTGTTCTCCAGAGGGACGGCCATGGCATCCCAAATGAACTTTCGGCTAGAAGCAAAGGCGAAGTCACGCACATTATCGGCCTTGTAGCGCCATGTCTTGAGGCCCTTTTCCTTGGTCTTCTCGTTTTCTCGTGCCTCGTCCTCCGTGACAATCAAAACAGGACGGTCTGATGTTTTGGCCTCGTCGAAACGCGCACGTTGTGTGGCCGTCAATACTTCCTTGGGGTTTTGAAGCACACCCGTTGATCCCACAATGTGATCGCTGGGTACCGTGATGCTCACGTCGTAATCTCCAAACTCAAGGGTAAACTCTCCACCTCCCAAGAACTGCTTGTTTTGCCATCCCATCCGGTCATAGTAGGCGCAAAGCCTTGGAAAGAACTGTGCGATGGTGTAGAGGTAGTTGTCTTCTTCTTCGAAGTATTCGTAGCCGCTGCGGCCTCCAATGGCAAGGCGGTCATTGATGTTGTACCACCAGTCCACTTGAAAGGTGAACTTCCCACCGGGTGCCAATGGCTTCGGCAGGTCCACGCGCATCATGGTTTGGTTGATGGTGTGGGCGAGTTCTCGTCCTGATCCATCCTTCACGGCTTCGATTTTGAAGCCTCCGTCAAAGTCGGGCTCGAGACCCGACACCCGATCAAAGGTCATGCGGTCTTCCATAAAGCCCTCCTTGATCATGTGGCTGTCGCTGTCCAGGTCGCGCATGTTCTGGTCCAATTGAAGCCAGAGGTAACGCAGCTCATCCGGTGAGTTGTTGATGTAGGTGATGGTCTCTTTTCCATCGATGCGTTGCGTGGCATCGTCAAGGCGGATGTCCATCACATAGTCCACTTGTTGCTGCCAATAGGCATGACCAGGAGCTCCGCTCGCCGTTCTCACCGTGTTGGGCGTAGGCAAAACGTCGTAAAGCTGACGGAATGGATTGTCGTTCGTGTTGCCCTCCAATTGAGCCTGGCTCTGCAATGCACAAAGGAGCATCAGAGACAGTGCAGCAGCGAATCGGAAGCAGGACTGAAGTGTGGTCATCGGTTCGTCTCGGTTGGGGCAAAACATGCCTTGGGAACTGCCCAATTTACGAATGGACGCTGATGTAATTTGCCACCATGATTGGATGCAGTTTGAATGCCGTTTGGATGCCACTTTTTTTCTGGCTGAATGGCGCGGTTTCAGGACCTGAAATGGGGAGTGCTTCATGTGAACACCCTGACCACGGAGCGCCTTTTGTTGAGCAGTTGTCCGGGCAATGGGTCATCTCCTCCAAAAAAGGCGAGGAGCGGCGATTGCGGATGTATGAGGATGGCCGATTCGCATTTAAATCTGATGCTGAATGGACGGCGGGGAGTTATGTCATTCTCCGTTCAGATGAGCGGCAAAAAGGGGTTTTGCGTATGGAGTATTACCTCGATGGAAACCTGCATCTGCAAGAAGTGAGGTGCGAAATCTACTTTGCAGAGCATGCGCGCGACAGCGATGGAGATGCAGAGCACAACCACAGCCATTCAGAGGAACACGGCGGTGGGCATGAAACGGCAGAGGCAGAAGAGGGGCACCACCACGAATACCTGCGGGTAGAAGTGTTGCCCGCTGCAGAGCAACGGCTCAACATGGCTGGGGACTACCTCCACCAGCATTAAGAGTCTTCAGGGGGCCTTCAACGGCACGGGCCATTGTGGCTTCGCCTGGGCCTTCATCGAAATCATCAAGGGGCAACCGGCCCCACATCGCCTTGCTTTATTGCTGCACGACCACGCGGCTGTGAAGGCCGAATGTGGGAAGACTTAGGATGTACACCCCGTGAGGCGCGTTCCAAGCATTCCATGAAGACAATGCCCCACTTTGAAGGGTCCTGCCAGCAGCATCCAACAGCGACCATGGCTGTCCAATGCATGCGGCACACTGGATATTAAACCCAGAATGAGTGGGCACCACAGTAACGTCAGAGCCATCCAGACTTCCTATCGAGAGCACAGATTCAGCAGCGAATGGGGACGACCCGTTCAACACTTCATACATGTCGCAAAGTCCGTCGCCATCTGTATCGAGAACAGCTGGAGAACAGGGGTCTTCTGGATCGTGACCGAGCAGAATTTCTTCCATGTCACACCACCCGTCGCCGTCGGAGTCAGTTGCAATGGGCATACATGGATCTGAATCTGACCAGCCGGATGCCAACTCCATGCCTCCGCACCAACCGTCACCGTCCAAGTCACTGTCATTGGGGATACAGGCATTGTCCGCATCCCATGCTTCAATGCCTTCAAGCTGGTCGCAGAAACCGTCACCATCGCTGTCTTCGGAGTAAGGAGAACAGGGATCTATGATGGACGAACCGATGACAATTTCCAACTGGTCACAAAGTCCATCTCCGTCGGTGTCGGTGCCAAGGGGGTCGCAGGTGCTGTTTGGGTCCGTTCCATTGGCAAGCTCAGCACTGTTGCAGATGCCATCCATGTCCGAGTCCAAAAAGTCAGGGCTGCAGGCATCGTTCAAGTCGGACCCCATGTCCAACTCTTCCGAATCGCAGTACCCATCTCCATCGGTATCTGTGGTAGCAGGTGAACATGGATTGTTGGGGTTGGACCCCATGAGCTCTTCCTCTATGTCGCAAAAACCGTCATTGTCGGAGTCCAGATAGAACGGATCACAGGGGTTTTGGAGGTCTGTTCCCGAGAGCAATTCCATGGCATCACAAGTGCCGTCGCCATCGGTGTCCTCAATTCCTTCAGTACCGAGATCACACGGGTTGAAGGGATCCGTGCCAAGTTCGAGTTCCAATGCGTCGCAGGTCCCGTCTCCGTCCGTATCCATGGCGCCATCTTCACAGATTTCTTGGGCGTTTGAGGAGAGCAAGCAAAAGGACTCAATCATGGACGGCTCTTGCGCCAAGGATTGCAGTGCAAATTGGTTCTCCGAATCGGTGAGGAACAACCCAAACCAATCCGCCCTTTCCACGACAATTCCGTCACAGTTGATGACCACCATTCCGGCGGGTCTTAAAAAGAAATGCTCGTAGATGATGTTGTTCGGGGAATCGATCAGGATGTCATCCCATGGAAAGGCAAAATCGTTGTCTGACGCAGGGCCCATGAAATCAATCACGGATTGTGCAGCATCATAGCGGTCTTGCACAATACGGTGCTGGTTCCGGTACAGGCCGTCTGGGCCTGGAATGGGAAGGTCAGGACAATTTGACGGGCAATTCTCCAAGTCCAGAGCATGGGCTTCTCCTACGTAAACGGGGACCCAGTTGAAGTCTTCCAAATGGGCCATTACCCATGCGACGATGTTGTTTGGGGCACTCAACAACCAATCGTTTTGGAACCTCACACAAGTGGCCGAGCCATTCAGGATAATCGTGGGTTTGCTCGGGTTGATTTGCTGCGAAAGAATGAATTCTTCTCCGAGGAAGGACCAAAGGTGAAAGTCTCCAATGGTGTCTCCGATGGCATAGCCACCGCTAAAGTCATTGAGCTCTCCACTGTAGGGGAGGTCATCAATGCTGTCATTGGGAAGAGGCATGACATCAACTCCAAGCCAATCGAAGTGCTCATTTTGACCCATCGCTGCAGAAGCGAAGACCAAGACGAGCGAAAGAATGCTATAACGTAAAATCATAGGGGGCACAAAGAAAACGCAGTTCACGGAATGTTAGTTGCTTCGACACTAACCTTTTGTCGGTGCTCATGTTCATTGCGCTGTCGCAGACTGCTCAAATAGGGGTAAGAGCTTCACTCTCAACCCAGCCGGTGTTGCCGTTGGCGAGTCTGACTTGATGCCAAAGGCCTTCCGTCCTCAGAATCTGAATCACCGTACCCTCGTGGATGACGAAAAGCTTCGAAGCTTCGCTGCTGTTCGATGGGCTGCTCAGTACTTCGATCCGTGGCGACATGATCACAGCACCGTCGTTTGATTTGCGCTTGAGGTCCGTTTCACGTCCCAAGAAGCCCAGCAAAAGCGCCAAGATGCCCAATATGGGTGTCACAATGGCCAATCCACGTCTAATGGCCATGTCCTGGGAAGCCATACGCACATAGAGCAGTAAAAAGGTCAGCATCCAGAGCGCCAAGCAGCTTACGGTCCAAGTAAATAGGCGGTGGGCCGAGGTCAGTTCTCTCCACAATGGGGCCAAGTCAATTTCGGGCATCTCTTCGATGCGGTCGACCACAGAGGACCGCGCGAGCAACAGATTGGCATGCAAGTCATCGTCACTCGGTTGGATGCGTTTTGCCCTTTCAAAGTGCAGGATGCTTGGGCCTATTCGACCGGACTTGTAATGGGCAACGCCGAGGTTGTACTCCAATTCGAAGGAGGTCCACAGTTCTGCTGCTTCAGAATAAGAGGCCACCGCAGCATCAAAATTTCCTTCGAGGTATGCAGCATTGCCCGCATTAAAAGCCGTTTGAGCAGCCACAGCATCCGGGGCAGACCAACACCATCCCGGAAAAGCTGTGAGAACCAACAACAGCGCCATGGCTGCAGGTCCAGAGGAAGAGCTTGGCGCCCGCTCTGAGTCCAATGCTTTGGCGGCCGCTTCTAAGCGGTGGGCAACGTCGGCAACATTTGGGGCCCCAGGTGCAAAGCGCCCTTGGTCCAGTGTTTGGATCAAATAGAACCACTCGTTTTGTAAATCTTCTCCGTATCCCGACAGGCAGGCCCTGTATTTGTCCATGCCGGCATCGCTCCTGGAGATTCCCAATTGGCCTTGCAAGAATTCGTGGGCTGCTTGACCCAAGTCGTCGAAGCTGGCTCCGCCTTTTTTGGCCTCGCTGAGGGCGGCTTTCAATTGGGCTTTGGACTGGCGTTTGCGCAACAGCGCGGGGTTGCGTACTTCTTTGTTCTTGCGCCGGCGCATCCCCCATCCAATCAGAAACCCGATGGGAGGCAGTCCCAGCAGCGCCATGTGAAAAGGCCCACCAAAAAACGGGTGAGAACGCGGCTTGAGTTTGGTTTCGGTGCGAATGAACCGCATGTCGCGCGTCAGAATGGTGACATCGGTCTTGCTGTTGAACCCAAAGGCAGGGCCCTCGGCTTGTTCGCTTCCGGTCACATCCAATGCCACAGGGGGAGGGGTGAGTGTCACGAAGCGATCGAGGCCATGGTCGAAGTAGGACAGCTCGGGTAGCGCGATTTCATACGTGCCCTCTGCCCGTGGTATGACCAAATAGGTCAGCGTCCTACGGCCACGCTGGCCTTGAAAATCCTTGGTGATCCTGTCTTGGATTTCGGGGTCAAAAACCTCGAGGTCTTTGGGCCATGTGATTTCGGGAGCGCCGATCAGCCCCAAATTCCCATTGCCCTTGAATTCAAGGGTCAGGTTGATGGCTTCATTGGCTTTTGGTTTGACTTGCCCGTCTGCTTTCCACGTTGCGGTAAGCTTTCGGAAAGTTCCCAAGGAGGAAGCTGGAGTGGGTGTGGGAAGGGGCAGGACTTCTATGCTTACCGGCCTTGCATCCGAACTCAACGGGCGGGTATTGAAGAACGACACCCGCATTTGAGCCTCCACGTTGAACCCTGAAATGTCGAGTTTTCCAGTCCGGGTAGGATAGAGGATGTCGGTTCTGACCGTGGCCACTTGAATGCGCTTTCCGTCCACAATGGTGTTTTCCCACCGTGGATCTTCGCCCTCCACGTTCTCCTTCCAAACCCCTGACAACTCTGGAAAGCTGTAATTCCGAACGTCCACAGCATCCAGTCGGTTGTAAATGCGGTATTGAACGCGCACCGGTTCTCCGAGGTGGACTTTTTTCTTGTCTGTTTCAATCACAGCTTCAAACTGTGCAACGGATTGACCCGCATTGCTTCCTTGCTTGACGACCTTGAGATTAATGGCTTTTGAACGAAGCCTCCCTTTGTTGGTGTTGAATGAGAACGCAGGGATACTCAGTGTACCAGGTTGGGTCACCACGGCAGAATAAGTGTAGCCCCTTTTGGAGGTCATGGCCCCGTTGATGATTTGGGTACTTGAAGAGGTGGAAGGGCCACTCAAATAACGCAGCCCTTGGATTTTTGGAGGGGTTTTGAACTGGACATTGACGCCTTTGAATTCGAACGTGATCCGAAATGCTTTTCCCGCTTCTACGGGGTTTCGGTCCACAACGACTGTCGCTTCTGCCTGAGCGAAGACCATGGTGCTGGAGGCCAATACCACGAGCACGGCCCCAATGGCATTGCGCCAAGTGATCCAAAGGGAGGGGAGCTTCGGAACCTGTAAAGCCTTATTCAAATTCACAATACCCATTACCAGTCCTTCTCAATTTTGGTCTTCTTGCCCTTGCGGCGCTTGGCATTTTCTTGAGCCTGCAATTTGGTGCGAAGTGCGGCTTCGTTGCGCTCGAGCATGTCGAGAATGCGCTCGGCGTCAGCGGGTTGGATTTGGCCCTCCTTGGGTTCACTCGGTTCGGGCTGTTGGTCTTGGGCGCCATTTTGCTGATCCCCTTTCTGGTCCTGCTCGCCGTCCTGGTTGTCCTGATCCTGCTCGCCGTCCTGGTTTTCCTGGTCCTGCTCGCCGTCCTGGTTCTCCTGGTCTTGCTCGCCGTCCTGGTTCTCCTGGTCTTGCTCGCTGTCCTGGTTCTCCTGGTCCTGCTCGCCGTCCTGGTTCTCCTGGTCCTGCTCGCCGTTCTGTTCCTGCTGTTCCTGTTGGTCTTGACGCATGGCCATTGCCAGGCTCAAATTGTAGCGGGTTTCCGCATCAGTAGGGTCCAGCCTCAAGGCTTCTTTGTAGGCGCCGACAGCACCTTCCACGTCTTGACCACCGAGCAGCAGGTTGCCGACATTGTTCCATGCATCGGATTGGATGTAGGGGTCTTTTGACAACGCAGCGGCCCGCTGAAAGGCCTTCATGGCGTCCTCGTCACTTCCGCTGCTGGCCAGTGCCAAACCGCGGTTCAATGCCAGCTGTCCTGGGGCAGCGCCCTTCCAACCCTCAGCCTGACCAAAAAGACTATCAGCAGCAGCAAAATCTCGGTCCAACATCGCTTGCGTGCCTCCGACAGCATCGCTTTTGGTTCCATTTTTCAATGTCCCGGTCTGGGCACCGGCCTGTCCAGAGAGGAAGAGCAGCAGCAAGGCGGCAACTGCAGGTGCCTTCTTCGCAGACGACAATGGCCACAGGCCTTCCATCAACAGCAGCAACAGGCCGATGAGAAAGAACCAGGGAAACTGATGCACATAGTCCGTGTAGGCCACTTTGGTCGTTTTTCCAGTTTCCAGATTTTCGAGACGCTCCAAAAATGGGCTGAGGTCCACATATCCAGAACGCGCGCGAACATAGGTTCCGGTGCCCGCTTCAACCATGGCGACCAACATGCGTTCGTCCAGGGTCGACACAACAGGTTGTCCATTCTGGTCCTCCTTGTATCCCGTTTGACGGCCGTACCGATCAAATTCGGGAATCGGGCCGCCCGCCTCACTGGCCATGCCTGCTGCGTGGACTTTGATGCCCAGTTTCGCCGCCTCGTCAGCCCGTGCCAATGCATCGTCTTCATGGTTCTCGCCATCGGTGAGGATCATGATGACCTTGCTGGCTTGGCTTTCCGGGTCAAATGAGGCGACACACTGTTCGATGGCCGCACCGATGGCGGTGCCCTGAACGGGCATGGCTTCCGGGCCGATGGCATCCAAAAACAGTTTGACCGCTGCCAAGTCGAGGGTCAATGGCGCTTGGACGTAGGCGTCACCAGCAAAGACCACAAGTCCGGCCCGGTCGCCGTCGAGGCTGCCCACGATGCGTTCAATGGTGCGCTTTGCCAGGTCGAGTCGGGACATCCCCAGGTCTTCCGCCAACATGGAGCGGCTGACATCCAAAGCAATCATGATGTCAACACCCTTGGCCTCGACTTCTTTGAGCCGCGTTCCAGTTTTGGGCGCCAGCATGCCCATGGCCAAAAATGCCAATGCAGTCCGCCAGACCAGGAACTTCCAGATGGACCTTCTGGGGCGGGCGTTGGGCCACAATGTCTTGCTCAGTTTGAGGTCAACCGATTGCGAAATTCTGCGCTGCTTCCACAAATAATGACGTGCAAAAAACACCAGCACAATGGGCGCAATCAGCAACGCAGGCCAGGCAGAAGGCTGGTGCAATTCAAATTGCGGAACAGTGGTTTTGATCAGGAGATAGACCCCGCCAATGGCGGCCCAGAACAGCAGCTCAAACACCACGAGTCCCGTGACGTTGGCGAACACCTTGTATGTGCGTTCATTGCTCATGGGAGGCTCCTCAAAAAAACGTGGCGAACAAATGCCTCGGCTCCAATGACCATCAGGGTGAGCCATCCAAGAAGGGGGAATTCTTCGGTCCTCTTGTTGTAGCGAAAGACGTTGAAACGGGTCTTTTCGAGGGTGTCGATCTCTTCGTAGACCTCTCGGAGTTTGTCGCCACTTGTGGCCCGGAAATACCGTCCCCCAGTCTCTTGGGCGATGCTCTGAAGCGTTCCCTCATCGATGTTGACTTCTACCCAGTCATAGATGAAACTCCCGTCGGGCCTTTTGCGCACGGGACTCTTGGCTTTGCCCACTGTGCCGACCCCAATGGTGTAGACCCGAATCGATTCAAGGGAAGCCAATTGGGCGGCATCCATCGGCTCGATCTGACCCGCATTGTTTTCTCCATCGGTGATCAGGATGACCACCTTGCTTTTGGCTTCGCTCTTTCTGAGCCGGTTGACCGCAGTGGCCAACCCCATGCCGATGGCCGTTCCGCCCTCCACCATGCCCGTTTCCAGCCCATCCAATCCATCGACCACGACCCGGTGATCCGTTGTCAAAGGCACGCGGGTGAAGCTTTCACCTTCGTATACCACCACACCTACGCGGTCGTAGGGCCGTTCTTCCACAAATTCTCGGGCGACTTCTTTGGCCGCCTCCAGGCGGTTCGGTCGAAAATCCTTGCTCAGCATGCTCGCCGAAACGTCCATGGCCATGACGATGTCAATGCCTTCGCGGGTCATGTTTTCAATGCTGGAAGAACTTTGAGGCTGGGCAATCACCATCACTATCAGGGCCAGTCCAGCGGTGCGCAGTGCATCGGGCAGCAGGGGGATCCACTGGTCCCTGCGGGGAGGGTTGAGGCCCAAGTGCTGCAGGTTCATCCGGAATTGCGGCAATGCGATGGGGCGGAAAACCGACCAAAGGCTCCAAGCACCAACCGCCCCAAGCAACCACCACGCCAAGGGTTTTCCCCATTCATAGCGGTCATCGGCCACCAGAAAGACAGCGAGCCAAGCCCCCCAGCCCCCCAGTTGGGCGATGGCCTGTCGGCTGCGCAGGGTCCATATGTTGGCCGACTCACGCATGGCCTTGGGCAGAATTTGAGCCATCGGAGGAGTCTCCACCGAAAGTGTCGTCAGATGGGGTGGGGATGGTGCGGTTGATCCAAGCAATGCTCTCTTGCACCACCCTCAAATGAGCATCTCCGTCCATGTCTTGTTTGGCAAATTTCACCAGGTCCGAACGCTGCAGCAGGGCGATCATCCAGTCGCTCTCATCGGCGGCCATGCCCCGGATGGGGGCGCTGCGCAAGGTTTGGGCCAATTCATCGGTGGTGCGCTCTAGGGCTTTGACACCAAAGCTCCCTTGGAGGTGAACTCGGACCGCTTCTGAGAGGACCGCTTGTGCTTCTTTTCCGCGTCCCTCTGTCCAAGGTTTGTCCTGCTCGAGTTGACGCAACAGGGCCAGCGCTGTAATGTGGGCAGGGATTTTCGGGACAATGGGTGCGCCTGCCTCAGCTTCTTGGGGTTCTCGCGATTGCCATTTGCGGTAAAGCCAACGCCCCAGCAACGCGATCGCGACTGCCCCGAAAATCCAAGGCAAAACGAACTTGATCCGCTCCCACCAGGTGAATTGGTAGACCTTAAACCCTTGCATAGGCTTTGGAGCGGCATTGGCTTCGAGGGGCACCAGGCCGACTTCGATTTCCATAAGGGGCGTCTTCGCGGCCACCTCACCACTGTCCAAAAGGACAATGGGCGCCAAAACCATCATCCCGGTATCCCAGGCCATGATGGCGATGTTTTGTTGCCTTCTGAGTCCCGCATCAAGCACAGGTGAAGCACTGCTGTCCAATTCAGAAACGGAAAGGATTTCCCAACCCTGGGCCAAAGAGTCTCCTGGAATCAATGTGGGCCATTGCCAGTGCTTTCCACCTTGCAGGGGTTCGTCTGAGATCAGCTGCAGCTGCAAGGGTTCTCCCACTCCAATGCTGTCGCGGTCCACGAGAAGATTGAACGCGGGGCCAGTTTGTCCCCAAGCGGCAGCCGACAGGGTCAGCATCAAAACGACAATGGTGCTCACTTTAGCCACGGCGGTCAAACAATTGCATGAGCGGTTGGACGTAGGGCTTTGCGGTATTCAGGACGGCATGGTCTACCCCAGAACGCTTCATCATGTCGATGAGGTCAGACTGAAATTGTTGGGCTGCTGCTGTATAGCGCTTGCGCCATCGCAAGGAGGAGGTGTCGATATACGAGGCCGTTCCAGATTCGGGGTCGGTCGCCGCAAGCCATCCAAATTTGGCGGCCTTCAGTTCCACATCATCCACCAATTGCAAAGCGACCAAGTCATGGCGACGGGCCGTCCGCTTGAGCACATCTCCGAACCCCGTGTCTTGCAGGTCACTGATGAGGAAGGCGATGGTGCGCTTCTTCATCACGCGTCCGAAGTGCTCCAGGGCAGAAGTGATGTCGGTTCCCTTGCCTTCCGGCTCCAGGTCGATGATTTCTCTGACAATCCGAAGGATGTGACTGCGTCCTTTTTTGGGGGGAATGAAACGCTCGATGCGGTCGCTAAACAGGATGGCGCCAATCTTATCGTTGTTCTGACCCGCCGAAAAAGCGAGCACAGCAGCGAGCTCTGCAGCGAGCTCCCGTTTGGACTTTTCGCGGCTCCCCAATTTGCCCGATGCACTGACATCGATGAGCAACATGGCCGTCAGCTCACGCTCCTCCTCAAACACTTTGACGTAGGGACTGCGCATGCGCGCCGTCACGTTCCAGTCAATGGTGCGGATTTCGTCTCCATGCTGATAAGCCCGGTTTTCGCTGAACGCCATGCCCCTTCCTTTGAAGGCGCTGTGGTATTCACCCGAAAAAATCTGGCTGCTCAGTCCACGGGCGCGCAACTCCACCCGGCGAACACGGCGAATCAGCTCGGAGGCTTCCATCTCAGGGAACTTGAACCTGGTCGAGGATCTCGGTGACGATTTGTTCTTGGCGGATTTCCTCGGCTTCGGCCTCAAAAGTCAATCCAATGCGGTGACGCAGCACGTCCATGGCCACAGCGCGAATGTCTTCGGGAATCACATACCCACGGTGCGCCATAAAGGCCCTCGCTTTTCCGGCCATGGCCAAGCCAATGGTGGCACGAGGGGAAGCGCCGAATCCAATGAGCGGGCCGAGGTGGCCCATGCCATGGTTTTCGGGTTTCCGGGTCGCTTGAACGAGGGTCACGATGTAGCGCTCGATTTTCTCGTCCATGTAAACTTCCCGCACCAGATTTCGGGCGGTGACGATTTCTGCAGGGGTGACCACAGGTTGAACCTTGGGGCGATCTCCAGATGAAACTTGGTTTCTCAAGATGAGTTGTTCCTCGTCGGAGGTAGGGTAGTCGATGACCGCCTTGAGCAAGAACCGGTCGACCTGGGCCTCAGGCAGGGGGTACGTGCCTTCTTGCTCCACAGGGTTTTGTGTGGCGAGGACCAAGAATGGTTGGGGCAGAGGAAAGGTCTCAGAACCAATGGTCACTTGGCGCTCTTGCATGGCCTCCAACAAGGCACTCTGCACTTTGGCCGGGGCGCGGTTGATTTCATCTGCGAGCACGAAATGGGCAAAAATGGGGCCCTTGCTCACGGTGAATTGTTCTTGTTTTTGGTTGTAGATCATGGTGCCCACAACGTCGGCAGGCAGCAAGTCGGGGGTGAATTGAATGCGGCTGAAATCCACAGCAACGGCACGGCTCAGGGTCTGAATCGCCAGGGTCTTGGCCAGTCCAGGAACGCCTTCTAGAAGCACGTGTCCATCGGCCAACAACCCTGTAATCAAGGTGTCCATCATGTTGCGCTGGCCGACAACAGCTTTTCCGACTTCGTGACGGAGTTGGTCTACAAATCCGCTGGCTGAGCGGATCCGTTCCGTGAGGGCCTGAATGTCCGGACTGCCATTGCTGGCCGAAGCGATCTCCGAAGTGGGGGTGTTGCTTAACATGTCTGTTGTTCGGTATTGTGCAAGCTCTGGACAAACTCAGGTTTTTGCCCTGTCAAAAATAGAGGAGTGCTTTTGGCACACATGATAGGTGCGGTTAAAAGATGTTGAACCAAATTGGGGCATGACCTTGAATGAATGCCTTTCCTCCGTCGCGGAGTTCCACAGCACCTTTGGTATGCGGGTGGAAGAAAAGCCCACCATGGTGCTGTCAGAAGCAGAAATGTCTTTGCGGCACAGCCTCATGGCTGAAGAGAACGATGAATACCTCGAGGCAGTGCGCGCTGGCGACATGGTGGAGGTGGCCGATGCTTTGGGTGACATGCTGTACATCTTATGCGGCACCATCATCTCCCATGGGATGCAAGATGTGATGGCCGATGTTTTTCGGACCATTCAGGCTTCTAACATGTCCAAGCTCGGTCCCGATGGCCAGCCCATTTACAGGGCCGATGGCAAGGTGTTGAAAGGCCCTCAATACTTCAAGCCAGACATTGCCGGCGCCCTCAAAGGAGCTGGTGTCGAATTGACAAACCTTGCTCCATGAACGCGTGGGTAGCACAACGGGCGGACAAAGCCCTCGCCGATGCGCGCGCCGGAAACCCCAAAGCCCTCGATCGTCTGATGCGGGTTGCGCTTCCTTTTAACCGCCCCCATCGCATCGGACTTTCCGAAGTCAATGGCGAGGAAGTAAAGGTCACTTTGCCAGAACGCAGGTCCAACCGCAACCACTTGGGGGGCATGCATGCCTGCGCCATTGCGACCGCTTTGGAGTTTTCTTCTGGGGCGTCCATTTTGATCGAGGTGGGCATGAGCGACTACCGCATCATCATGTCGCGCATCGAGGTGGATTACCTCGCCAAACCACAAGGCCATTGTGCGGCGACCTCAAAAAGAAACACACCGGAAGTCCTGGGACTGTCCGATGTGCTTCAAAAGGAGGGGGTTGCCAGGGTCCAATTGGGCGCCGCCCTCCACGACGCCAGGGGCGAACATTGCGCCCAGGCCCTGGTTCATTGGCACCTCAAGGCGTGGGGCAGTCGTGGTTGACCACCAGGTCTGACCGCGTGCGCTCATAGCCGGTGAGCGCCCAGCGCGTTCCGTCAAAAGAAGCGGTGAGTTTGACGTCCCCGTGTCCGTTTGTCGGACGGACGTAATCGCTGCCGATGTAGCCTTTGATTTTCCCGAGCTCAGGGTGCTCCAAGCGCACCGGGGTCCAGCTGGTTCCATCGCGGTCCACAGTCCACCGGCCTACATCCAACTGGCCGGGCAAGGTGCCTTGATCCAATAGGGCGATGACTTCGCCGTCTGCACCGGGACTGCGGCGGAATTTCACCCGGTTGCCCAGGATGTCCAACAGGTGGTTTTGTCCCATCGCACGGGCCTGCAGGTTGGTCATGGTGCCGTCAGTGTCGATGAGCACGAACCCATCGGCAAACCGCGCTACATCTCGGCCGGTTGCCTTCCAACCAAACCGCTGGGCTTCAAGTCCTAGGATGTCTGCGATGGCCACGGGGTCGCACCCTTCTTCTTGCACCACCATGGGGGCGAAGCAGTCCATGATGCGTTCTGCATCTCCCGAATGGGCTTCGGTTCGAACGTAATGAATGAAGTCGTCAAAGTTGCGGAGGTCCTGGGGCGAGGACATTGCGGAGGTGGGTGCAGCAAGTGCGATCAAAATCGCGGCCGTGGAAGTCGTGCGAAGCGCCATGAACATGGGGGAGGGGATATGGGATTTATGGGCGGAGACGGTCTCTGTCCTATATGAGCAATGCAGACTTTCAGTGTCTTGGTATGGAGATGCCACCAAAGCGGTGGGAATTTGACATCCTTTTTGAAGGCTGTTGCGCCGGGGCTCGGGATTATCTTTGCCGCCAATCCGGACAGCATGATCAACATCACCCTTCCCGACGGCTCAATCCGCCAAGCCGAAGCCAACGCCACCGCAATGGACGTTGCACGTGACATCAGCGAGGGCCTGGCGCGCAATGTGCTCGCTGCCGAAGTCGATGGCGAAGTGCGTGATGCACAGCGCCCCCTGGGTGGCGACGTCTCTCTGAAGTTGTTGACCTGGGGCGACGAAAACGCCCAAAGTACGTTTTGGCACAGCGGTGCACACTTGATGGCCGAGGCCCTCGAGGACATGTATGACGGTGTCAAGTTTTGGGTAGGGCCGGCAGTGGAAGGGGGGTTCTATTATGACGTTGACTTTGGCGATCATGTGTTCAGCGACAAAGACTTTCCTGCCATCGAGAAAAAGATGCTCGAGTTGGCCAAGCAGAAGAGTGAATACGTTCGGCGCGAGGTCTCCAAGTCGGAAGCCCAAGCCTATTTCGAAGACAAGGGAGACGAATACAAGCTGGACTTGCTTCAAAATCTGGAGGACGGTACCATCACTTTCTACACCCAAGGCGGGTTCACAGATTTGTGCCGCGGTCCACACTTGCCCCACACCGGCCACATCAAAGCAGTCAAGCTGCTCGCCGTTGCGGGAGCCTATTGGAAAGGAGATGAGACCAAGAAGCAGCTGACCCGGATTTACGGCGTCGCGTTTCCCAAAAAGGCGCAGCTGACCGAACACCTCGAGCTTCTAGAACAGGCGCGTCTTCGCGATCACCGAAAGCTGGGCAAGGAGCTCGATCTCTTTACGTTCAGCGAAAAGGTGGGCCAAGGCTTGCCATTGTGGTTGCCCAAAGGCGCAGACCTGCGCATGCGCCTCGAGTCTTTCCTCAAGGAGGCCCAGCGCAAAATGGGATACCAACCGGTCATCACGCCACACATTGGAAACAAGGAGCTCTATGTGACCAGCGGTCACTACGCCAAATACGGAGAGGACAGTTTTCAGCCCATCAAGACGCCCGCGGAAGGAGAGGAATACCTGCTCAAGCCCATGAATTGCCCGCACCACTGCGAGGTCTACAAAAGCCGCCCGCGCAGCTACCGCGATTTGCCGGTCCGCTTTGCGGAATTCGGAACGGTATACCGCTATGAGCAAAGTGGCGAGTTGCATGGACTCACACGCGTTCGTGGATTCACACAGGACGACGCCCACATATTCTGTACCGTGGACCAGGTCAAGGAAGAGGTCGGAAAAGTCATCGATTTGGTGTTGTACATCTTCAAGACTCTTGATTTTGTGGATTTCGTAGCCCAAGTGTCATTGAGGGATCCCGAGACCCCAGACAAGTACATCGGCGATGACAGCAATTGGGACAATGCGGAAAAAGCGATCGCCGAAGTGGCCGAGGAGAAGGGACTCAAGACGATCACAGAATTGGGCGAAGCGGCTTTTTACGGACCCAAACTCGACTTTATGGTGCGCGACGCCATCGGTCGGAAGTGGCAACTTGGAACGGTTCAGATTGACTACAACTTGCCCGAACGGTTCGAACTCGAGTACGTAGGCGCCGACAACCAAAAACACCGTCCGGTGATGATTCACCGCGCTCCTTTTGGCTCTATGGAACGTTTTGTGGCCATTCTGATTGAGCATTGTGCGGGTAAATTCCCGCTTTGGCTCACTCCGGAACAGGCGCGGATACTGCCAGTTAGCGATAAGTACAACGACTATGCCCAAGAGGTTTCAAAATCCCTTGAAAAGCGCGATATTCGCGCCCTCGTTGACGACCGCAGTGAAAAGGTCGGGAAGAAGATCCGCGAAGCGGAGCTCGACAAAGTCCCGTACATGCTCATCGTAGGAGGAGACGAGGCCGAGAACGGAACTGTAGCCGTGCGCAAGCAAGGCGAAGGAGATGTAGGAGGCATGGCCACCAAGGCTTTTGCAGACCGAATCGACAGTGAGGTCGCCGAAATGCTTGGCGGTAACGAAATGATTGAACCACCAAACTGATAGCACCATCGCTATTCGACGAAGACGATCCCGAGGCCCAGCCCGGGTGATTAAAAAGAACCCGCACAGGACGAACCGTGAAATCCGGGCGCCCAAGGTGCGATTGGTAGGAGACAACATCGGCGATGCCGACGTCGTCGAGGTAGAAGATGCCATTAAGATGGCAGAGGAGCAGGAACTGGACCTGGTGGAGATTTCTCCCAAAGCAGACCCTCCTGTCTGCAGGATTCTGAATTATCAGAAATTCCTGTACGACCAGAAGAAGAAGCAGAAGGAAATCAAGGCCAACCAGTCCAAGGTGACCCAGAAAGAAATCAGGTTTGGCCCGAATACGGACGACCACGATTTCAACTTCAAGGTGAAGCACGCCAGGAAGTTTCTGGAAGAGGGGAACAAATTGAAGGCACACGTATTCTTCCGTGGAAGGGCGATTGTCTTTAAAGAGAGGGGAGAGATTCTGTTGCTGCGTTTTGCGCAGGAGTTAGAAGACGTAGGCACGGTTGAACTCATGCCGAAGTTGGAGGGGAAGCGGATGTTTATCACGCTTAGACCAAAGAAGTAAAAACCTGGGGAGGGGAGACCTGAACCGACACATACGGACGACATGCCGAAGATGAAGACCAAGAGCAGCGCGAAGAAGCGCTTCACCGTGACCGGCACGGGCAAGCTGAAGCGTAAGCACGCGTTCAAGTCGCACATCCTGACCAAGAAAAGCACCAAGCAAAAGCGAAACCTGACCCATTCAGGTTTGGTGCACAAGTCGGATACGCCGAACATCAAGACCCAATTGGGGATCTGAAGTAGAACAACGTTGAACAGGTTGCCAGCTCCTCAAGTTCCCAACAGGGACGCTGTCCGCCGAAACCAATAAACCATGCCCCGTTCAAACAATGCCGTAGCGAGCCGCGCTCGCCGGAAGAAAATCCTAAAGATGGCCAAGGGCTACTATGGAGCACGCAAAAACGTGTGGACCGTAGCCAAGAATGCCGTCGAAAAAGGCCTCCTCTACGCTTACGTAGGCCGTAAGCTGAAGAAGCGCCAATTCCGTTCACTGTGGATCCAGCGTATCAACGCCGGTGCCCGCCAACACGGAATGAGTTACTCCCAGTTTATGGGCAAGTGCAGCAAGTCAGGCATTGAGCTCAACCGCAAGGTGCTCGCCGACTTGGCCTTGAACCACCCGGCCGCCTTCAAGGCAGTGGTGGACCAGGTGAAATAATCCCTGCCACTCCAAACCTAAACAACGCCGGCTCCCTTGGGGCCGGCGTTGTTCGTTTCAGCCCCCGCATTTGAGTCATGTGATGAAAGGGGCGGATATGTGAAGGGGGTCAGCGCAGCGCTTCGATCACCCGTCCTTTGGCAAGTGCAGCAGGTGTATATGCTGGAGCGTAGGACAGTGCGTTGTCATAGGCGGTCAATGCGTCCTCATTGCGTCCCATGCTCTCCAAGGCGAGTCCTTTGTTGTAATGCGCTTGGTGGTAGTAAGGAAGCCGCTCAATGGCAGCATCAAACCAGAAGGCAGCACTGTCGTATTGGTTCAGATACTCCAAATGCACAAAGCCCTTGTTGAATGCAGCCGATGCATTCGTGGGGTCCAACGTCAGAATGCGGTCATAGAGGGCCAAAGCCGAAGCGTAGCGCAGTTGGTCAGTTTGACCGTGTTCCTGCAGATAAATCGCTTCATCGTACAAGGCCTCGATGCTGTTCGCCTTGAGGCTTCTGGCTGTCTTGAAGTATTCAAGAGCGAGGTCGTCGTGCGCAGCGGCATAGAGCAGCCCCAGTTGTATGTAGGCATCATACCGTGTGGGATTGACCTCCACCACGGTCTGAAAAGAACTCGCGGCTGTGGCAGTATCTCCGGTTTCCAGGTACAACCTCCCCTTGAGGAAGTAGGCGTCTTCGAGCCGTTCGTCGTTGCGCAAAGCATTGTTGATTTTCACCAACGCCGCGTCATAGGACCGCAAAAGCAAGTCTACTTCTGCCAGAGACAGCAGCGCGGGGATGTGTTGATCATCAACGGCCAAAACCCCTTGCCATTCTCTCACAGCACCCTCAAAATCCTGGATCCCAAAGCGAATTTCTCCCAAGCGGTGTCGGTCTTCTGTTCGGGTAGAGTCCAATCCTACAGCGCGGGCGTAATCTGCCATGGCTTCTCCCGTTCGGTCGTTACGCAGGTGGAACTGCGCCCTTGCAACGTAAGCCTCTGGCAGCTGAGGGGCCGCGGCGACTTGATCGTTGAACCAACCGAGAGAATCTGTGGAGGCTGTGGTATCCAAATCGGCGCTGCCGGAAGGCCCGAAAGCACAACCCGCAGCGCCGAGCATGGCCAAGACTCCAAAAGAGGAAGCCTTGATGAAGCGCATCAAGCTTCTTCTAACGCCTGTACCTCCTCTTCAGCAGGTGCGTTGTCACTCAAGGCAGCCTTGATTTTGCCTTCGAGTTCTTCCATCAATTCGATGTTGTCCTCCAGCAAATTCTTGACTGAATCGCGGCCTTGCCCAAGTCGGGTTTCGCCATAGCTAAACCAAGAGCCTGACTTTTTGACGATGCCCAAGTCCACTCCGAGATCGATGATCTCTCCGACTTTGGAGATGCCCTTGCCGTACATGATGTCGAATTCCGCGCGGCGGAAAGGCGGCGCGACTTTGTTTTTGACAATCTTGACCTTGGTGCGGTTGCCCATCACAACATCCCCATCCTTGATTTGACTGCTTCTGCGAATGTCAATCCGAACGGAAGAGTAAAACTTGAGGGCATTTCCACCAGTGGTGGTTTCAGGGTTGCCAAACATCACTCCGATCTTCTCTCGAAGCTGGTTGATGAAGACGCAGCAGCACCCGGTTTTGTTGATGGTAGAGGTCAGTTTCCGCAGAGCCTTCGACATCAGTCGGGCCTGAAGACCGACCGATGAGTCGCCCATCTCACCTTCGATTTCTGCGCGCGGCGTCAAAGCAGCCACGGAGTCGATGACGATGAGGTCGATGGCGCCCGAACGGATGAGGTTGTCGGCGATCTCAAGTCCCTGCTCACCGTTGTCGGGCTGCGAAATCAAGAGGTTTTCGGTGTCTACACCGAGTTTCTCGGCGTAGTATTTGTCAAAAGCGTGCTCGGCATCGATAAAGGCACAGATGCCGCCGGCTTTTTGGGCCTCCGCAATGGCGTGGGTGGCCAAGGTGGTTTTACCTGAACTTTCGGGGCCATAGATCTCTACGACGCGTCCGCGGGGGAATCCACCCACGCCGAGTGCAATGTCAAGAGAGAGTGAGCCTGAGGGAATGGCATCCACCTTTTCGACGGCTTCGTCTCCCAATTTCATCACTGTACCCTTGCCGTAGGTCTTGTCGAGGCGGTCGAGGGTCAGTTGGAGTGCTTTGAGCTTGTCCTTGTTTTCTGCAGCCATGTTGCTGTTGTTTTCCTGTGAATCGTAGGCAAAGTAGAGGCAGCAGTCCGTAAGGGATTTACGTTGCTGCGCATTTTTGTGAACGCCTGTTCAACGTTCGTCTGCGAAGGCAGCGAGCACTTCTTGGGCGTGCTCCTTGACCTTGGGCTTTCTAATGATGGCTGCGATGGTGCCGTCTTCCTTGATACAGAAGGTGGTGCGGTGGGTTCCGTCGTATTCACGTCCCATAAATTTCTTCAAGCCCCAAACGCCATACTGCTCTTGTAACGCATGATCCTCGTCGACCAAAAGGTCAAATGGCAAGTCAAATTTGTCAATGAATTTCTGGTGAGAGGCCGCATGGTTGATGCTCACACCCAAGACTTTGATGCCCGCCTTTTTGAGGTCGGCCATGCCATCCCTCAAGCTACAGGCCTGGTTCGTACACCCAGGAGTATTGTCCTTGGGGTAGAAGTACAAGGCGAGTTTTTGACCTGAGTAATCTGTGAGCGTTTGCTTTCGCCCTTGTTGATCCAGGGCTTCAAATACCGGTGCGGGATCTCCTTCGTTCAAATGATGCATGCTGTATGAACCGAAATGTGCGGATGCTGTTCACGGGTTTGTATAAGTTGATTGTGATCTGACGCGTTCGGGTACTTTCGCCCCTGCAGATGTATGTGGATGTCATCCTCCCGTTGGCCCTTCCCGGGCTTTTGACCTATGAGGTTCCCTCTGGCGACGAAAGTGCTGTGCAGGAAGGGTGTCGGATCATCGTTCCGTTGAGGGGTAAACGGCTTCACACTGCCGTGGTCCGGCGGATTCACAACAACAAGCCCGACCATGCTACTGAGCCTTATCTCTCGGTTTTGGACACCCAACCCCTTCTTTCTCCTGCGACGCTCAAATTCTGGGATTGGATTGCGTCACATTACTGCTGCGGACCGGGAGAAGTGGCCCTCGCGGCATTGCCATCTGGCATGAGGCTCGCCAGTGAGACCAAGCTGGAATTGTCTCCCGATGCCGAAGAACGCGATGAAGAAGAGCTCGGTGACAAGGAGTTTCAAGTGGTCGAAGCACTCCGCTTGAGGGGCGGATTGTCATTCAAGGAGGTCGGGTCTTTGCTGGGGGTGGTCAATCCCGCTCCACTGCTCCACCGGCTTGTAGAGGCAGGGTGGGTGCTCTCCATGGAGGAGCTCAAGGCGAGCCCGCGCCGAAAATTGGTCTCTATGGTGAGGTTGTCGGAGCAAGCATGCGCCGATGAGCGCTGGCTCAACGAAGCTTTGGATGCGCTGGATTCTCGCGCGCCCTCCCAATCCCGCGCCATGATGACCCTTCTCGCAGAGGACGCAGCGCCGGTGGGGGTGCCCTTGGAGAGCCTCACCAAAATGGAAGGGGTGACCTCTACTTTGTTCAAGAGGCTGATGGAAAAGGGCCTTGTCTTCCAATTCAAGCAAGACCCCTGGCAATTGCAGTCTTCTCAGGAGGTGGAGCCGCTGGCGACATTGAGTGAAGCACAGCAGAAGGCGGTCGGTTCCATGCGCGAAGCCTTTGAAGCCACCCCTCTTGTGTTGTTGGAAGGCGTGACGGGCTCAGGAAAGACAGAGGTGTACACCCACTTGATCCACGATGTGCTGGAGTCGGGAAGGGATGCGCTGTTTTTGGTTCCTGAAATCGCCCTTACAACACAGTTGATCGTGCGGTTGCGCCGCTTTTTTGGTGACCGGTTGGAAGTCTATCACAGCCGATTTAGCCCCAGGGAGCGCACGGCAACATACCGCCGCGTATCGTCCAAGGAGTCCAGAGGACGTCTGATGGTAGGTGCACGCAGCGCCATTTTCTTGCCCTTCTCAAACCTGGGTTTGATCGTCGTAGACGAAGAACACGACGCCAGCTACAAACAACAAGATCCAGCACCGCGGTATCAGGCGCGGGATGCAGCAGCGATGCTGGGCCGCATGCACAGTGCTGCGGTGGTTTTGGGTTCTGCTACACCATCGTTGGAGGCGCGATTCGCCGTGCAGTCAGGCCGAGCGGCACACATTGAATTGGCTGAACGGTTTGGGGGGACCTCTTTGCCGGAGGTGGGGCTGGTTGACCTGCGGAAGGCGCACAAACAGCGCGCCATGGAAGGCCATTTTAGCCGGACGTTGCTCGATGCGCTCAAGTCTACGCTAGAGGCAGGCAAACAAGCGATATTGTTTCAGAACAGGCGCGGATTCGCCCCCGTGTATCAATGCCGAACATGCGGTTGGGTTCCGGACTGCGAGCGCTGCGATGTCAGTTTGACCTATCACAAGTACCTCAAAGACCTTCACTGTCACTATTGCGGCTACCGGCAGGGCGAGCCCAGTACTTGTCCCCGCTGCGGAAGCGAGGAGGTGGAGGCCAAAGGCTTGGGAACGGAGCGCATCGAGGAAGAGGTGGTCCAGCTTCTGCCAGGGGTGACGGTGCAACGCATGGACCTGGATACCACCCGCAGTCGGACGGGGCACGAACGCATCATCCGAGCATTTGAGCAGGGTGAAATTCAAGTTCTGGTGGGCACACAAATGGTCACGAAGGGATTGGATTTTGAAAGGGTGGGGCTGGTTGGGATTTTACAGGCTGACCACATGCTGCACTTTCCCGACTTCAGGGCATTGGAGCGGACTTTTCAATTGTTGACCCAAGTGGCAGGAAGGGCGGGGAGAAGAGGGGAGCGTGGTCAGGTGCTGATTCAGACTTTCGATCCTGAGCATTGGGTATTCCAGCATGTGGTGACCCACGACGCCCAAGCCATGGCGGAAGCGGAATTAAAAGAGCGCGCGTCATTTGGCTATCCTCCCATTGTGCGGCTGGTGCGGTTGATCATGCGACACCGCGATCCTCATTTAACCCGGGAAGCTGCGTCGGCATTGGCAGGCCGTTTGCGCAGCAGGTTCGGCGGTCGGGTCATTGGTCCAGAAGAACCGGGCATTGCCCGGGTCAATGATCTGTATCAGCGGCACATCTTGCTCAAGGTGGAGCGCACGGTGGATACGGTAAAGTTCAAAGAGGCCATGATGGAAGACATTGGAACGTTGCGGCAGGTTCCCCGCTTCAAGCCGGTCCGGGTCATAGTCGACATAGACCCGTATTGATGTGACTAATTTTGTATAATAGATTATACTAGGCTATATTTGTCACATCATGAACGTTAATCTCAGCATTTGTTGTTGTTGTTGTCCGGCCCCTCCGGGCAGGTTACCGTCATGCAAGAGAATGAGCTGAACAGCCATTGTCCTTTATCCCTTGACCAACCTGCCCGGCCTTCGCCGGGCTTTTTTATGCGCCTATGTTTTCTCCTTTACAATTCCAATTTGGAACCGATTCTGCTCCTGTCATTCACATCATCCATGAGAACGATACATGGTTGGAGCCCTTGCGCCTTGAACTGGCTGAGCGCGCCTTGCCTTATGCCGAGTGGTTTATAGACGACCTCGTTCTGGACCTCACCACTGCGCCGCCTGAGGGGGTGTTTTACAACCGGATGAGCGCGAGCTCCCACACCAGGGACCACCGCTATGCATGGGAGGCCACGCGTGGATTGATGGGCTGGCTCGAAGCGCACGGCAGAAGGGTTGTGAACAACAGACGCGCGACTGAGCTGGAGGTGAGTAAAGTAGAGCAGGCCATAGCCTTGCAGGCCAGCGGATTGATGACGCCGAAGACGGTGGCGGTTACCGGGCCCCAAGCATTGCGAAGTGCAGCAGCCGATTGGTCCGACCCTTTCATCCTCAAGCCCAATCGAGGAGGAAAAGGGACGGGAGTAGAGCTCGTCCGGAATCAAGCGCAGTTGGACCGAATTGTCGAAGGTTTTGAAGACTACACCTTGGACGGTACTGTGGTCCTTCAATCCTATATACAACCTGCAGATGGACGGGTTTGGCGACTCGAATTCGTGGGTGGGAATCACCTGTACACGGTGAGCATTGACGCTGGGGGCGGCTTCGAGCTTTGCCCTTCGGATGCTTGTCAAGTGGGCAACGCCTATTGTCCCGCTGACGGCAGGGCCAAGTTTGAAATCTTGGATGGACACCATCCCCAAGAGTTGGAGCGTTGCTTGTCCTTTTTGCGCGGCGCGGGGATGGAGGTGGCGGCCATGGAGGCCGCTCCCGATGCCCAAGGCAGGTTGCGGTTTTACGATGTCAACATCAATACCAATTACAATGCTGATGCGGAGCGTCGACAGGGTGTGGAACGGACGGGAATGGGAGAAATCGCTGCGTTTTTAGGACGAGAACTCGAGGTGGTTCGTGCAGAGGCCAAGCGACAAAAACAGCATGCGTCATGACCAGAATGGCACCAAAAAGGGAGGGGCTGAAAGCCTCCCAGACCGCCAAACAGGTCGCCGTCGTTGGGGGTGGCATTATGGGGGCGATGACTGCAGCGCACCTCGTCGATCAAGGGGCAAAAGTCACCTTGTACGACCCGAATCTCATGGGGACCGGGCCCGGCGCTTCTGTCGATACCGGCCGGAGCTTTAGGGTCCATTATGGTGAGGACAAGGGCTTGATCAAGATGGCGGTCCGGAGCCGCGTTCTTTGGGGAAACTGGGAGCGAGAACTGGGACGGCCTTTGCTGCATACCACAGGGAAGCTGCTGATTGAGGAGCCCGGAGACCGACATGCCCGCGACAGTTGGAGGGCCATGCGCTCACTTGGGCTGCGGGCCGACCGCATGTCCAAGGGTGCCGTCTCTGAGGAGTGGCCTGGTCTCCATACAGGGGCCGCCACCGTGGACCGCATGGGAGGGGTGCTTGACCCCATGGTCATCCTCCAAGGGTTGCTCGTGTGGTTGGCCTCCAGAGGGGTGGATTTCAAAGGCGAAGCATTCGACGTGACGACCACCGCTGTAGAATGCGCCAAAGGCCGTGCAGAGTTCGACTCCGTCGTGTTGACGGCTGGAGCGTGGACGCGCCGTTGGACCGAGGTTTCTATGGAAGTCACGCGTCAAGAACTCGTGTATTTTGATGCTTCAGCTTTGGGGGGCCGGTTGCAAAACCTGCCAGTATTCAGCCACATGGAAAGCGGATTTTATGCCATTCCGACGGTCAAGGATGGACGGATCAAGGTGGCCAACCACCACCCCGGGGTCCAAGGCCATCCCGACGGAGATGCGCGTCAGGTTTCCGCGGCTTTTGAGCAGGAAGCACGAAAGTTCTTGGGCCGTTACATTCCGGAGTTGGCCGAAGCCGACGTGGCCAGGCGGTACGTCTGTTTCTACAGTGGCACAGCAGACCGAGATTTCATTTTGGATCGAACGTCAGAAGGGCTGGTGATCGGAGCGGGTTTTAGTGGCCACGGATTCAAATTTGCCCCATTGATTGGGCGCCTTCTGGCACAACTCGCATTGGGGTTAGAGCCGGAAGTGAACCTCGACCGTTTTTCTATGAAGCGTCCAGCACTGCGGGGTGCGCGAACAAAGATTGCCGTCTAATGTCAGCCGCTTAGCTGCCAGCATTATCGCCTTCTTCTGGCGGTGTGGATTGAACCCAGACCCTGGCCAATACGACCATCAGGAGGGTAAAAGCAACGGTGCAAGCTGCTGCGTATCCCCAAGTTCCTTGGGGCTCTGGCACATCCAGGCTGTCTGCCCTCAGTTGAGCGAGGCGAAGACGCGCATTGCGCACAATGAAATGGCTGCCCCAGGCCACCAGAGGGGCTAGGATGAGCCAGGCCCGAAACCACGGCTCAAAGTCCTTCCAATGGTGAGGCTTGTCTTTCATCGGTGGCCAAATATGGAGCTTCCAATGCGGACCATATTGCTGCCGTTGTCCACCGCTATTTGCCAATCACCGCTCATGCCCATGGACAATGTGTCCCAACCAAAGGAGTCCCGGTATCGATCGTAAAGCTTCCGCAGGCTTTGAAACTCCCGCGCTACTTGCGCCCGGTCTTCAGTAAATGTGGCCATGCCCATGAGGCCTTTGATTTCCACCTGAGGCCAATGGCCTGTATCTACATCGCTGAGCAATGCAGCAAGCTCCGATTCGGACAGGCCGAATTTGCTGCTTTCCTGAGCGATGTGAAGCTGAAGGAGCACGGAGATTTTACGCCCATTGGCGTCAGCGCGCTTGTCGACTTCGTCCAACAAAGACCTTTGATCGACCGCGTGAATGAGTCCAACGAATGGCGCGATGTACTTCACCTTGTTTTTCTGAAGGGTGCCGATTTGGTGCCAGGACAGGTCGGGATAATCCGCAAGTTGTCCAGTCTCGGGATGGGTCAGGGCTTCATGTTTGCCCACCAATTCCTGAACGCGGTTTTCTCCAAAACTGCGCGCACCCGCTGTGTACGCCGTTTCTATGGCAGAGATGGGCTTGGTTTTGCTGACCGCAATCACCTGCACTTCGGCAGGCACTGCAGCCCTGACCTCATTCCAACGCTGCGCAATGTCCCATCCGTCCATGGTACAAAGGTCAGGATGAAGGCCCGAAATCAAAGAGGGTCATGCCGCTGCGCAATTTTGGGGCAATCCAGGTGCTTTTTGGCGGTAAATGCCGGCCATCATCTGCCACTTTTTGGAGCGTTGAGAAGGTCATGGGCGGCATGATAAAAGCCAAGCGCAACGGATTTGATGTGGTGGCTTCGAGCTCATCTTGGGCCAAGTCACCAGCGAGGTATTTCAGCCGTCGGTCTGTTCGGGGCTCTGCAATGTCAAACAACGGGTTCAACACCTCTTCTTGCAGCCACTCAGCAGGGGTGTTCCCTAGAGAACGCAGGGCCTTTTCTATGTGGAGTGATCCCACAATGGCCCCGCGCAAGAGGATGCAACCCTCTGTAGGCTCAGGGTGATGGTCTCCTGGTTGCCACAGGACTCCGTCAAGCCTGTTCAGTTGCTGAAGCACCCTGGCGCATTGCTGGTCGTCCTCTACCTGGACCGTGCGGTGAAAACCGCGAAACATCAACTCGTCTTCAGCCACAAGCAAGGCCATAAAGGCGTGAGACTCCTTTCGGTCAGGATGGGCCTCTGCCATCTTCATGCTCGAGGCTACCCGGTGGTGGCCATCGGCGATGTAGGCATGTTCCACCGTTTCAAACGCAGCCGTCAGCTGGGACAATGCGCTGCGGTTTGGTCGCCACAGGGTGTGGCGGATCCCGTCGGCTGTGGTGAAGTCAAAGTCGGCGGGTTGATCGGTGACGGCGCGAATGGCGGCATCAACATCGGCATTGAAAGGGTGCGCCAACAGGGTGGGTTCAGCATTGAGGCCGACCTCCGACAGATACTGGGCAAACAGGGCTTCTCGGTTCGCCAAAGTCGCCTCATGCACCTTGATTCGGCCCGTTTTGGCCTCTGCAGTTGGCACCAATCCAACGACGCCAGTGCACGTTCCCATGGGCCCAGATTGCCTCTGGACATAGTAATTCTTGTGCCCATCACGCTCCAACCATCCCCGTTTTAAAAACGCTTCATACGCGCCTCTGACCGAGGCAAGGTCTTTACTGGAGTCCAAGTCGCCATCTGGGTGGATGACGTGCAGATAGCTGTATGGATTGCGCGCGAGCTTGTCTTTGAGCTCGTAATCGCTGTAGCTCAAATAGCTGCGTGTGGCCACAAGATGGGCCTTGTCCCGACTGGGCAAAACACCTTCAAAAGGTGTCAAAAGGAGGGGCGGCTTCGTTGACATTGAACGGGCGCGCCGGAAGGTACCGGTAGCGGGTTCGAATTAACGCAATTCAAGAATGCGTTCAACGAGTTCGTCGCCAATCCGATCTTGGGCTTCGAGGGTTGCCGCGCCGATGTGGGGGGTGAGGGCCAAACCGGCGACGCTCAGCAGTGAAGCATCGGGCTTGGGCTCTCCCACAAAGACATCGAGGGCTGCGCCGCGAAGGTGTCCATTTTCCACTGCAGAGCGGACTGCGCTTTCATCCACGGTGCCGCCTCTGGCGGTGTTGACCAACATGGCACCCGGTTTCATGGAAGCGATGCCAGCAGCATCCAGCACGGGTGAGCCGTCCGATTGCGCAGGAACGTGGAAGGTGATGGCGTCTGCTTTGGCCAGCATGTCCTCCAGGGGAACCAAAGGGATTTCTACTTCGATGTCTTGAATTTTGGCGCCGCCAAGGGGCACTTCGACATGGACAGTGCGGGAAGTGCCTTCGCGGTCTACGCCGATGACGTGCATGCCACAACCAAGCGCGTATTGGGCCACAGCCGTTCCAATGCGGCCAAATCCTACAATACCGAGGGTCTTTCCTCGAAGTTCAATGCCCTTGGCGTAGGCCTTCTTGAGCACTTTGAACTCCTCTGCACCCTGTTCCGGCATGGCGCGATAGCTGTGTTGCAGAGAACGCGCCATGGCAAACAAGTGGGCCATCACCAGTTCAGCCACGCTTTGGGAGCTGGCCGCGGGCGTGTTGAACACGACCCGTCCTTGCTCTCGGGCGTAAGCCACATCGATGTTGTCCATTCCGACGCCACCCCGCCCGATAAACCGCAGGTTGGGGCAGGCGTCGATGAGGTCTTGGCGGACCTTGGTTGCACTGCGCACGAGGATGCCATCGTAGCCTTCTGAATTGAGGGTGTCGATCAGGTTGGCTTGATCCACATGGTCAGTGGAGACATGGACGCCAGCGGCTTCGAGCTGGGCTTGGGCCTTGGCAGAAATGCCGTCGTTTGCAAGGACTTTCATGGCAGGATGGTCGGTGTTTCTTTTGGATAAAGGGGGTCAGCCGTGGGTGCGCTCGAATTCTTTCATGACGTCGGTGAGCACTTCGACGCTGGAGAGGGGCAACGCATTGTACATGGAGGCGCGGAAGCCGCCAATGGACCGGTGCCCCTTGATTCCATTGATGCCCGCTGCATTGCAAGCGTCCAAGAACAGAGGGGTGTGGGTCTCATTCGCTGCGGTGAACGTGGCGTTCATGACGCTGCGCGACCCAAGGGCTGCATACCCATTGAACAGCGGATTGCGGTCTATTTCACCGTAGATGCAGGCGGCTTTGGCTGCATTGCGCTGTTGCATTTCGCGCACACCGCCTTCGCCTTTGAGCCAGCGCAAAGTCAGCATGCTCGTATAGATGGCAAAGACGGGGGGCGTGTTGAACATGCTGTCTTTGTCGGCGTGAACCGCCAAATCAAGATAGCTGGGCAAATCGCGTCCTGTTTGGCCCACTTGCCGCTTGTCATAGATGTAGAGGACGGTCCCTGCAGGGCCCATGTTCTTTTGGGCGCCGGCGTAGATGCAAGCGTACCGCTCGATGTCGATGGGACGCGAAAAAATGTCCGAGGACATGTCCGCAACCATGGGCTTGTTTACCGAGGGGTCACCGGCATATTGTGTGCCGTAAATGGTGTTGTTCGTCGTGATGTGGACAGCGCTGGCAGAGGATGCCGCCGGCAATTCAGGAATGTGGTTAAACCCACTGTCTTCGCTGGATGTGATGGCCTGCGCTGTGCCCATCTTGCGCGCTTCCTTCAAGGCCTTCTTTGCCCATGTTCCGGTGACAGCGTAGTCCATGCTGCCATTTGACGGGGTGAAATTCATGGCCGTTGTGAGAAAGCCCAAGCTGGCGCCGCCTTGGAGAAACAAGACTTCGTAATGGTCGGGGAGGCTCAATTCGGAACGGACCAAATCCCGGGCTTCTTCCATCACGGCCACAAAGGGCTTGCTGCGGTGGGAAATTTCAATCAAGCTGAGTCCGCCACCATCGAGGTCGCGAACCGCATCGGAGGCCTGCTGAAGCACGGAAGGTGGCAGAATACAAGGGCCTGCAGAAAAATTATGGATGGTATGGGTGGTGGTCGACATGGTCAGATACTCTGGAGTTCAAAACAACCCGAATAGGCTTTGGTTCCAAGGGAGAAAACGGTGGAGTTACCCACAGGATAAACACGGCCTCGGCTCAATCGATTGAAGGGACCCATTCAGTAAACGCGGTACGGTAATGTTGGGAAACAAAAAGCGGCTCCAGTTGAGAGATGTTCGCGGGTGAGGCGCAGGTCGCAGATTGAATGACTTTTAACCGGCGCGCTTCGTCATCAAAGGCAGCGGCCAAACGGCCGATTTGCTCTGTTGATGCGCACTTGTCTTCCAACCAGTTCACGACCAAATTGAGGCGGGATGATTCAAAAGGAAGACGCAACGCGTCTTCGAGAATGCCATCGAACGCCTGGGAAGAAGTCAAAGGAAAGCACCCTGACTGTTCAGCGCTCCAGAACAAGCGCGAGGTGTCGCTGGCCAAAACAACGGTAAGGCCGAGCGTATCGCAGCCCAACCAAAACCCACAAGAGTCCGCGTATTTCGGCAGGGGAAACTCGAACTGCAGGCGTCCCAATGGTCCGCGCGCCCAGCCTGAAATATGGGTGCCCCTGGCGGTGGAGACGGCGAGGCTGTCTCCAGGTGACAGCTTGAATTCACCCAGCTCGACCTGAAGGGTTGTTTCGGACAAGAGGCTATCGGGAGCTTCCGCAATATGCCCCACCACGTAGAGGCTGTCGGACAGTAAACCGATGCCATGGCCTGAGGCGCTGGCCGCTGATGAACAGAGACAAAAGACGGCGAAAAGATGGCGGAGCGTGCCGGGCATGGGCCGGCAAAACTAACCCCTACTCAGCGACGGACATCGCCATCGGGTATCCATCGCTGCTTCAGGGCCGCAATGGGGACGCGCGTGGCAATTTGAGCGAGGATGTTGTTGGCACCATGCTGCAAGGAGCGGGGGAAAATCCAGGCCCAAACCGAGACACCCACAAAGGCGGAGAGCAGGCCCAACCCCAATCTTAACAGCCAGTGAATCTCCTGAAGGAAGACCATTGGCGCCGCTGCACAGAGGGTGACCAGTCCGAGGACAACTCCGGGCCCCGCGGTAGACAAAACTGCACTCCAAGCCAACTCCAACTTGCGCACGATGAGTGCGAGCATGGCGATGGCTTGCAACAGTGTGGAGACCACAACGCCCCATGCCAGCGTCTCGAAGCCATGCTGGTATCCCAGGTAGGCAGAAAAAGCCAAGCCTGCGCAAAAGACGGCTTTGACAATGGATGCTGCCCCGATGATGTCAGTGGCCCGGACGGTAGCGTCACATACCTTGATCCAGCTCCTCAAAAAGACGGCCACATAGAGGATGCGAATGATGGGGACGGTGGGCAGAAGCTTCTCGTCGAGCAGTGCCAACACGAATTCCTCAGTGAACAACTCCAGCAACACAACCCCTGGAAAGACCAGGCAAGCGGTGAAGTAAGTCCCGCCCAGAAAGATGCCTTTGAGGCGTTCCCGGTTTTCCTGCACTTCGCTCATGCTGCTGAAGAGCACGCTGTCGGACAGCTTGCCCAACAGCGTAATGGGCAGGGTCATCATGTAGTTCGACCGGTCGTAAATCCCCTGGTCTGCATTGCGGCTTTCAGGCAGAAATCGGCCCAGTACCAAAACGTCGAGTCGGGAGGCCGCATAATTCAGAAAGTTGAACACGGTGCTGGACGCTCCGTATTTGAACAGAGGTTGTGCAGGGGCTAAGGCAGGCTTGTGAATGCGCACACCGGCGCGGATCCAGTAATTGAGTCCGAGCAGTGCGTTTTGGGCGAGCAGGGCGCCTGCATAGGCGTAAACGCCCCAGCCATTGTAAGCAGCGAGGATGCCGATCACACCATTGCCAATGGGCATGGCGATCAGAGAGGACCAAAACAGGTTTCGAAAGTCCATCTTTCGAATCAACATGGCCCGAGGCACCAAGGCCAGCCCTGCCAAGGGAAAGCTCAACGCAATGAAGCGCAACAGCGAAATGAGGTCGGGCCGGTGGTAGAAGTTGGCGATGAATGGCGCCGTAAAAAAAGTGGTCAGACCAAACAACACGCCGAGCAGCAAAGACACCCAAAAGGCGGCTGAGATTTGCTCATTGGTCAGCGATTTTCGTTGGATCAAAGAGGGACCAACCCCGAGCTGGGCAAAAATCTCGATGATGCCGATGATGCCGAGCGCGATGCCAATGATGCCCCATTCTGCCTCAGTGAGGAAGATGGAGAGCGCCTTGATAAAGGCGAGTTGAAAGAGCACCTGAAAGCCGACATTCAGGGTCTGCCATTGGACAGATTGGGCAAGCCGGCCTTCTGGGGCGTCGCTCATTTGGCCACGCTGACGGCCCTGGTCTCTCGGATCACCGTGACTTTGACTTGGCCGGGATAGGTCATCTCATTCATGATCCTTTGCGAGATGTTAAAGGAGATTTGCTCGGCCATCTCGTCATTGACCTGATCGCTCTCCACCATGACCCGCAGTTCACGGCCGGCCTGAATGGCATAGCTCTGGGTCACGCCAGGTTGCTCAAGGGCAATGTTCTCCAAGTCTTTGAGCCGCTGGATATAGCTCTCGACCACCTCACGGCGGGCTCCAGGACGTGCGCCAGAAATGGCGTCGCAGACCTGAACGATGGGAGAGATGAGCGAGGTCATCTCAATTTCGTCGTGGTGGGCACCGATGGCATTCAAGACATCGGGGCGTTCTCCTGCCTTTTCGGCCAGCTTCATGCCCAACAGTGCGTGTGGCAATTCGCTTTCTTCGTCGCTGACCTTGCCGATGTCGTGCAGGAGTCCGGCGCGCTTGGCCGCCTTGGTGTCCAAGCCGAGCTCTGCAGCCATGGTGGCGCAAAGGTTGGCGACTTCACGGCTGTGCTGCAGCAAGTTCTGTCCGTAGCTGGAACGGTATTTCATCCGGCCTACCATGCGGACCAAGGCATTGGCCATGTTGGGAATGCCCAAGTCAATGACCGTGCGTTTGCCGGTCTGCAGGATTTCCTCCTCGATCTTACGAGAGGTCTTGGCGACAACCTCTTCAATGCGGGCAGGGTGAATGCGCCCGTCCGAAACAAGCTGATGGAGACTCAGCCGCGCAATTTCTCGGCGGACTGGATCAAAGCAGCTGATGATGATGGCTTCTGGGGTGTCGTCGACAATGAATTCGACACCGGTTGCCGTTTCCAAGGCACGGATGTTCCGGCCTTCGCGGCCAATGATGCGGCCTTTAATGTCGTCGCTCCCAATGTTGAAAACGGAAACGCTGTTCTCGATGGCGTGTTCCGTGGCCACCCTTTGAATGGTCTGAATGACCACTTTCTTGGCGTCTTGGTTGGCCCGGCTGCGCGCGTCATCCAAGATGTCCTGCACCTGCTGGGCAGCCATGGCGCGTGCGTCGCCTAGAATTTGTTCTTGGAGTTGCGTTTTGGCGGCATCCACAGACATGCCGGCTGCTTCTGACAGCAGTTTGGCGGCTTGACTTTGTGTCTTCTCCAGCTCTTTGTGTTTGGCTTCATTGGCCTTTAGACGCGCTTGGAGGGTCTCTTCGTCGCGTTTGAGGCGGGAGCGCCGGTCCTTGAGCTGCTGGTCGTCCCTTTTGAGGTTGCGCTCTTGGTTCTTCAGCTTGTCCTCGAGGGCCTGCACTTTGCTGTTGCGGGACTTGAGCTCTTTGCCGTGCTCTTCTTTGAGCTTCAAAAACTTCTCCTTCGCTTGAAGGATTTTTTTCTCTTTGATGTTTTCGCCTTTCTGCTCAGCCTCTTTGATGACTTGGTCAGCCTTGGACTGCAGCATGCGGTTCAGCAATACATAAGCCAAGCCTCCTCCTAAGATGAGGCCGGCGAGTGCGCCGAGTATATAGGGAATGGGATCCATAGGGTCAGGATGTTATATCCTGTCCTTCCTCCGGCGAAATGCCAGCTTGAGCCAGCAAAGACCGAACTTCTTCGAGGCCATCAAACACCTCGGTGGGCACTCCAACAGGTGTTGGTGTGGATTCCGAAGGAGGGGAGGCCGCATCGCTCAAAAGCTGAAGTGCAGCCATCGCCAAGAGGTCTTGGCGGTCTGATACGCCGTAATCACGCTGAAACCGTTGCACAATTTCATCGATTTTCCCCGCCGCATCACGCACGCTTTTGGCTTCTCCATCCGCAACTGTGAGCGGATAGGTGCGGCCTGCGATGGTGACTTGGATGGAAGATTCGTTCATGCGGTCATGATTTCGGCCGAGGCCATATCCCGGGTGCGGGGCATGAGGGCGATGCAAGCGTCGATTTCTTCGACGAGGGCCCGAATGCGTTCACCGACGACGGGATTGGAGGAGTGGACAGGGGTAGGGGTGGGGGCAGGCGTGGGAGCGGCATCAACCTTGGCTTGTTCGCATGCAGCGAGCTGCATTTCCAAGGCCTCAACGCGGTTTGTCAGTCGCGCATTTTCCTCCGTCAGCTGTTTGCGCTCTGCAATCAGTCCTGACGTTCTCTTCTTGATGTCTTCAAGAACGTCGCCCAGAAGGGCGTAATCGGGATGCCGTTTCTCTTCCACGGACTCAAATTTAACCTTTGGATTCGAGGGGATGACACCAACGGGGTAATTTGCGAACATGCGACAGGGAATGAATCGGATTTTGGGGGTCATGGCCTTGGT
>JAKMCX010000250.1 GCA_022428285.1 Flavobacteriales bacterium
CGGAGCCTGTGAGCAGGACAAACCAGCCGTCGCGGAAGGCCCGCGAAACGGTGGCTTCGACGCCGTAGTTGCGGGAGGTCCCAGCGTTGATGAGGGTGCCGGGGAAGAGGCGGTCAAAGCTGCTGCCGGCATTGGCCAGCGAGTAGCTGCCGTTGGCTTGGCCCCACGCGGTGGTGGTATCGGCAATGGGAATGTCGAACAGGTACTGGTAGTAGGCCTCCATTTTCAGCGACCAGTTGGGCGAGAGCGAACGCGCCCACCCGATGACGTTGTGCCAGCTTCGGGTAAAGCCCATGTTCTGGTTGGGCATGAGCAGTTGGCCGGGATTGTTGGGGTCGGCGCCGATGCTGCTGGCGTAGAGGTAGGGCGACTGGGATTGGGAATGCAGTCCCGTACCGGCCGACCAGACGGTGCCGCCTTCGGTGACGTATTGCAGGCCCACCCGGGGCTCGATCCACGATGCCGCTCCGGAGCGCTGATCGAACTGGGCGTGCCATCCCACGTTCACGGTCCATGGCTCGGAAGGCCGCAGTTTGAGTTGGGCAAAAGGCTGGACCATGAGGCTGTTCATGGTGGCGTCCCATCGTCGGCCCCAATCTCCAAGGGGGGCGCTGGGGTCGGTGGGCAAGGTGCGGATGCTGTCCAGAAAGGTCCACCGCGTCAGGTCGGCGTTCAGGCCGAACCGCAGCGTGGCAGGGCCGCCGGCGATGGGGTTGAGCTTGCGGTTGGCGTGCAGGGCCAAGGCCAGGCGGTCCTTGTTGAAGTCGTACGCCATGAAGGGCGTGATGCTGTCGAGACGGTAGGCGGAGTCGGCCACGGCGGGGGGCACTTCCAGCTCGCGGTACACCAGGTTGTGGTTGGAGAACTGCCGGTCGCGGCTGGCGGCGAGCGTGGCCTTGATGTAGGTCTTTTTGTTGATGGGCAGGGTGTAGGTGGCGCCGGCGATGCCCATGCCCGTGCGGAAGTACTGGTCGCGGTCGTTGTCGCCGTAAATGTTGCGCTCGGGGGCCACCTGGTCGCTGATGACGATGTCGATCCTGGACTTTCCACCGAGCCCCCAGAGGGCCAGGGCCCCTCCATTCTTTTGCGGGAAGTGGAATCGGAAGCTGCCGTCCTGGTATTGGGGGACGGCGGTGGTGCCGATGTCGATGCCGAGTTTGCTAAAGATGACCGCGGTGGAATAGCGGTAGTTGAGCAATACGGTGGATCCTTTTTCCTTGTTGAGTGGGCCTTCGACGATGGCCTCTGTTCCGAGGAAGCCCAGTTGGGCGCTGGCCTGCCAGTCTTCTTTGTTGCCGTTGCGCAGGCGCAGGTCAAAGACGGCCGCGGTGGAGTTGCCGAACTCTGCCGGAAAGGCCGCGGTGAAGAAGTCGGAGTTGGCAAGGGTCTTGTTGTTGACGATGGCCACGGGACCGCCTCCGGACCCCGGCACACTGAAGTGGTTCGGGTTGGGCAGGTCCACGCCTTCGACCCGCCACAGGACGCCGGCGGGGCTGTTGCCGCGGACCACGATGTCGTTGCGGCTGTCATCTGCCCCTTGGACACCGGCGAAGTTGCTGGCCATCCTTGCGGGGTCGCCCCGGGAGCCGGCATACCGGTCGGTCTCCTCCACGGTAAAGGCGCGGGCCGAGACAGTGGCCATTTCATTGAGCACTTCGCCCTGCTTGGTGGCGGTGACTTCGGCCGCCTGCATGGCCACCACGCTCTCAGTCATCTCCACCTCGAGGACGGTGGGGCGTCCCGAATTGACCACGATGCCATCCAAGGTGCGCACGGTGTAGCCCATGAAACTGACGCGCAATTGGTGCCGTCCCACGGGGAGGTCAAATGCAAATCCGCCGTTCATGTCCGTGGCGGTGGGGGCGGCATCGGTGGACATCAGTTGCACCGTGGCGCCGGGCAGGGGGTAGCGCGCTTCGGCGTCCAGCACAGTTCCAGTGATGCGGCCTTGCGGTGTCTGGGCCACCGAGACCAGGGTTGTGCACAGGGCCATGACCAGCATGGCAAACCTCGCAGGTTGGGTACAGTCAATCATAGAATTCAAGTTGAATCAAAAGGCCCGCGGTGGGGCGGGCCTTTCGTCATGTTCTTAAGAATGCGTTTGGCTTTATCGCTGGATGGCGAGGCGTTGAGGCGCTTGTCCTTGTGGTCCGGCGAGGTAGAGGCCTGGCTTCAATCCCGAGACATCGAGCACTTGGCTGCCGGGTTGCAACGTGGCAGTGTGGATGCGGCGTCCATTCAGGTCGAAGACCTCGAAGGGGGTGGTTTCACCTCCCCAGACCACGCGGAGTTCAGAAGCCGCGGGATTGGGCATGAGCTGCCACGGTGCATTGGACGGGTCGTCAATGCCACCGAGAACGGTCACCACAATGCAAGACTCGGCCTCACATCCGTCTGCATTTTCTACTTCTGCACACACTTGGCAATCGCCTGTTTCTGGGCCGACCAGTGTGGCGGTATTGCCATCTACGATCAACTCGCCGCAATCAGAATCCCACTCCACAGTCAGGCCCTCGCCGGGCGTGGCGACGAAGGTGAGGCTGTCCAGTTCGCTCATCGTGACCAGTCCCGTATCGCCAGCGGCGGTTTGAACCGCGCCCAACTCGATGTAGGTGCAAGCGTCTGACACAAAGGGGTGAGAGCAAGCGTCGAAGTTGCAGGCATCGGGGTCGGGACAGCCGATGGGGAAGCTGCTTTCCGGCGCCACGAAGGATCCATAGAGATCGACAGTGAAGCCCATGCCATCCCAGTACAAATCAGTATCGCCGATGACCAATGAGTTGTAGTTCATTACAGTATCACAAACACTCAAGGATACCGTCGCGAGGTCTTGGGCGGCGATTTCAAAACCGTTTTCTACCAGGAAGCCCTCCACATCAGGAAAAAGAATGAAGAAGAGGGGGCCACCAGTGCTGTCTTGTGTCAGGGGCACGGGCAATGAGTAGGCACCAGGATATCCACTTTCACACTCTTCATCGTCGACCAACCCAATGAAGTCATTCTCGCCGAGGGTAAAGAGATTGGTGTCGAAGTAATTGCAGTCGGTGGTGCCCGCAGAGGTGCTGTCGTAGTTGCAGGCCAGTGGGTCGTCACACGCGACTGCGGGGTATTCGCACAGGGTGTCGTCGGGATTGGCGCAAGGGTCGAAATTGAGGGCGTTGGGGTCGCTGCAGCCGTCGGCGAGGGTGCTGACCGGCGCCAAGTTCAGTCCCAAATCTCCCAGCGACCACGATTGCCCATTCCATTCCGATACGATGGTGTTGAGTCCCGCGATGCCGGTCATCGTGTTGCCACAAAATGAGAAGGTGGCTTGCTCGAGTGCGGAGAGCAAGAGAATCGCTTGCAACGAAGTCAAGAGGCCATCTGCGACCGCGCCGTTGATGTAGGTTTCGAGGTCGGCGTCGACCACGACGGTAATCGGTTGGCCTTCTTCCGAAATGACCGTGGTGATGGTGCCAACTGCGGGCTGGATGTCGCAACCCAAGTCTGGGTCCAAGGCGTTGATCGGGACCAGCCAGAATCCGCTGCTGAAGTCAAAGGTGCCGTCGTTGTATTGGCAGTCGGCGGCGCTGGTCGCTGTGCTGTCAAAGTTGCAGGCCAGGTCGTCGTTACAGCCGGTTGCTGCAGCCTCCACGGTAATGGTGCCGACCATGCCGCTGGCCGCGTGGCTGCCTATGCTGCAGTCGTAGCTGTAGGTGCCGGGAACAGTAAAGGTGTGGGTGCCCATGCAAACGCCGGAGGCCTCGCCAGTGATAGCCGGGGTCGAGAAGACTTCAGGGTTCCCAAAACTTTCGCCGGAGACAGCGCTGATGTTGCCGTTCACATCGTGGAACCCACCTTCATTGAACCATGCGACTGTTTCGCCTACGGATACCGTGAGGTCAGCTGGATTGAAATACAGGTTGCCAGCCAAGACGGTGTGGTCTGCGCCAGAGCAGTCCTGTGCTGAAAGCTGGCCTGCAGTGAGCCCCAGGCAGAGGCAGAGTAAAAGAGAAAGGAAACGCATGGTGTGGTGTTTAGACGCTGTGAAGATCAGGCCCAGACCAGTCCAATGTTTTGGAACATCTAACTTCTTACGACCGTCATGCTGTGAATCAATGCTTTGGCTTCCCATGGTCGACGGGCGGTTGATGGGCGGTTGATGGGCGGTTGATGGGCGGTTGATGGGACAGTCAGTAGGAATGCCCAACCCGGTGCGTAGGAATAGTCTTACTGATTGTGTATCTTCGACACGCAGAAGGGCTCTTTTGAGTTGTTTTGAGCCTTTAATCCACTTGTTCCTTTTTGCAAAAAGTCATGTTCTAGCTGCAAAGAGGGCGTAAAGTTTGGCGGAGATTTCGTCTGAATTCGGTCCAAGGAGGATATTGATTTCCCGTCAACGAAAAGCCCGGCATTGCCGGGCTTTTCTATTCTATGCGTCGCGGTGATTGCCGGCAACGGGTCTGTGCATTGTGGTCACTTTGTGGCGTCTGTCACGACCTTGTACGTAGGGTCTTCGAAGTGGTTGACTTCGATGATGGCATCCGCCCGGTCGAGCAGCCTGCGGCAGTCCTTGGAGAGGTGACGCAAGTGTACCGTTTTGCCTTCGGCGGCATACCGTGCGGTGACTTTATTGACGGCTTCGATGGCGCTCATGTCTGAAACCCGGGATTCGGCGAAGTCCAATACCACATGGTCAGGGTCGCCTTGGACATCGAACTTCTCTTGGAAAACCGTGGTCGACCCAAAAAAGAGGGGGCCAAAGAGTTCGTAGTGCTTCCATCCTTTTTCGTCGGTGCGTTTCCGAGCACGGATGCGGATGGCATTGTCCCAAGCAAAGATCAGGGCTGCCACGATGACGCCGATCAATACGGCCAGCGCCAAATTGTGCAGAACAGCGGTAATGCCGGTGACCAAGACCATGATGATCACGTCTGAGGTGGGCATGCGGCGGAAGGTCCGCAGGGAAGCCCACTCAAAGGTGCCTATGGCGACCATGATCATGAGCCCGGTGAGGGCAGCCATGGGCAGTTTCTCTATGAGTGGTGCGCCAAACAGGATAAAGACCAAGAGCATCACGGCAGCGACGATACCGCTGAGCCGGGCCCTTGCTCCTGAACTGACGTTGATCAGAGACTGTCCAATCATGGCGCAGCCTCCCATGCCGCTAAACAGTCCGCTGAGGACGTTGGCCGCACCCTGGGCGACGCATTCTCGGTTGCCTTGGCCACGGGTCTCGGTGATTTCGTCGAGGATGTTGAGGGTGAGCAAGCTCTCGACCAGGCCCACGCCAGCGACGATGGCTGCATAAGGCGCAATCAACATCAGGGTCTCCAACGTAAAGGGAATTTGTGGGATGTGGAAGGGTGGAAATCCGCCTTGAATGCTGGCCAAATCGCCCACCGTTTTGGTGTCGATCCCCAAGACGGTCACCAGGCCGAAGATGACCAGAATGGCAGTGAGTCCGCCGGGCACAGCCTTGGTGAGTTTGGGCAGGAAGGCGATGATCGCCATCGCCACCAGGACGAGTGCCCCAAAGATGGCCAGGTCGGTGCCGGCGAGCCAGTGTCCTGCATCATTTTGGAATTGAGTGATTTGACTCCCTCCAATGATGATGGCAAGTCCATTGACAAAGCCAAAGATGACCGGTTGTGGAACCAAGCGCATGAGTTTGCCCAGGCGCATGAAGCCAGCGGCACCTTGGATGAGTCCCGCGAGGATGACGGTCGCAAAAATGTACTCTGGACCATGCGATAGGGCCAGCTCGGCGAGCACCACCGCGATGGCGCCCGTGGCGCCGCTGATCATGCCGGGCCGACCACCCAGAACGCTGGCCACCAAGCCCACCACAAAGGCGGCGTAAAGTCCTGTCAATGGACTCAAGCCCGCGATCAGAGCAAAGGCGACGGCTTCCGGGATCAAGGCCATCGCTACAGTCAAGCCGCTGAGGACTTCGAGGCGGTAGTCGACGCTTTGTCGGAAGTTGAATAGGGCAATCCGCATGTGGGGAGGGGCGCTGGAAAAAGTGCGCGAAGCTACTGCCGACCATGCGGGTAGACCGCATTTGGTATATGATGCTTGTGTAAAGTGTGTAAACGTTGGGCCGCACCGCCTGGGCCTAGGATCCGTTCGAATGGTGAAGGCTGCGCAGGCCGTCGTACACAATGATGCTCACCGCGTTGGCCAGGTTCAAGCTGCGGATGTGCTCACTGAACATGGGGATGCGGTACAGATCGTCGGCATGTGCGGCCACGAGGTCTTCGGGGAGCCCGACCGATTCGCGCCCAAAGACCAAGAACATGTCATCGCGGTAATCGATGTCGTAATGGGGCTTCGTGGCCTTGCTGGACAAAAAAGCGAAGTGTGCGTTGGCGTGCAGCTCCATGAATGCCGCCAGGCTCTCGTAGGTGCGCACATCCAAGTGCTGCCAGTAGTCCAGTCCAGCGCGCTTGAGTCGGGAGTCGGTGATCTCAAATCCAAAGGGCTTGATCAAATGAAGGGTCGATCCCGACGCCAGGCTCAGCCGGCCAATGTTCCCGGTATTGGTGGGGATTTCAGGGGCGACGAGTACAATGTTGAATCCCATGGAATGGACGGCTTAGTGGTGGCTTCCCTGCCCGGAAGATAGCAACCTGCCCGATGGGGTCAGTCCCAATGCGTCAAGGTTGACGAGGCTCGCTGATGCTTCCATGATGGAGGGATGTTTGCCGGGTTGCGGTCCCAAAGTGGGGCTGCTTTCATCACCTCAATCCCCCCAACCCCATGAAGCAAGTCCACTTGCACCACATTCTCCTCGACGCTTCTGGCAGCATGCAGAACTGCCATCAGCTCACCGTATCCACCCTCAACGAGCAAGTCGCATCCTTGCGAGAGGTCCAAAAACAGCACCCCGATCAGGAGGTCAAATTCTCGATTTCGGATTTCAGCGACGACTACCGCATGTGGTTTGGCCCCAAGCCCATTGCAGAGATCCGCGAAATCACGGAAGAGAACTATCAATTGAGGGGCACCACGGCCCTGTACGATGGCCTCGGAACCCTCATTGCCCGAACGATTGACCATGTGGGTGAAGACGCACCATCCAAGGGCACGTCCATCACCATCATGGTGCTCACAGATGGCTATGAAAATGCCAGTCGATTTTATTCCGCTGGAGCGTTGAAAATGTTAATGGATAAATTAACAGAAAAAGGGTGGAACTTTCGGTTCATCGGAGCGGACATTGACCCGCTTGAAGTTGGGCGGAAATTGGGCATAGATGCCAGTAGGTCAAGGCGTTTTAGTAAGGACAGACTCGGAGACTCAGTGGGGTATATGAGCCAAGAAGTGTCTTTCGCTGTTGAGGAGAAAAAAAGACGATTTTAATGGCCTTTTGAGGCAACCTTTTTCGTTTTTTAGAGTTATACTATAGGAACATCAAACTGCCATTGGAAGCATTCATTTACCGGACGCTCGACGTCGAAGAAGATTCATATGCAGCGTTGCTGGAGGGGGCCAATGGTCCCCTCCGGCACCTGCGCTTTTCAGAGGGCCCTTTGGTGTCCCAAGAGACCGTGACCCAATGGGCACATGAGGCGTGCAACGGGGATGGGGAACTGGAGACCCAAGACATCTTCCAAGTCTTGGAGCAAATTCGAAAAAAGGCCGATTTGCCCCCAGATGCGGTGATCGTGCTGTTGTCGCGCATTCGACATGCCGGAAAGTGGTTCAGCTTGGGTGAAGGCAACAGCCATTACATGCACGCCGACGATTGGAACCTGTTTACAGCCACGTCTTTCCGGTTGCCTGTGACTTTCTTGCTCGCGAGCAACATGATCATGCGTGGCATGTTCGACACCTTGGAAGAGCTGGCTTATCGGGCACACCAGGTACCCCGTGGTTGCCTTTTGGACATGTGCGAGGAGAAGAAAGACATCAGTTTGAAGATGCGCACTGCCGACGCATGTCCGGAATGCATGGCCCGCATTCGCAGCCGGGTCAAGTCAGGCCACATGGATGCCAAAGTGGCCATTGATTGTTTTCGGCTGATGGACATGGTCAGGCGGGATTTGATGTACCGCCG
>JAKMCX010000011.1 GCA_022428285.1 Flavobacteriales bacterium
CGCCGCGCTGGTGACAGGCCCGCGCAACAGCCTCGCCGATGCCAGATGTGGCACCGGTGATCCAGACTGTGCGGCGAGGGGCCGCGCTCACGCGTCGATGTTGGCGTACTTGGCGTTGGCCTCGATGAATTCCCGACGGGGCGGTACATCGTCGCCCATCAACATGGAGAAGATGTTGTCGCTTTCAGCGGCATTCTCGATGGTGACTTGGCGCAGGGTCCTGAATTCAGGGTTCATGGTGGTGTCCCACAATTGCTCAGCGTTCATCTCACCCAAACCCTTGTAGCGCTGTATGCCTACAGTGGCATCGGATTTGCCTTTGAATTCCATCACCAAGCGGTCGCGCTGGTCATCGTCCCAAGCATAGCTCTGCTTGGAGCCGCGCTTCACCAAGTAAAGCGGCGGTGTTGCGATGTAGATGTACCCATTTTCGATCAGCTCCTTCATGTGGCGGAAGAAGAAGGTGAGGATGAGGGTTTCAATGTGGCTGCCGTCGACATCCGCGTCACACATGATCACAATCTTGTGGTAGCGAAGCTTGGCCATGTTCAGGGCCCGTTCGTCTTCTTCGGTGCCCACCGTCACACCCAAGGCGGTGTAGATGTTCTTGATTTCTTCGTTCTCGAAGATTTTGTGGTGCATGGCCTTTTCCACGTTGAGGATTTTTCCTCGGAGTGGAAGGATGGCCTGAAACAAGCGGTCCCGTCCTTGCTTCGCGGTACCTCCAGCAGAGTCACCCTCAACGAGGAAGACTTCGCACAAGGCCGGGTCTTTTTCGGAACAGTCCGCCAGTTTGCCTGGAAGTCCGGAGCCGCCCATGACGGTTTTCCGTTGCACCATTTCGCGGGCCTTGCGGGCGGCGTGGCGGGCCTGAGCGGCCAAGATGACCTTCTGAACGATGGTCTTGGCGTCGTTCGGATGCTCTTCCAAGTAATCGGAAAGCATGCCGCGAACGGCCTGCGATACAGCCTTGGTGACTTCCTTGTTGCCGAGCTTGGTCTTGGTCTGGCCCTCAAACTGAGGCTCCATGACCTTGACGCTCACAATGGCGGTCAATCCTTCGCGGAAGTCGTCGCCACTGATTTCAAACTTGAGTTTGTCGAGCATGCCTGAGGCGTCGGCATACTTTTTCAGGGTGTCTGTCAATCCACGGCGGAATCCGCTCAAGTGGGTTCCACCTTCGTGGGTGTTGATGTTGTTGACGTAGCTGTGCAGGCTCTCGTTGAAAGAGGTGTTGTAGATCATCGCCACTTCCACAGGGATGTCGTCTACTTCTCCTTCTACGTGAATCACCTCTTGGATGAGCTGTTCGCGGTTCTGATCGATGTAGGCAACGAATTCCTTGAGGCCTGTTTCACTGTGGAAATTCTCAGTGGGATGTTCCCCTTCCTCGTCCGTTACACGCTCATCGGTCAGGGTGAGGGTGATTCCCTTGTTCAAGAAGGAAAGTTCCCTCAATCGGCGGGCGAGCGTATCGTAGCTGTATTCGAGGGTATCGGTAAAGATTTCTGGGTCAGGCTGGAATGTCACTGAGGTTCCCGTGCGATCGGTGGTGCCAATTTCTCGGGTGGGGTAGGTGGCCTTGCCCTGTGAATATTCTTGCTCCCACTTCTTGCCATCGCGGTGAACTTCAGCCCGCAGATGAATAGAGAGTGCATTCACGCAGCTGACACCCACACCGTGGAGTCCGCCTGACACCTTGTAGCTGTCCTTGTCGAATTTACCTCCGGCACCAATCTTGGTCATGACAACCTCCAAGGCACTGATGCCCTCTTTCTTGTGCATGGCCACCGGAATGCCCCGGCCATTGTCGTGGACGGTGATTCCGTTGGACGGCGTGACCGAGACATCGATGGTGTCGCAATGTCCTGCCAAGGCCTCGTCAATGGAGTTGTCAATCACCTCATAAACCAGGTGGTGCAATCCGCGAGTGCCCACGTCTCCGATGTACATCGAGGGACGTTTGCGGACGTGCTCCATGCCCTCGAGGGCCTGAATGCTGTCCGCGCCGTAATTGTTCTTCTTCTCTTCGCTCATCTCCGCGATTTTTGACGTCCCACGAAAATAACCCACAGGCTGCGTAAACAGGCGCTTTCGGACGTCTGGAAATCCTCTGTTTTCAACACTTTTGCTGCCGTTTATGGGGGTTTTCAACACCCAAAGGAATCGGTTTCCTCATGGGACAGATGTTCAGTGCTCAGAATCTGTAGGAAGCCAACATCATGACCCCCATGCGTTGGGCGCCGTATCCATTGAATATCTCAGTTGACCCAAGGGGGCCCCGGGCCTCTAGGCCGAGGGAGAGCCGAGCATTATAGCGGTATTCAATCCCCAGATCTATGGCAGTGTAAGCGGGCAGTTTGCGGGCAAAAATGTCACCGGTTCCGCCCATGACGGCTCCTACGTTTTCTCCTGCGGACTGCACTTCGTCTTCTCCATTCACGACTTGGGCAAAGGGCACACGGCTGGGAGCATAGCGCGCGCCAACGATTTCCATTCCCAACTCCAAGAACAGGAGTTCCTCCAGGTTCCATTTTCCTGAAGCAGAGAACCGGGTGCGCGGTTGGTACCATGCATGGGGTTGCCCTCCTGAACCGTAGGTGTGAAACTCGGCCCGTGCACTGAGCTCAAGGGGGCCTTGCCCGCGGTAGGTGGCTTCGCCGATCACGCTGGCTACGGTCAGGGAGTCGGATGTGACGCTGAAGCGCTGACCTGCGCTGTCCAGTCCGGCTTCATTGACCCAGTATTGGAACTCTCTGAAGCGCGTGGTTCGGGCTTGTGCGTTGAATGCGAGGTCCCGGGTCAGTTTTCCGCGCAGGCCTCCGTACAGTTCTAAAGCGCGGTTCGTGTTGGACAAGGCGCCTCTCAGCGCCGTGCCGCCGGCATTGTATCCCGCGTCAAAGAAGGGATTTTGGTCTACGAGGTCGTGGATGGCGTTGCGCTGCATGCCGCCATCGACACCACCGTAGGGTACAAATACATCGTCGAGCAGGCGAAACCTGACCTCTGCCATGGGGTAGAAATGAAACGACTGGGCGCCGCGGGCGTCAACCCACAAGCCCGCGCCGGCCTTGACCATATAAGCGCCACGCTCTTTGGTGACAGAGGGGCGAACCCCCACAAGGGCTGCACTCCGGTTGACTTCTGCTGCCGTGGTGTCGCCTGTGGCATCGAGTTGTGACCCTGTCAAGTGGGCTTCGAAATCCAAGTCGTAACGCGCGCCATCGCGGTGGGTGTGCAGTTTTCCTGTGGCTTCGACCAGGTTTTCACGGCCGGGGGTCTTGAGGATCTCGGGTTCGGGGAAGTCGCCGGGAGTAGGAGCCAAACCTATGGACAAGCGCGAGTAAGAGATGGCGAGGTTGCGGTGGACTTTGCTGCTGTCCCTCTCGTGGTTTTGAACGCGCAATGCGGCGCCCATTCGCCCGTAATTCTGGCGCTCAATTGGTGGCGAAAACACGCCCAATTCTGTCCTGGATAAATCCAGTCCATGCAAACCCCAAGCATCGCGCTCGAGAAACGCCGTTGCGGTAACGCTGCTGCGCTTTATGAAGCGTCTGAAGTAGCCATTCACGGCGTTCTTGGACCAGCCTTCGTCTACCCCGATGTCGTCTTTTCCGGTAGAGCCCGATGAACTGAGGTGGCGCACGGAAAGTCCCCAAGAGCCTTGTCTGCTGCGGGTGTCTCCCAAATGCACCTCTAAAAGAGGGGATGCGTAAAGACCAAATCCTGCCCGCGCATGGCCGGCATAGAGTCGGGGCAGGGGGGCGTCCATTTTTACTGCTATGGGGGCAATGGTGCGCGATACCGGTTCTGGTGAGGTTCGTTTCGCGATGGGAGCATATTGAATCACAGGGCGTTCTATGCCCAGGTCAACGGCCCGTGGAGAGTCGCTGGGTTTGTCGACTTCTCTCAGATACAATTCTCGGTCCCCGACAAAGGTGACCTGGAGGCTGTCTTGGGCCATAGAGGGCATGGCCAAACCGAGGACCAATGCGGTACACAAGGCGCCGGCTCCCGAAAAGCGCGGAGGATGGACGTTTTTCATTCTTCGTCGGAATTGGGGGTGGCACCGGCGGAAGTGCTGTCTACAGGCACGGCGGCAGGTTGTTCGAGTTGTACGATGCGGTCAAGCATGTCGAGGCAGGCGTCTTGAACCCAAGGTTCCTGGACATTGCTCTGCAGCTGGTCTATGCTCGTGCGGGCTTGGAAGTAGTCTTCTTGGGCGATGTAGGTCTCGGCCAGGAGGAGGAAGCTGTGAAAAGACCAGTCGCTGCCTCCTCCGAAACGGTTGAGTTGGTCGAATATGGCCGCTTGGCAAGCCACGGGGTCTCCGTTCTCCAATATGAGGGTTGCGAGGTGGTGGGTGGCTTCTTCTGCATGAGGACCGCCGGCTGCCAGTACTTCTAAATCGGCTTTGGCGGCGGGGTTCTTGTCGTCCAATAAGATCAATGCCCTGTTGTAGTGAGCGGCAGTGCGGATGTCTTGAGGAGTTTCGCTGTCATCGAGGATGGGACCCACGTAGGCCAAGACGGTTTCGCCATCTCCGAGTGCCCTGCTGCAGCGCATGATGCCAATGCGGGCTTCCAAAACGTGACGCTTGAGGACGGCCACTTGTTCGAGTTGGCGGTAGTGGTTCAGCGCGGCTTCGAACGCATCGCGGTTGTACCGCAGTGTGGCTGCCATCACCAAGGCAGGTTCGTGGTAGTCGCTCAGCGGCGCTGCGATGACGGCTTCCAACGCCTCCAAGGCGCCGTTGCCATTGTCGCTGTCAAAGCGGCATTGCCCCAGGTGGAATCGGGCAGCCAAGATGCGGATGCTGTTGGGGTATTTCTCGATGAACTGTTCCAGTTTGGGGGCCGCGCTGGCGCAGTCTCCAGAAAGTGCCAAGTCCTGCGCCGCAGCGTAGGTCCGTTCTGCGATGTCGTCTTCGGAGAGCCCCACCACATCGGGCAAGTTGTCCAGCTGCCCGCGCTCTACGAGCAGGGGCTCCACCAGCAAGAAGGCGTCTTTGGTGACTTCGTCGTCAGGATAGCGTGTGGAGATGTCTTCCCACAAAGCCAGTGCGTCGTCGGATCGGTTCTGCTTGATGGCCACCAGCGCCAGGTCGACCAGTGCGCGCTTTGCAAAGGGGCTTCCGGGCAATTCTGTTCGGATTTGCTCGAAGGCCACACGGGCATCGGCCATGCGGTCCCGTTCGATTTCTGCTTTGCCAATGGCGGTGAGGGCATCGCCCTTGAAGGTGGTTTGAGGATGCGCTTCGAGCAGGCCAGCCATGCCTTCCACTTCGCCTGGAAGATCGCCGTCGAGTCCGAGGCACCGGGCGCGCTGGAACCTAGTATACTGTTGCTGGGTGGTGCCGGCGTCGAGGGCTTTGTCATAGGCATTTACAGCCCGTCCGTAATCCTTGTCTATGTAGAAGCAATCGCCAATGCGCAAAAGGGCATCGGCCCGGTGTCCACCGGGGCCCGGGCCAGACTCGGCATCGGCATATTTGCGAAAAGAGACCTGGGCGTCGCGGTATTTCCGTTGGCGGAACAGGGCGTATCCCGCACCATATTCTCCTTCGTTGTATTTGGAGGAGTTGAAGGCGCCTGGGGCGTTGAGAAAGGTGCGGTAGTGACTGAGGGCAGGTGCATTGCTGCCGGACTTCATGGCCACTTCGCCCTGCCAGTAATGGCTTTCTGCCGCCAACGTGGCGTCTTCTGGAAAGTTTCTGCTCCTTTTGAAAAAGGCGTCGGCCTCGGAGAATTGTCCGCTTTGGTACAGATCGACACCGTGGTTAAAGGCCAGTTTCTGATACGCTTTCTTTTCTTTTGGAGACTTGCGCTGAATCTTGTCCAAGGCGTCGAGGGCCCTCACGTGGTTCCGCGTGGTCAGGTATACATCGAGCAAGAAACCATAGGCCTCATCCCGGCGGGGGCTGTCGGGGTACTCCTGCAGATACTGTTCAAATGCTGCTATGGCGTCATTGAAGGGGTTGAAATCGGTTTCAAACGCCAGCTTGGCTTGGTTGAACAAGGCATCCTCTCTGACTTCCATGTCATGGCTCATGGTGGCGGCCTTTTCGAAGGCCGCTTGGGCTTTTGGTTTTTCATCCAACTCCAAATAGGCACGGCCCATGGCATGGGTGGCATATTGGTCGAGTGGGGTGTCGCCTCCGGTTGCCCGCATGAGCGCGGTGATGGCCATACCAGGTTCTCCGCTCGAAAGCCGGCAAAGGCCGACGATGTAGCTAAATCCGGGGGTGCGTTCTTGGGGGTCGGCACTGCTCCAGGCCGATTCCAAAAGGGGAGAAGCAGAGGTGCAGTCGCCGAGGTGGAAGAAGGCTTCTCCTACCATGCGGGTCAGCTCTTTTTGGTCTCCACTGGTCAGGGCGTCCTCTTGGGAGAGCCAGGATGCGCCCCGTTGGGCCAATTCTTCGAACCGTTCGAGTCGGTAGAGGATTTGACCGATGTACAGGGGGACGGCATTTTTGAAAGCGTCGATGGCTGAGAGGGCTTCGAAGGCCTCCAATGCTGTGGTGAGCCTGTCTTCTGCAAAAGCGATGTGGGCGAGGTAGTACTCGGAGGCCTCCAGAAACTCAGGTTGGGCAGCAGGATCTTCTTTGACCCGCAGCAAGTCGCCCCGGGCGCCTTCGAGGTCTCCCGTTTCAAACCGGGCATGGCCGCGTTTGAAACGGTACTCGGTCCTCATGGACTTGGACAACCGGCGTGGATTTAGAGCGTCGAAGGACACGATGGCCTTGCTCCATTTGCGCCGGCGGTATTCATAATTGGCCAAAGCCCATTGGAGCTTGGGCACCCATGTGGATTCCGGATGCCTGTCAATGAAGCGGTCGATGCGCCAAACGGCGTCCTTGTGGTAGAGGTACATGGCGCACAATGCTGCCCTGTATTCGGCTTCCACTTGCAACAGTGTCTTGCGGTCTCCTGCTGCACCATCTCCGGAGACGGGTTCCAATACCCACGCATCGAACAGCTCCAAGGCCGCGGCGTATTGGTGGTGGTCAAAATGGTGCCTGGCCCGGTCAAAATCTGAAGGGTCTTGGCGGCTGGATGCTTCGCGAACATCTCCTCCTGCCAGGCTAAGGCCTTGGGAGGAGACAGGGGCGGAGCAAAACAGGGTGACTGCCACAGCCAAAATCAAGCCCGAAGGCGCGCTGCACTTCAGGAGAGGTGCAGCCTTTGGGCAGGCAGAAAGGGAGGAAGAAGAAAGGGACAGCATGGGGACGTGCATGGACAACGTGAAAATCGACCGTGGCGTGCCCCATTTTGGGCGCCCTTCATTGAATTATTCACCGGCAAGGGCCTGTAAACTCAAGGGGCCCTTTTAGTCTGTGATGCTGAATTCTGTGCGGCGGTTGCTGGCGCGCCCTGCTTCGGTGAGGTTGTCTGCCCGAGGACGCGTTTCACCATAGCCTTTGGCACTGATGTTATTGGGTTCTACGCCCCTTGAAATCAAGTACTTGCGAACTGACTGAGCGCGTGATTGGCTCAGGGATAAGTTGTCGGCGTCGCTGCCTATGTCGTCGGTGTGCCCGCCAATTTCCACGGTCAGTTCTGTTTCGGACAGGTATTCTGCAAAAAGATCCAACAGGAGCAGGCTGGCCCGTCCAATTTGTGCTGAGCCTGATGCGTATTGGATGTCCTCAATTTCAAATGCGGCGTCGGCCTCTGTCACAGAACGAATGCTCAGGTCAGTGGTCACCAGAGCGGGCTCTTTTTCGTCTTGATCCACAACGAGCCCGGCACTGAAAGCAGCGCCATCGGCTTTGGCCACCATGATGACGTCTTCTCGGGTGGACAGGTCGACGACCGCTGCGAATGCACCATCGTCACCCAATTCTATGGCTTGTGCACGCCGACTTTGGGCATAGCGCAATTCCAGATTGATGGGGGTTTCGGACAGTTCATCGCTGACGTTGAGTTGTCCTTTGACCACGACGGAAGCCCTGGCCCTGAGGTTTTCGGGCAGGGTCCATGTCATGATGTCCAGGCCACTTGTCCCTTGGCGCCGGCTCGAGAAATAGGCCGTTTTTCCATTTGCGGAAGTGATCAGCCCGTGCTCATCACCGGGGGTGTTGAGCGGGGAGCCTACGTTCACAGGTTTGGACCATGCATCGGTTTCGGTGGGCAATGAGGTGCTGTCCAATCTGCTGACCCAGATGTCGTAACCGCCGCCGCCTGGGGTGCGGTTGGAAGCGAAATACAGCGTGTGTCCATCGGGATGGAGGTAGGGGGCTTTGTCGCTAAAAGCTGTATTGATGGGGGCAGGCAACACGGAAGCGGCACCCCAGTTTCCGTCGTCTTGCAGGCGGCTGACCAGGATGTCTATGGTGGGGTTGCCGAGTTGATCAACCGTGGTCCCAGGCCGAACAGCAGCGAAGTACAGCCACTTGCCATCAGGACTGACGGCAGGTTGGGATTCCCATCCGTCGGGTGTGTTCAAAGCCTCCAAGGGTTGAGGTTCGCTCCAGAGGTACACGGTTTCGTCGCCCGTGTCTTCTAGCAATGCGTACCGCGCAGAAAAGAGGTCGATGTTTTCTGGATGGCCAGGAACGGGCGTTTTGACCGCCAGAAACAGTGAACGGTTGTCGACCGAAATGGACGCCCCGCCATAGCCCGAAGTGCGGTTAAACGGCTCTTCCATGGCCACTCCGTTGTCAAACGCCACTGAAGGCCCGGTGCGCCGCGCCCAGGTGAACTTCTCGAAGGGTTTGCTCACCAAATCGCCTTTGGCTTTGCGTTCCCCGGCACGGGTAAAAAACAGCAGTGTCCCATCGGCAGACAATGCTGGAAGGTATTCCTGATCGCGGGTGGCCACGGCTTCCAAAACCCGGGGAGGCGGACTGTCGCTGTGGGCATTGTATTCGACGCGAAATTCGATTTCCGGCAGGTTTTTTTGTACGTCTTCAAGCCTGCGCAACGCCCTGGGCGAAAGGGGTTTCCCCGTGAAGTACTCCCATCGGATAAAACGGTCGAACCATTCTAGTGCGGATGCATATTGGCCTTCGGCATAGGCGATGCTGCCCAATGTGTAGGGGACTTCAGCATCATAATCTGGACAGACCTCGTTGACGCTGTTGAGCTGTGCCCGCGCTTCTCCAAAGCTGTTGCCTTGCCTTCGGCTTTGGCTGAACAGGAGCAGGCCCAATTCAAATCGGGCTGAGATGGCGGCTTCATCTGAATCGATGGCGTCCTCGAGGTAGCCCCGTCTTTTGTCGGCGTCGTACTTTCTTTTGTCCCGTCCTTTTTCGAGGAGCTTGGCCGTTTTAGGGTCCAATTCAGGTGAACAGGGATTGTCATCTTGGGCCAAAACAATACTTGACCAACCTGCACAAAAGCAGGCGGTCAGCAGCACACTGGCCAATCGGCGGGTTCGGGTCATGCGCTCGGTGTGGGGACTTCGAGTTCGTTTTCGCTCTGGGCGATGATCGAAGAAACGGCGCCATCGCCGGTGACATTGACCACGGTTCTGCACATATCGAGGATGCGGTCTACAGGGAAGATCAATGCAATCCATGCGGGATTGAGTCCCACACTTTCCAAAACGATGATCATCAAAACCAATCCTGCACTGGGCACCGCGGCCGCACCGATGGAGGCGAGGGTCGCGGTGATGACGATGACCGCCTGCTGGGCGAGGCTCAGGTCGACCATGTGAAATTGCGCGAGGGAAACGACAGCAACAGCTTGATACAGTGAGGTGCCGTCCATGTTTACGGTGGCGCCAATGGGCAAGACAAAGCTGGTTGTACGTTCCGAGACTCCGATTTTGTGGCGTACGCAATCCATGGTCACCGGCAGTGTGGCCACCGAACTTGAGGTCGAGAATGCCGTGATTTGGGCATCGCGCATGCCGGACAAAAATGCCTTGTACCCCAGTGGTTTGATCAGCATCGAGACCAAGGAAGGGTAGAAGATGAAGACCATAAAGGCCAAGCCAATGACCACCACGATGCTGTATTGAAGCAGGTACTCCAAGAGTTGGATGAACATTTCAGGATCGCTGCCAGCGGCGTTGACGATTTGTCCAGCCATCAGCGCAAAAACAAAAATCGGCATGGCTTTCATCACCACCCACACCATCCGAACGAACACCTCGTTGAGTGAATCGATGGCACGCATGAGCGGTGCCGCCTGGTTTTTGGGCATGCCCACCAGCACGACGCCAAAGAAGACTGCAAAGAATATGATCTGCAGCATGGACATGTCGGCCAGCGATTTGAAGATGTTGGTCGGGACCACATCTACCAGGGGCTGCAATGGACCGGAGGATTTGGTGCGCTCCGCTTTGTCGAGTTTGTCCACGACCCAGTCGTTCATGGACACCTGTTCCTCTGTGATCTTCGAGACTTTACCAGCGAGCGCTGGATCGCTGAGCAAGTTGATGTCGTCCAGGACTTGAATGCCATTGGCATCGCGCCACAACTCGTATCGGATGCGGTTGGATTCGAGGAGGTCTTCGGACACCCGGGCGCCCGGTTGCATGAGGTTGACCAACAACAGTCCAACGATCACCGCCGTCATGGTGGTGAGGAGGTAGGTCACCACGGTTTTGACCCCGAGTCGGCCCAATTTGGCGGGGTCACCAAGGCTCGCCACACCTGACATAATGCTGAATAGAACGAGCGGTACTGCAATGAGCTTCAGGACATTGATGAAAATGTCGCCAAAGGGCTTGATGTAGTCCACGGTAAATTGATTCCATCCAAAAGTGATGGACATCCAGGCGTAGAGGACACCGACCGCTAGGCCGATGAGGACTTGCCAATGCAGGGCGAGGCGCATGCGTTTCAAAGGTTGGTGTTGCGTTCCGTTCGAGGGCGCAATCTAATGTTCAGAGGCGGGCACTCCGCTGTCGCAAAGCGTGGTCGGCCAAGACCAGCAAAACCATGGCCTCGACCATAGGAACAGCCCGGGGCAAGACGCAAGGATCGTGGCGGCCGCGACCGCTCAAGACGACGTCTTCACCCGCTTGGTTCACAGAGGCTTGTTCTGTGAGGAGGGTGGCCACCGGTTTGAATCCCACGCGCAGCACAATGTCTTCACCATTGCTGATGCCACCTTGGATGCCACCGCTGTGGTTGGTGGTGGTGCGGATGTTGCCGCTTTTGCCCGTGAAAGCGTCGTTGTGTTCTGAGCCCCTCATGAGGGTTCCGCTAAACCCGCTGCCCAGTTCGAGTCCTTTGACCGCGGGTAAACTCCAGATGGCTTTTGCGAGGTCTGCTTGAAGCTTGTCAAACACGGGTTCTCCCCAGGTTGGGGGCACGCCTTTGGCCACAACGACAACGCTGCCGCCCACAGTGTCGCCGGCTTTTTTGACCTCGAGTATGCGGGCTTCCATGCGGCGGGCAGTATCCGTATCTGGACAGCGAACCGCGTGCGCATCTACAGTTTCTTGTGCGAAGAAGGCGGGTGGCGTGGGCATGGCTATGTCTTGCACGCGCTCTACATAGGCGCTCACTTCTGGGAAGGGGCCTTTGGGGTAGAGTTGTTCCAGGAACTGCCGGGCCAGGGCTCCGGCCACCACGCGGGATGCGGTTTCTCGGGCGCTGGCCCGTCCTCCTCCGCGGTAATCGCGGAAGCCATATTTGGCATCGTAAGTGTAGTCGGCGTGACTGGGCCGGTATTGGCTTTCGAGGTGGCCGTAGTCTTCCGGCTTGGCGTCGCTGTTGGGGATGGTGAAACCTATGGGGGTTCCAGTGGTGCGGCCTTCAAAAACGCCGGACAGCAGCGTGACTTGGTCGGCTTCCTTGCGCGCTGTGGTCAGGTTGGACTGTCCCGGCCGCCGGCGGTGTAATTCGGCCTGCAGGCGTTCGGGGTCGATTCGGACCCCAGCGGGCATGCCATCGAGCACACCGCCAATTGAGGGTCCGTGAGATTCTCCAAAGGTGGTGAGCCTGAACCGCTCTCCTATGGTGTTGCCGGGCATGTTGCAAAGGTACGCGGCGGCTGCTCGCACAGGATGTGCGACCTTGTGGCCCATGGAAAGTGGATTCGCATCGGGCCGCATGCTCATCAAGGACATCGGCCATTTGGTAGGATTTGGAGAAGGGGCGCCGGGCAAACTTTCAGGTCCAGAAATGCGCCAATTGTCCGTCATCAAAGACGGATGGTTGGCACTGGAAGAGGGCCGTGTGATCGGTGGCGGGCCCATGTCTGAATTTCCGGGGATTGCCGACTGGAATGACTTGGAAGTGGTAGAGGCATCGGGCAGGTGTGTGTTGCCGGCATGGGTAGACAGCCACACCCATTTGGTGCATGCCGCTTCGAGGGAGGGCGAATTTGTGGACCGAATCCGCGGATTGAGCTACCAAGAGATTGCGGCCAATGGTGGGGGCATTCTGAACAGCGCCAGGGCGTTGCGGGCCATGTCCGAAGACGCTCTTTTTGCGGTTTCTCTCGAGCGCATGGAGCGCTTGATGCGCATGGGCACTGGGGCCATTGAGGTGAAATCGGGCTATGGTTTAGACCTGGAGAGTGAGCTCAAGATGTTGCGGGTGGCACGCCGGTTGGGTGCATTGGACCGCATTCCTGTCAAGACCACATTTTTGGGGTGTCATGCCGTTCCTGACGGTTGGAATGGTCCTGCAGACTATACGGATTATATGGTGCGGGAGGTATTGCCTGCCATCGTGAACGAGGGGTTGGCGGACCACGTCGACATCTTCTGCGAGGATGGATACTTTGGACTCGATGAGACCCGGACATTGCTCGAAGCCGCCAAGCTGAGAGGCTTGCCAGCCAAGGTTCACGTCAATCAATTCAAGGCCACAGGAGGGGTCGCCCTCTGCGTCGAATATGGCGCTTTGAGTGTGGACCATTTGGAAGTTTTGCGCGCAGAGGATGTGGCCGAACTCGCCACAGGCAATACCATGCCCGTCGCGCTGCCTTTGTGTTCTTTGTTTTTGGACTTGCCCTTTACGCAGGGCCGTGCCCTGGTGGATGCGGGGTGTGCCTTGGCGATTGCCACGGACTTTAATCCGGGGTCTGCTCCCTCGGGAAACATGCACTTGGCGGCAGCATTGGGCAGCGTTCGAATGGGGTTAGAGCCCGTTGAGGCATTGGCTGCGGCCACCACCAATGGAGCCGCAGCCTTGGGATTGGAAGAGGAGGTGGGCGGCCTGGGGGTAGGCCAAGAAGCCAGTTTGATTTTGACCCGGCCACTGCGCTCGGTGGAGGAAGCGCTTTATGCCTTTGGAGACCCGCTTCCCGAACGTGTTTTGCTGCGCGGTCATTGGGTGGATTGAACCCTTTGTATCTTCAAGGGTTGACATTTTGTCCCTATGGACGAATCCAGTTGTTTGTGATCCAGAATTTTCGCCCTTTCATTTTGACGGTCTGCTCTGCGCTTTGGGCGTGGGGTGCCTTTGCCCAGTCGTTGGATTTTGACAACCACTCTGAAACGGCGGGCATTTTGGGCAGTTACTTGAACCACAGTGCTTCTGTGGCCGATTATGACCTCGATGGGGATTTGGACGTTTACGTGGGCAGCCGGTTGGCTCCCAATACGCTGTACCGCAACGAGGGCAATGCCACTTTCGTTCCAGTGGTGGCAGGAGTTGAGGATGAGGGGTTTACGATGGCTACGCTCTTCTTCGATTACGACAACGATGGCGATCCTGATTTGCTGAGTTGCAACACGGGAGATGCAAATCATTTCTGGCGCAACGATGGCGGTGGAACATTTACCGAGGTGACCGATGAGCTCGGACTGGGGCAAGCGTCACAATGCCGCGGCGCCCATGCCGCCGACATCAACATGGACGGATGGCTCGACCTCTACATCGTCAATATGAACCAGCCCAACGCGTTTTGGCTGTCTGACGGAGAGGGCGGGTTTGACGACGGATACTATGCTTCGGGGGCCACAGACGACCTGATCGGCATGGGGGCGCTGTTCATCGACATCGAAAATGACGGTGACCTGGACCTTTATTTGACCCACGACGCCAACCAGGCCAACAAGCTCTACATCAACGACGGCGCAGGTTTGTTTACCAACCAAGCCGAGGCTTGGGGGCTGGATTTGCAGGCCCAAGGCATGGGGGTAGATGCGACCGACCTCAACCACGACGGCTTCTTGGACATCTTCATTTCCAACAACCTGCCCAACGACCTGTATGTGAATCCTGGTGCCCAGACTGAATTGGGCCCCGTGGTTCCTTTTGAGAACATCACCGAAACGGCGGGCGTGGGCGATTCAGGAATGGGCTGGGGAACGGTGTTCATCGACCACGACCACGATGGCGAGCGCGACCTCTATGTGTCCAACGAGTATTTCTTTTCGCCGTTTCCCAATGTGATGTACCACAACAATGGCGATCTGACCTTCACGGACATCGCCGAGGGGAGCGATTTGGAAAGTCCTTTTAGTGGTTATGCGACCGTGGTGGCAGACTTCGATGACAATGGAACGGAGGATTTGCTGGTGGTCAACACCTTGGTGTCTTCCAATCCGGGCTGTCAGTTGTTCCTCAATGCAGACACCGCCGCCCATTGGATTGGCTTTGAGTTGGAGGGGGTGGTTTCGCCCCGCGATGCCGCAGGTGCTCGGGTGGTCGTCCATTCTGGTGCTGATTTTCACCGAACCGATGCCTCCTTCTTGGGCTACAGCTACAGTTCCTGCGGTCCATTGACGTTCAACTTTGGATTGGGAGACCGCACTGCGGTTGACAGTGTGGAGGTGTTCTGGCCCAGTGGATTGAAGACCGTGGCCATGAACCCGGCCATCGATCAATACCACACGTTGTTGGAGACGCCCTGTTTCGGAATGTCGCCAGATTTGGAATGGCCAGAATCGGTCCAACTCTGTCCCGGTGATGCGTTCATCTTCCAGGTGCCAGATGGATGGACCGCTTCGGGTTGGACCTTGGGAGCCGATCACCCCGATGGCAGGGAAGTTGTACAGGCGGGGGTGGTCCAAACCCTTCTGTCTTCCGGCAGCTGCACGGTGTTGTCGCCTTCGGTTGAGGTTGTGATGGTAGAAGCGGTGCCGCCCACCATCGTCACCGATGGTCCCCAACGGTTTTGTCAGGGCACTTTGAGGCAATTGTCGGTTCCGGGCCCGCAAGTGAATGTGCTTTGGTCCAATGGGATTGCAGCGGACATCTTGTATGTGGGCAGTTCAGATACGTTGACGGTGACCACCACCAATGTCTGCGGTTACATTGATACCAGTGACCCTGTGGTGCTCGAGACTTTCGAATCCCCTTCCATTCCCATTGTGACGTCTGCATTGGTGGCCGCTGGATCCACCCACACTTTTGAGCCGGTCCAACTGGAGGGTGAGGCGTTGAGGTGGTATGCCCTCTATGGGCCCAATGCATTGTTGGACCTTCAAGCAGGCAGCACGGACCAAGTGGGGCCATTCATCCAAGAAAGTCCCACCTATACCACTGCTCCATTGGGGGGCAGCACGGGGTGGTGGGTCAAAGCAGCGGGGATGCGCGATAACCGTGAAGCCATGGGCGGTAAAGAGACGGCGTCTTCGGGAGGCTTCATTGGGTCAGATGCATATGGATTGACCTTTGATGCGCACGAGGACATTGTGCTGGAACGGGTCAAGGTCTTGGCCGATAACGCTGGGCCGCGCACCTTTCAGCTGCGCTCGGTGCTGGCCGAAATACTGATGGAGGTTTCCCAAGATTTGGAGCAGGGTTGGAATACCGTTGAATTGAACTTTCCCATCTCAGAAGGGGCGGGGTATGCCTTGCTGGTAAATGCGCCGGAGGCCAGTTTGTGGCGGGACAATGCAGCCAATGAGCTGGCCTATCCTTATGCCATAGGGGAATTGGCGACCATCACAAACTCTACCATCCCCAGCACTGCAGGCCTGAATTACTACTACTTCTTTTACGATTGGGAGGTGTCATCGCAGGGCCTGATGTGCGAGAGCGAGGCCGCCGCCGCTTATGTGGAGGTGGCAGACGTGATTGCGGGATGCACCTATGCCTTTGCCGCCAACTACAATGCGCAGGCCTCTTTGGACGACGGGAGTTGCTATCTGCAGGGCTGCACCAATGCCGACGCGTCCAACTTTAACCCGCTCGCTACGGTGGACGATGGCACCTGTGCGGTGTCCTGCAACAGCGACCTCAATGGCGATGGTCAAATCGGTGCACCGGACCTGTTGGAATTGCTCTCTGCTTGGGGTGGTGTCTGTGACTGAATTCGGATTAGTTTGGCGCCCGGAAAAAGCCAAGCCATGTCCCTACGTTTGATCGAATGTGTCCCCAACATTTCTGAAGGCCGTGACCGGGCCACCATCGATGCCATTGCTGCCGTTGTAGAGACGGTAGAAGGCGTTCGCCTCCTGGATGTAGACCCCGGAAATTCCACCCATCGGACCGTGATCACTTTTGTGGGGCCACCCGAAACCATCGTAGAGGCCGCCTTTCGGTTGATGGCCAAAGCGGCCGAGTTGATCGACATGTCCAAGCACCGCGGAGAGCACCCACGCATGGGCGCGACCGACGTGTGTCCGTTTGTCCCCGTTGCCGGTGTGACCATGGAGGATTGCAAGGCTGCGGCGCACGCCTTGGGAGAGCGCGTCGGAAAGGAACTGGGCATTCCCGGTTATTTCTACGAGGACGCCGCTTTGTCTCCAGAGCGTCAAAACCTCGCCCATTGCCGCAAAGGAGAATACGAGGGCTTGGAAAAGCTCGGAGCTCCAGAGTGGAAGCCGGATTTTGGCCCAGCTGAATTCAATGACAGGGCCCGCAAAACGGGCGCTACGGCCATTGGGGCCCGCGACTTTTTGGTGGCGTACAATGTCAACCTCAACACCACATCATCCCGCCGCGCCAATGCAGTGGCCTTTGACCTGAGGGAGAACGGGCGCGTCAAAAGAGAAGGGGGGCTTTCGGGCCCCGTGGTCAACGACGCCCAGGGTGAACCCATGCGCGAGCCCGGGTTGCTCCAATGCGTGAAGGGCATCGGTTGGTACATCGAGGAATACGGCATCGCCCAGCTGTCGCTCAACCTCACCAACATCTCGGTTACCGCGGTGCACACGGCATTTGATGCTGCTTGTGAACGGTCGATAGCCCGTGGGATGCGGGTCACTGGAAGTGAAATTGTAGGTCTGATTCCAAAGCGGGTTTTGATGGATGCGGCCGATCATTACCTGCGCAAGCAGGAGCGCAGTTTGGGAATCAGCGAATCGGAAAAGGTCAAGGTGGCGGTGAAGTCACTGGGCCTGGATGACCTGGCACCTTTCGATGCACGCAAGCGCGTGATTGAATACCTACTGGAAGATGGAGGCCAGGACAAGGCCCCATTGGCGGCCATGACGTTGACGGGATTTGCCGAAGAGACCTCGAGCGAAAGTCCCGCCCCAGGCGGAGGATCTATCGCGGCCTATGTGGGTGTGCTGGGGGTGTCCCTCGGAACCATGGTGGCGAACCTCAGTGCGCACAAGCGGGGATGGGATGGACGATGGGAGGAGTTTAGCGCGGTGGCCGAACGTGGTATGGCCCTTCAAACGCGGTTGCTCGCTCTGGTGGATGAGGACACCGCCGCGTTTGACGCCATCATGGAAGCCTTTGGAATGCCCAAAGGCAACGCCGCCCAAAAGGCAGACCGGAAGGCGGCCATTCAGGCCGCAACACTCGGTGCCATGGAAACGCCTCTGGAAGTGGCTGAGCGTGCCCTTGAGTCTATGACCATCATGGCTGAAATGGCTGAATACGGCAACCCCAACAGTGTGACCGACGCCGGAGTGGGGGCTTTGTGCGCCCGCACTGCAGTCTTGGGTGCGGTCATGAACGTTCGGGTCAATGCGGCCGACTTGGAAGACAAAGTCACGGTAGAGAAGATGTTGGAACGTTGCGCAGCTTTGGAGGCCTCGGCAGAACAGCAGGAACGCGCGGTGCGCGATCGTGTGGCTGCGGTGCTGGGGAGCTGATTTCCGTGGCTGCGCCTGATGAAGTGCGCTGTCAAGGCGGGAAGTACAGGCTCAGTCTTGGTCCTCCTCAGATTCTTCGGAAACGGCCCTTTGAAGGGAACGCACGATGTGCTCGACCCTTCGGGCATCCACAGGATAGAGTTCGCCTTCGAACCACCGGCCTTCGTGGGCGACGCCCGCACTGTGACGCGCTGAAGCCCTAAAACAAGACAACCCTGCGGTCCACATTCGAGCGGCGCCACTGGGGAGTACTGCGCCCGAGGCAAAAATGTCAAAGTCGGCCTCGGCTTGCCACCCAAGGAGTTTTTCGTGGCCTTTGATGGCGTTGCCCGCTCCGGCACTCGAAGCCAGGGCGTGTATGGGCAACGACTTGAGCCTTTCGAAAGCCTGTTCTGGTTTGCGGACACTGTCGATGGCGCGGTTGACCATGACGTGCTGTCCACCAAACCGTTCAATGGCGGTTTCGATCAGGTCGAAGTCCAAATTGAGGTGGCCGTCAAGTCCGCCAATCAATACTGTAGCAGCGCCTTCGGCCAGGCTCCATTCCGCGTCTTCCAAGATGATTTCACGCTCCGAAGCCGTGTATACCAAATGGCCTTCGCGGGGCCGCATGGCCACGGTGACCGGCAGGTCTGTGGATTTGATGCAGTGTCGGATGATGCCTGGGGAAGGGGTGACTCCGCCGGCGGTGTAGCAACCGGAAATTTCGATGCGCGTGGCCCCACCGCGTGTGGCCCGTGCCACATCTCCAGGCGTGCTGCAGATGATTTGAAGATCAAAAGGTTGGTCCATTCGCTTATGCCAAGATACGCCTTACGCCCGGCTGCAAACGACGAAGCCGGCAACAGGGCCGGCTTCGTCGTTGGACAGGGTCTTGAATTATTTGGAAGCGCTGAAAGTGCGCTTCTCCTTGATGCGGGCAGATTTACCCGTCAGGCCGCGCAGGTAGTAGATGCGCGCACGGCGCACTTTACCACGCTTCATCACTTCAACAGCCTCCAAGAAGGGGCTTGAAATGGGGAATACACGCTCCACACCGACACCGGAAGCCATCTTACGGACGGTAAACGTAGCGGTTGGTCCTTCTCCGCGGCGCTGGATTACAGTGCCTTGGAAAATTTGAGTACGCTCTTTTGCGCCCTCTTTAATCTTGTAACTGACCTTGAGGGTGTCACCAGCATTGAACTCAGGCCATTCTTGGACGGGGACAAGCTGCTGGGAAATTTGACGAAGACGATCCATGACGCGTATGATGAAATAGGTCCGATTAATCGGGGTGCAATATTACGACAATTCACGCCTCGTCCAACAGGTCTGGACGAAGCCGTTGCGTTCTTTCTAAAGCTTGCTCCATTCTCCACTTCTCGATTTCGGCATGATGCCCTCCAAGCAGCACATCGGGGACAGGATGTCCCTGCCATTCCGCAGGTCTTGTGTATACAGGTGGAGCGAGCAGTCCGTCTTGGAAACTGTCGGTGAGCGCACTTTCTCCATCGCCAATGGCGCCGGGGACAAGGCGAACGAGGGCGTCTGCCAAAACAGCGGCTGCGAGCTCTCCGCCACTCAGCACATAATCTCCAATGCTGAGTTCCATGGTGATGACCTGTTCGCGGATCCGCTGGTCTATGCCTTTGTAATGTCCACAAAGGAGCAGCAGGTTTCCGCACAGGCTCAGTTGGTTGACGCGGCCCTGCGCCAACCGTTCTCCATCGGGGGTCAGGTAAATCACCTCGTCATAGGTCCGCTGAGACTGGAGGTCGGCGATGGCGTCAACAATGGGTTGGATGGCCATGACCATGCCTGCGCCACCACCAAAGGGGGTGTCGTCAATTTTGCCATGTTTGTCGGTGCTCCACTTTCGAATGTCATGCACTTCGACTTCGACAACCCCCGATTTGCGGGCGCGTCCGACAATGCTTTCGCTAAATGGGCCCTGGAGCAGGTCGGGCACGGCTGAGAGGATGTCAATGCGCATGGCTCAGTATTGGGGGCGTGTAGGTGCGTTGTCGAGGATGCCTTCAATGCGTTCCATCACTTCGGGGGTCAACAAGGGGACGACTTCGGCTGCCTGCAGGTTTTCTTCGAGTTGGCTGACTTTGGTGGCACCGAGTAAGACGGTGGAAACCCGGGGGTTTTTGAGGCACCATGCCAAGGCGAGTTTGGCAAGGCTGGTGCCCAAATCGCCAGCGAGTTCGCCCAGTTCTGCGACTTTCTTGAGGTTCGCTTCTGTGAGCATGCGGTCGGCCATCCACTGGAGTTCTTCTCTTTTGAGGCGCACATCTGATGGGGCGCCACCGTTGTATTTCCCGGTCAAGATGCCCGAGGCCAGCGGACTCCAAATGGTGGTTCCCAAGCCCACTGTGCGGTAGACGTCCTCGTATTCGACCTCGACTTTGCGGCGCACAAACATGTTGTACTGCGGTTGTTCCATCACCGGCCCAATGAGGTGGTGGCGCTCTGCGATGCGGTGGGCATCCATGATTTCGGCTGCGCTCCACTCACTGGTCCCCCAATACAGGATTTTGCCCTGTTGGATCAGCTGGTGCATGGTCCACACGGTTTCTTCCATGGGCGTTTGTTTGTCTGGACGGTGACAGAAGAACAGGTCCAGGTAATCCACGCGCAACCTCTTGAGGGCATCGTGGCAGGCCTCGGTCACATGTTTGCGGTGAAGGCCGCGTTGGGTGGGCAGCTTGCCGCCGGCACCAAAAAACACTTTGGAGGAGACGCACCAGGTGTCCCTTGGCCAGTCTCGCTGTGCCAGAAGACGGCCCATGACCTCTTCGGAGGCACCGTTGGCATAGACCTCGGCATTGTCAAAGAAGTTGACACCGGCATCGTACGCCATGTCCAGCAAGCGTCCGCTGGTCGCGTCTTCGATTTGATTGCCAAAGGTGATCCAACTTCCAAAGGAGAGTTCGGAGAGTTGCAACCCACTGTTTCCAAGCCTGCGGTATTCCATGTCGGCGAATTTACGGGGGTGGGCTTGGGGAACATGCGGCGGGTTTCATTGTAGTTTTAGTGCGTCGGCAATGTTCCGACTCCTCAACTTTTCTTGACCCATGGAGAATACGCCCTACACCGCGGCGGTGGCCCGCCCTTTCGAGGTTTACAACAGCATTTTTTTGACGCTTCCTTTGGACGGAATCCGGGGGACGGGAGTGCAGGTGCCCTTGTTTCAAGAGACCTGCAGAAAAGCCCTGGCCCAAGGCGACTCGCCGCGAGAAGTGGTGGAGGGGTACTTCAAACAGGCCGGCATTGCACCTGAAGATCAGGCGGGCATGCTGTTTCGTTTTATTCAATACATCGAGCGCCAAGTGGTGCTGGTGGATGCTTTGGAAGATGCCCGCTACGAGCGGCTCAATGATTTGCAGGGCGCTGAATCGCTGGCCGGTTTGCTCCCTCGGATCGAGCGCAGGGACCTACAGTCAGAGCTCAAGGCAGCCATGGCGGCGCAGCGCGTGCGGATTGTTCTGACGGCACACCCCACACAGTTCTATCCGGGCTCGGCTTTGGGCATCATTACGGATTTGACCGAGGTGGTGCGCCGTGGTGATTTTGAGGGCGCCCGTGATTTGCTGCACCAACTCGGACTGACTCCATTTTTCCAAGAGCAAGCGCCCACACCTTATGATGAGGCCGTGCGACAAGGTTGGTACCTCGAGCATGTTTTTTATCCCGCTTTGCCCGCTTTGGTGATGCGGGTGGGGGCAGCGGCAGAAATGGACCCCATGGATGTTGCGGCGGCCTTTGACATCGGCTTTTGGCCAGGGGGAGACCGCGATGGCAATCCTTTTGTGGACGCAGAAACCACCTTGCGTGTGGCGAGCCGATTGCGCTTGATGCTGCTCCGCTGTTACCGCCGAGAATTGAGGGCGCTGAGGCGGCGGATCACCTTTAAGGGCGTGCAAGGCATGTTGGATGCTGTGCAGTCCCTAGTGGAGGCGGCGTTGTTGTCCAAGGATGTGGGATTCGATGTGGAGGAGGCCTTGTCCAACCTCAACGAGGTGGAGGCGTTGGTGCGCCGCAACTACGGTGGGTTGCATGTTTTGGAAATCCAAAGACTCAGGGTGGCGCTGGCCATTTTTGGTCAGCATTTTGCCTCCATTGATGTGCGCCAAGACAGCCGTGTGCTCCGGCGGGCTGCGGAGGCCATGGGCATCACCGGCGATGACGTTGGCGCCCTGATGGCCACGAAGACCCAGAGCTTAGCCTCGGCGGTCTCCGACGATGTGGAACGCGATGCGGTCGAGGTGATGGCCGCCATTCGGGACATCCAGCTGTCCAATGGGGCCGAAGGGTGTCACCGTTTTATCATCAGCAATTGCCGCGGGGCCTCGGATGTTGCGCGGTTGTATGCCTTGGCCAGGACCACATTTGATGGGGGCGGGGTGCCCTTGGATTTGGTGCCGCTGTTTGAGACGGTGGACGACCTTGCTGCGGCTCCAGAGGCCATGAGGACCTTGCTTTCTGATCCGGCTTACCGCGCCCATGTTGCCCAACGCGGCGACCGTCAAACTGTGATGTTGGGCTTCAGCGATGGCACCAAGGACGGGGGCTATTTGCGTGCAAATTGGTCGATTCACCAGGCCAAGGAGACGGTCTCTCAAGCCTGCGCCGAGGCGGGGGTAGAAGTGGTCTTTTTTGATGGCCGGGGCGGCCCGCCTGCCCGAGGTGGGGGCAACACCCACAGGTTCTATGCGTCGCTCGGCCCAGATGTCGACACCCGGGAGGTGCAGACGACGATCCAAGGTCAATCCATCAGTTCCAACTTTGGTACGCCACTGAGCGCCGGTTACAACCTTGAGCTGCTCTTCACAGCGGGTTTGCAGCACCGTTTGATTGATCCCGAAAAATCACGCTGGACGGCGGACCAGCGGTCTTTGATGAACCTGCTTGCCGAGCGGAGCTATGCCGAGTACAATGCGCTCAAGGCCCGTCCAGAGTTTATGGATTATCTGCAGACCTACGGCACGCTCAAGTACTACGGTGAAACCAACATAGCGAGCCGCCCAACCCGCCGAAAGAAATCTGGACCACTCACCCTCGATGACCTCCGGGCCATTCCGTTTGTGGGGTCTTGGAGTCAGCTCAAGCAGAACGTTCCCGGATTCTTTGGCATCGGTACGGCGTTGCAGGTGCTGGAGCAGGAAGGGAGGTTGTCGGATGCAGCGGCTTTGTACCGCGATCAACCTTTGTTTGCCGCCTTGGTCGAGAACAGCATGCAGAGCATGCGCAAATGCAATTTTGACCTTACCGCTCATTTGGAGCACCACCCTGACTTTGGTGGCCTCTGGACGGCAGTGAGGGATGAGTTTGAACTCACCCGACGTTTGCTGTTAACCGTCACCGGACAGTCTCAGCT